>CAZUCZ010000029.1:0-3330 GCA_964618925.1 uncultured Candidatus Saccharibacteria bacterium | reverse complement strand
AGTAGGAGCCGGTCTTTCGCTTCTCGGCTGGAAAATTCGAGATTATTTTGCACACGCTCCACATGGAGTAAAGGGATTGTCTTACGATAATGTTCCAAAAGAAGGGTCTGGTTACATTCCGTTTGTAAAAGATGGAGAACACTCTGACTTTATAGATGGCAAACCAGTCCATGAAGGATTAGGTGATGAAAAAATTCATGAAAATCTAACAGGAGATCATAGGTCAATGGAATTCAAAGTCGGAAAAGGTCATGGAGCTATAAAAACTATAAGAGAAATTCAAGAAAGATTAAAGACAGAATATCCAGATGGCTCACCACGACCTGCAAGTGTCGAACACATATTAAATACAAGGGCAGAAAAATTGGCGCAAGAATACGGTCAATATAAACCAAGCAATGTAAATGAAAGTGCAATGGAGCGAATTGGTTCTTCATATAAGATAGATGAACAAGGTAATTTAACCTATCACGATGCAGCAACAAATAAAGACATACTTCTCGAAAAAGGAACAGATATAAAGGCGAGTGGCACATACGAAGGCAAGATGTTCGACTCTGATCACTCAGGTAGTAGACCAAATATAGAAAACAATCTTAGAGGAACTCCGGTACCGACAGGGGAAGAGATAGATCAAACAGTACCAAAAATTATAGATGAGGGCACTCCAGTGCCGACAGGACCGGAAGAAATAGAGCCACAAGGTACTCCAGATATAATAGATACCCATACCTCTTCGAGTGCTATTCCTGAAGGAGCAAATGTAGAAGATAAAATAGACCAAGGGGTAGGAGAAGCAAGAAATGCTGGCGAAAATATAAAAGCATCAGTCAATCCATCAAATCCAAATTGGACTCCAAGATTCGCAAATGAAACGGGCGGGGTCAGGCCGATATCTCCAACAAGTGGTAATGGTAATATGTACAACCCAAGCAATCAAGAAGTACAAGGTAATGGATTCACCCGCGAAGTACCGATGACAAATAGAGATGCTTCGGAATTTTATGGGGCAAAAAATATAAAGGTGGATGAAGCGATAACAGTCAGAGAGCCAAACATGGTAAGTGATCCTAGACATCTCGAAAACGCAGACGAGGTCAGGAGAGAGTTCGGCAGACAAAATGTGATCTTAGATAGACCAAATACAGAATATGTAAACGGCATGAGGACAGAAGAGTGGAATAAGTACACAGATGATATGTTCCGAGAAAAAGGTGTAAAGTTTGATGACTATGCCGATTATGAAAAAGAAAAACAACTTCAGGAATTCTTTGGTCATGGAGAAAAGGGTGTGATGTACGATCAAGAACTTGATAAAAATGTAGAAGGAGCACACATGTACTACTACAAGGAAACTCCAGAGTGGCAGACAGTTAAAAATATTCCCGCAAAAGACTTCTTTGATTTCAATCAAAATGAATTAGTAAAAAACAATCCAGAGAAATTAAATGAGCTCATAAAAGGCGGGATAATAGAAGACAAGGTTTCAAGGTCTGGAGTACACAATTATTCTTTCACTCACGAAAAAGAGCTAAAGAGACTAGCTGAAGTTTATGCAGAAAAAGATCCACTAAACGCAGCTCCAATCGGAAATGAGTCAATGGAAAGATATATAGGCCGGATAACCAGAGACCTCCACAAGACAGATGATGGTACACTATATATGTTCCGAGATAGTCGACTTGAAAAGAGTGTAGATAACGGGACATACATGGATCAAAAAATAGAACAAGAAGCCCGTCTCCGTTCGCAACCTCAAGGTATGAGAAATAGTTCGCCAACTGGCGGTGGATACTACTATAGTCCGAGAACAATAAACATCGCAAACAGAGCAAATGATATAATCGGTGACTTCTTTGGATACAGTAGATGGACACATTAAAAATTATTATTAATCACAAAGCCACTGGCTAAAAATATGTTCAATAAAATAAATAGTGACATAAGAGAGATATTGGGTATAAATGCACTGCCTGAAGAAAAACAAAACGAGATGATGGAAAAGATGGGCGGGCTCGTCTATCAGGAGATTATGCTCCGTGCACTAGACCAGCTAACAGAAGAAGAAAAAGATGAGTTCGAGAAACTAATAACAGAAAACAAAGATCCAGAAGCAATGTTTTCATATCTTGAAAAGAAAGTCCCAGATATAGAAAATATCGCGCACGAAGAAGCAGAAAAATTCAAAGCTGACAGCGCAAACATCATGAGTCAGATAGGGTAAGAACCTGCGCGCAATTATAAATTTTCTTGCGCTTAACCCTAAAGGGCTCCGACGCGACTGCGAAAATTCATAATTGTGCTTAGGTTTACGTAAAATGTTACAATGGGTTCTCATGAAGCACTTGGAGACCTTAAATGACAAGCAAAAAGAGGCAGTTCTCTATACAGAGGGGCCTCTTTTGCTTGTAGCAGGTGCAGGAGCAGGCAAGACAAAGACTCTGACTCATCGCATAATACACATAATCCACCAAGGTATAAATCCTGAGAATATTTTAGCCGTGACATTTACAAACAAAGCTGCCAAAGAAATGCGCGATAGGGTATACAGCATGTTAGGGGACAAAATACATGGGCAAGATGGTGGTCCTTTTATATCTACATTCCACTCACTTGGGGTTTTTATCATAAAAGAAAATGCGCACCTTTTAGGCCTGACTAAATATTTCAGTATTGTCGATGAAGGCGATGCTCTTTCAATAATCAAAGACGTCATGAAGGATAGGGGTATCGATCCAAAGCAACACGAGCCGAGAAAAATAAAAAGTATCATATCAAAAGCAAAAGGCGACTTTATAACTGTCGATAGCTATGAAAAAAATGTCGCGAGTGCATTCCAGTCAATAGTGGCGACAGTTTGGAAGGGATATGAGAGCGCGCTCAAAAAAGAAAAGTCTCTTGATTTCGACGATCTACTCCTTGAGACAGTGATGATCCTAAAAAAATATCCAGAGATTAAAAGTAAGTATCAAGAAAAGTGGAAATACCTTCATGTCGATGAATACCAAGATACAAACGAAGTCCAATACGAGATGACAAAACTTCTTGTAGGTAAAGAACAAAATATCTGCGTCGTCGGAGATACCGATCAAAATATATACAGCTGGCGGGGGGCGAATATAAAAAATATGCTCCACTTCGAGAAAGATTACCCTGAGACAAAGATAATAATGCTTGAGCAGAATTACCGATCGACAAAAAATATAATCGAGGCGGCAAACGCAGTCATCAAAAAGAATAATTTTCGAATAGAGAAAAATCTTTTTACAGAGAATAGGACAGGGGACAAGATAGTGGTCCACGAGGCATACGATGAAGTCCACGAGGCAG
>CAZUCZ010000028.1:0-3935 GCA_964618925.1 uncultured Candidatus Saccharibacteria bacterium | reverse complement strand
AGCCCGGAGGCGACAGATTTACAGTCTGTTGTAATTGACCACTCTACCACCGACGCAAAGTAAACACTGTTATAAAATAACACAAAAAAAACTTTTTTGCATCTTTTTATACAGTGTATTACCTACGCTGAAGATTTTGTACGGAGTTGAATAGGGCTTTTGATTTTACCCTTTTTGATTTCAATCAAGAGCTCATTGTTTTTCAGAGAGACCAACACCTTGTCGCCCTTCTTGATCTTGTTTCCGATAATATAGCTCGCGACAGAATTCAAGATTTTAGTTTGAATTAGTCTGTTGAGTGGTCGTGCACCATAGTGTGGATCATACCCAGTTTTAGCGAGGTGTGACAGTGCCTCTTCAGCAATCTCAAGACTAATACCTTTTGCAAGAAGGCGTTCTTCGATCACTTTGATACGGAGTTTGACGATTTCTTTAATTGCATCCTCTGACAACGTATCAAATACGATAATCTCATCCAAACGGTTTAAGAATTCTGGACGGAAGTTATCTTTGAGGGACTCCATGATCTTGTCTTTCATGTTTTCATAATTCTGTTTATCAGAGTTGTTGGAAAAACCGATAGATTCCATCTTCTCAACAAATTGTGAACCAATGTTTGAAGTAAGGATGATAATCGTATTTTTGAAGTTGACCACTCTGCCTTTTCCGTCAGTGAGTCTCCCTTCGTCGATGACCTGGAGAAGCATATTGAAAACCTCAGGATGAGCTTTCTCTATCTCATCAAATAAGATGACTGAATACGGTCGATGGCGCACAGATTCGGTGAGCTGCCCTGCTTCATCATAGCCGACATATCCTGGAGGTGAACCGATAAGTTTTGAGATAGAATGTCGCTCCATGTATTCAGACATATCTACCCGGATGATAGCTTTGTCATCATTAAACATAAATGCACCGAGGGTCTTTGTGAGTTCTGTTTTTCCTACACCCGTCGGACCGAGGAATATAAATGAGCCGATTGGTCTATTTGGGTCACCGATGCCAGCACGGCTACGACGAATCACATCAGCGACTCGATTGATCGCCTCGTCTTGCCCGATGATGCGCTTCTTAAGCTCGACTTCCATCTTCTCGAGCTTTTCTCTTTCTTCTTCGAGCATCTTAGTAAGTGGAATACCAGTCCAACGTGCGACAACTTCGGCTATGTCTTCGGCGGTGATTTCTTCTTTTAAGATTCGGCGAGATTTTTGCAGCTTCTTCAAGCGAGCGAGTTTGGTATCGAGTTCTTTTTTAAGTTCTGGAATTCTTCCATATCGTATTTCAGCCACGCGAGAAAGATCAGACTTCATCTCCGCTTCTTCGGCTTCGAGGCGGATGGTCTCGAGGTCTTTTTTGATAGCTCGTATTTCAATGACGATATTTTTCTCATTGTTCCACTTGAGTTCGAGTTCTTTGGTTTTCTCTGCAAGATTCGCAATTTCTTTATCGACTTCTTTGAGTCTGTTTTTTATTTCAATATTCTTCTCTCGATGTTCTTTGTTTTTTTCCGCACTTAAAATAGCAACTTCTTTTTTAAGTGCTTCTTTTTCTATTTCATAACGACGGATTTTCCTATGTGCGTCTTCTAAGACGGGAGGTTTGTTCTCGAGCATGATCTTGAGTGAAGATGATGCTTCGTCGATCAAATCCACCGCTTTATCTGGTAAAAATCTATTAGTGATATAGCGAGAAGAAAGGTTCACCGCAGACACAATCGCGTCATCGGTAATGCGTACCCCATGGAATAATTCATAACGTTCTTTGAGTCCACGCAGAATCGTGATCGCGTCTTCGATGCTCGGCTCATCGATATACACTGGCTGAAAACGTCGTGCGAGTGCTGGATCTTTTTCAATATGTTTTTGATATTCTCGAAGAGTTGTCGCACCAATCGCATGAAGTTCACCTCGTGCCAAAACCGGCTTTAACATATTTGATGCATCCATAGTACCCTCTGCACCGCCAGCGCCGACTATCGTATGTATCTCATCGATAAAAAGAATTATCTTTCCATCTGAGCGCTCTATTTCTTTCATGATACCTTTTAATCTCTCTTCGAATTCCCCACGGTACTTAGTACCCGCGACGAGCATACCGAGGTCGAGCGAGACAAGCTCTTTATCTTTTAAAGATTCAGGGACGTTACCTTTCACAATGCGTTCAGCGAGTCCTTCGACGACAGCAGTCTTGCCTGTACCAGCTTCTCCGATCAAGATCGGATTGTTCTTTGTACGACGAGAGAGGATCTGCATAATACGGAGTATTTCATTGTCTCTCCCGATCACAGGATCGAGTTTGTCTTCTTTGGCGAGTTTGGTGAGATTACGTGTGTATTTTACGAGAAGCTTAAACTTCTTTGTCTCACTCACATCAGTGATATTGTCTCTCCTTAATTCTTCTAATACTTTCAACACTGAATCTTTATGAATACGAAAACGTGCGAGTGTTTCTCGTGCCTCACTCGTGACTTCGAGAATAGCAATAAAAAGGTGTTCAGTAGAGACAAACTCGTCCTTCATGTATTCAGCGATCTTTACGGATTGTTCGATCACTTGTGCGAGATCAGGATTGAGATAGATCTGATATGCAGGAGAGATCGTACTATGAGATTCTGGTAATTCAATCATCTCTAAAACAGAATCGGTGAGGAGTATCGTATCGATCTCGAGTTTATCTAAAATAGAGTTCACCATAGACTCTTCGGCAAGGAGGAGCGCCGCGAGGAGATGCATCGAAGAAACGTGGTTTACTCCACGCTCGATCGCGAGCTCGTGTGCTTTTTTGATAGCGTCTTTAGCTTTGGTTGTAAATTTATTTAATGGTGGCATATGTTATTTATTATTGATATACACTGGTATACCTTCTTATAGTATACACTATCTGTCAAGCTTTTCTTTTATTGCGTAGCTTCTCCTGGAGTAGTAGCAGGGTCGCCAGCTGGCGCGGGAGCCACAGATTCATTTTTGACTAACTCAACAATAGTGAAATCTTTTTCTTGGGTAACCTTTGAGACTTTTTGTTCGCCGAGGACGGATTTTACGACATACACTTCACCTTCTTTGGGAACTGGTATGAGTGATGCGATGACTACCTTGTTGTCTCCGAGGAAAAGCCCGGTACCGAGTGTCTTATCCGCTCCTGCGGTCGCACCTTTTAATACGAGAGTGATCGTCAGTGGCTTGATGGCTTTGAGGTCTTCAAGTAACTTTTTTTGATCATCTGATAGTGCGGGAGTTGTGGCTGTGGTCGGTGTAGTGGTATTTGGAGAAATCTTTTCTACGGTCTCACGTACAATCCGTGTGATCGGCACCGTAACTGATGACGGAGCTTGCTGCATCAATGTTACAGTCGTAATACCTGTAGCGATAGAAGTCACAAAAGAAAGCAGTACTGCGAGCAGTATGAGTTGCGTTTTTGTTAGTTCTTGTATATCCATGAACTAATTATAGCTGAACAAATTATAAAATCAAAATAGTAAACATTTAATTTCGTAAATTCTTCAACCTAAGATCAGTTTTTCTTTTTTCCTCAGTAAGATCTTGTTCGGGGTCCGCAGCATGAAGGTGCATTAACCTCTGCTCTAGTAGTTGTTTGATTTCCCAATCAGCAAGTTTTTCAGTAGTTTTATCTACGATAATTTTTTCAATATCATTCAGTATGAGATACTTAATAATCTGATAATCTCCTGCCTGTTCGAAATTCTTGAGATATTCCTCTTGTTTAGCATTTAACATTTTAGGCTCTTTTTCAGCCACAGCATCAGTCGCTTTTTTGATTTCAGATTCTACTCCTTTTCCTTTTAACCATTCAAAGTGTCCTCCCATAAAATTTATTCATTAATAACTTATATGTTTTAAGTATACCACTTTGATAATTTTGTCAAAATCTCATGCAAGGATTTTACTACATACTCAAGATCAGCCTTAGTGGTCTCC
>CAZUCZ010000027.1:0-4083 GCA_964618925.1 uncultured Candidatus Saccharibacteria bacterium | reverse complement strand
GCGTGTGATGACCGCGAGGGCTTCTTCGTCGTTTAGCATCTCGTTTGGCTTGCGATTCTTGGCGACGAGCTCATTCATAAATGCAGCTGACATAGCTCGATACGTCTCGAGCTTGAGGGTATCTTTTGCCATCATTGCTTCTTTTATTCCATTTTTTACCCCGATGTGAATGTTTGGTTCGTTCATTTGTTTATTAATGATATTAAATGAATAATTAAATCTTAAATATGTATATAAATTAGGCCAAAAATCACTACGGGGCAAGTTTGTTCGCATCGCATACACACATATTATAACAAATTATGATAAAATAGAGAAACCTGTCCCGTACTAAAATTTTGATTACGAGACATAGTCGATCAATATTATTATTTAAATTTTTAGTACTGGGATGAAAAAGATCATATTTTTTGATACTGAAACCACTGGAAATACCGAGAACGACTACCTCGTGCAGCTTGCATATAAAACTGGCGAAGAAACTTTTAATAAATTATACAAACCAAAAATAAAGATACCTCCTGATGCTTCCGCTGTTCACCACATCACAAACAAGATGGTGGAAGACAAACCTGTCTTCATGGAAAGTGAAGATTTTCAAAACGTAAAAGATCTCTTTGAACACGAGCAGTCTGTGGTGGTTGCTCACAATGCACCTTTTGATATGATGGTGATGAAGAAAGAAGAAGTAAACCCAAAGAATTTTATAGACACACTCAGACTCGCGAGACACCTCGACCCCGAAGAAAAAATAGCTAAATATAACTTACAATATCTAAGATACCTCCTCGAGCTAGACGTAGAAGCCACTGCACACGATGCACTCGGCGACGTGCTCGTCCTCGAGAAACTTTTCGAACGATTAAAAAAGAAAATGATAGATGACGAAGGTCTTGATGAAGAAAGCGTGATAGAAAAAATGATAGAGATCTCATCACACCCTTCACTCTTGCGTACGTTTAAATTTGGTAAATACAATAGTCAAAAGATAGAAGACATCGTGCAAACAGACCGAGGCTATCTCGAATGGCTCTATGAGCAAAAGATAAATGGAGATACATTAGATGAGGATTGGATATTTACACTTAAGCATTATTTAGGAAAAGATTAAAACATACAATATGCAAAATTTTATTGGGATTATCATAGGAGTTTTGGTGGGTGCGGTAGTAGTACTCGTGTTCTTTCTCCGTAAAAAACAAACACCAGTAGAAAACGACCAATCATTTTTATTATTACAACAGCAGCTCGCGGAGCTGTCCCGGGTGCTCGATTCCAAACTCACCGAATCTCGTAGAGATATGCAGGATGCTGCACGAGTGCAGTTTTCAGAATCACAAAAACTAATCAAAGACATCAACGAACAAGTAAGTAAAAGTTTGATAGATGTAGCTCGAGAGCAGACCAAGACGAATGAGGCTACGAGAGAATTTGTTTTAATTGCAGATAAATTAAGTAATCTCGAGAAGACACTCAAGCACCAAAAACAACGCGGCAACTGGGGTGAAGCTTCACTTGAGCTTATTCTTTCAAATACCCTCGCTCCGGGGCAATTTAAAATGCAGTATGAATTTAAGAACAAAGAAGTAGTCGACGCGGTGATCATCACCAAAGAAGGTATCATCCCTATAGATGCAAAATTCTCTCTCGATAATTATGATCGTGTGGTGCACGCCATAGATGACAAGCAGCGTGAAGAACTTGAAAAAGAATTCAAGAATGACCTTAAAAAGCGCATCGATGAAACTGCAAAATACGTCCGCCCCGAAGAAGGCACACTGCCCTTTGCATTTATGTATATTCCTGCGGAAGCCATTTATTATGATCTCCTCGTAAACGAAGTGGGCTCTATAAAAGTAAACACACGGAACCTCATAGACTACGCGTACAACGAAAAGAAAGTCATCGTCATCTCCCCGACGACATTTATGGCATATCTGCAGTCAGTCCTTTACGGATTCAAAGCGTTTAAAATAGAAGAATCTTCAAAAGAAATTATTAAAAAAGTAGAAGACCTTGGTAAACATTTAAATGCCTATAGTAACTATCATACCAAGCTCGGGAATGCCATCAGTACTGTCACAAATCATTACAGTGCCTCAAATAAAGAACTTAAAAAGATCGACAAAGATGTGCTCCGCATCGCCGGCACCTCACCCGAGCTCACCCTCCTCGAAATAGAAAAACCAAAATTTGAGGAATAAAAATTTTAGCTATAACGTAAAATAGCCGACAAACATAAAAGTTCATCGGCTATTAGTAAGATTTTATTAGGATCTAGAACCTATGTGCCCATAATTGAGCGACTACACTCCTAGCTTCGTGGGGTGTAGCGAATTGTGATCTTCCCAGATTTGATTTCAATGGTGTTGTCACCACTTTCATCAATTCCTTCTAACCGAGCCATAGCAGGTTGGTCTTCACCAGCCTTACGAAGCTCAAATTTAATCACACCTTCTTCAATTTTTTCTTCAACAACCGGAGTTGCTTCGGAAACCATTGAAGCTGGATTTGTTTGTGTTGGAGTTATTGGTTGAGTTGGAGGAGTATCCCAACCTTCTTCAACTCTGGATCCAGGTAAACCTGTATACCAGTGTCCAGCGGCGACATCATTACCGCAGCCTTGAAGCATGTAACCCACCACTTCGGTTCCGTTTTGTTTTCTAAAACGCGCGCGATACGCACGTTCCGCATTATAGTTATGCGGAATAGAAACTGGAACACCGTGGTGACGAGTAAGCCAAGGACCGAAAAGGCGAACCCTTTCGATACTTCCGGGGATAAGTTCCATGCCCCGACTTCTACCACGATTTCTCATGATTGTGTCGGCATGGTCATCACTTACAGCACCCCCGGTAACCACTGGTCGCCAACCTGTCGGACTGCGTTTAAAAAGCCAGTAAGCTAAATAAAGCAACCCAAGTATTAAAACTGCGACCAAAATCCAGAACAACCAAAACCATGGGATCGAATCCCAAAAACTTACACCACTGTCCGACGACTGAAAAGTCGAAGGCAGTCGTGTAGCAGTTGGATTAGGTGTTGGGGTTGCAGTCGGAGTCGGGGTTGGTAAAGCCTGACCCTGGAGCCAAGCTTCATAAGAAATTCCGTAAAATTTCTTAAATTCGTGACCCCAAATCCCATGGTCATCGCCAACTTCGAGTCGGTCCGTTTTTGCATCGGGCAAATTATAGCTTCGTCCAATGTCCATTCCTTCAAAGTCTTTTATGTCAGCATTAAGACTGACAACTTTTTGGAAGTGGTTACGGAATGCTTCGTTACGTGCGTCACCTTCGGGAAGTTTTTGTGCAGACACTGCTACACTCAGGATCGCTAGCAACGCGATCAACAAAACACTCTTGACGAGTGACGTGCTGCTTTCGCTCACACGATTTTGCTTTCTTTCGAACATTCTTTTTTCGATGAACAGATGAGTACCTAATCTCCTTGTCAGACGCCTCGCGTCAAAGCTTTGAGATGAGCTATACCCATAGATTCAAATAGTATAATATCATATTATTACTTACTTGTCAAGCACATGGTAAGTAAAATATGTCAATAATATAAGGGTTTTTCATATACAAATTAAAAAAACCGACGAATTCTGCATTTCGTCGGTCATTTAGTTAGGGATTTCTTTTTCGACACATGGTATGCGTGTCATGTAATACGCGACCAAGTGTGTTCTACAATATAAAACCATAAAGCATCCCTCAGGATAGATTTTCCATCCTTTGGGTTTCCAAGCATCTTCGTCACTGAAAATAGTATTTTTATCAGTGGAGAGATAATGATATTCCCGCTTTGGATCATCGGTGAGGTAGTATTCAATTACCCCTTTTTGATCCATAGATCGAAAGCTTGCGAACATTACGTCCACATCTTTTCCCGTTAATTCATCATCTGTATGAACGCTGGGAGCCTTGGTTTGACACATTGTCGCTGAGATGAAGAGCATCACAGTTAGACAACATGCAGCTAAAAAATGTGTGAATCGCATGATCCTCACCTCCTTTTTAAAAATAAAAAACTAGCAACTTTTCGCAGTATATACCTATATTTTAAGAATACCAATTTTTGTGA
>CAZUCZ010000026.1:0-4106 GCA_964618925.1 uncultured Candidatus Saccharibacteria bacterium | reverse complement strand
ATCCACCTCCGCATTGCTTCGGCGAGACATGCCAGTTGAATTCTTTGCTTTATTTATGGCTTCAATGACATGCGAAGCCTTGCCATCACCACTCTTGCATGCACTCTTTGCAGAAGCCATGACACCACGTGCAGACAACTCTATGACCAGTAAATCACTCGGAATGTTTGGAATCGTGATATTGATATTATTTGGCAGTCTCTGACCCAGATCACCATTTATAATTATCGGATAATTCAGCTTTGTTAGTTTTTTAATAAAATAATCTCGCAGCGTGGTGAGTCTTTTGAGTTCTTTACTCTTCATCTTTTCGGTCACTTCGAGCGCATGTGTGAGTGCCTTTATCCCGGCGACATTTTCTGTTCCTGGACGTAACCCCAGCTCTTGGTCACCACCAAACAATATCTTGCCGATCGGTGTGCCTTTTCGTACATACAATACCCCGACACCTTTTGGACCATATATCTTAGAACTATTAAACGACATCAAGTCGACACCGAGCTGAGGCACCCCGATCGGTAGATAATTCACCGCCTGAGTCGCATCGGTGTGAAAAAAAATCTTGTTTGTATTTATTTTATTCCAATGACGAATTTCTTTCGCAATTTCTTTGATTGGTTGTATGCTACCGATCTCGTTATTCGCATACATCACAGACACAAGCACCGTGTATTTTGTTATTGCTTTTTTGATGGACCTTGTGTCGAAAATTCCATTTGCTTCTACCTCCACATAGGTCACGGTGGCTTGTCCTGTATTTTCTAAATGCTTACATGCCTCGAGCACTGATGCATGTTCTATGTTTGTCGTCACAATATGCGGGATTCTTGCACCCGCTTTACGATATTGAACCACTCCTAACACAGCAAGATTGTTACTCTCGGTAGCACCTGAGGTAAAAATAACTTCATCAGGATGAGCAGAGAGGAGTGTAGCGACACGGCGACGCATGTCCATGAGTGTGTGTTTCTCGCTTACCCCGAGTGTGTGTATAGAGCCTGGATTCGCTGACACAGACAAAGCACTCGAGGCATAGTCGAGGTAAATTTTCTTTGAATATTTCGTTATTTTCTTATGTGACTGATTTGATTTGGGCATGAAAATAGTATATATTGAAAAGGTATGAATATAAAGCTCGAGATTGCTTTTTTTGTTTTTATCGCAATTGCCATCTTGTTGGTGACGCTTTGGATTTTTACCACTGAAAAGAGGCTCAAAAGGTTTTTTGTCGGTAAAAAAGCTAAAGATTTAGAAGATACACTCGTGGCTCTCGAGAGTGATATCAAAGAGCTCAAAAAGGCGAAAGAAGATACAGAGAAAGATCTCGCTCTTGTAAACGCCAAACTCAGAAAAAGCATACGTGGACTAGAGACGATTCGCTTTAATCCATTTCCAGATCAAGGCAGTAATCAGAGTTTTGCCATCTCTCTATTAAATGAAGATGGTGATGGAGTGGTACTTTCAAGTTTATATTCTCGCGAACGTATGAGTGTCTTTGCAAAGCCGATAAAGAAGAGTAAGTCCGAATACGAACTCACCGTAGAGGAAAAGGAAGTTTTGAATAAAGCTAAAGTCTAATACAATGTGTACAAAAAACCACTATGGAAAAAGAAAATCAAAAACAGAATACTGTAGAACGTCCGCCTGTAGTGGTGGTGATGGGACACATCGACCACGGTAAGTCTACCCTTCTCGACTACATACGAAAAACAAACGTCGTAGATGAAGAAACAGGAGGTATTACACAACGCATCTCTGCATATGAAGTTTTACACAAAGATGAATCTGGCACCGAGAAAAAAATAACATTTCTCGATACACCAGGACACGAAGCTTTCTCTAAAATGCGTGAACGCGGAGCACAGATCGCCGATATCGCGATCCTTGTGGTCTCGGCTGAAGACGGTGTGAAGCCTCAAACAATCGAAGCATGGAAAACCATCGTAGAAAGCGGACTTCCTTCTATCGTAGCCATCAACAAGATAGATAGACCAGGCGCAAATGTAGAGAAAACGAAAACCGAACTCGCTGAACATGAAATATATCTTGAAAACTATGGTGGTAAAATCCCCTTTGTAGAAATCTCTGCAAAAGAAGGCACCGGGATCGATGAGCTCCTCTCACTCATTATCATTCTTGCTGAAGTCGAAAACTTTACGGCAGTTTCTGATATACCTGCATCTGGTTTTGTGCTCGAAGCAAATCTCGACCCAAAACGCGGAATAGAAGCAACACTACTCATCAAAGAAGGCATTGTGAAAAATGGAATGACGATAGTCGTCGAGAATGCGATGTGTTCTACCCGTATTATGGAAAACTTTAAAGGTGTGATGGTAAAAGAAGCTACCTTCTCATCACCACTTCGTATTGTGGGATTTGATACAATGCCTCGTGTCGGTGCAGCATTTAAAACCTTTGAAAAGAAAAGTGATGCAGAAAAATATGTAAAAGAATGGCTATCTACCCCACACGAAAACCAGACCAAGACAACTTCGTTTGAGGACCCAAATAAAAAAATCATCCCAATCATGCTCAAAGCCGACGTAGCGGGAAGCCTCGAAGCGATAGAGAAAGAAATAGCAAAAATAAAAAGTGATAATGCAGAATTCAGAATCATAGCCAAAGGCGTCGGTGCAATTACCCTATCTGACATTAAGAGCCTCGCCACGAGTGAAGACATGCTCGTGATTGGATTTAACGTCAAAGCAGACAAGGGAGCGATCGATGAAGCTGAAAAAAGAGGTATCACCATCTCGCCGTTCCAGATCATCTACAAGATGACCGAATGGCTCGAAGAACAGATGGAACGCCTCCGTCCACGCATCGAAACAATAGAGACTACTGGTAAAGCAAAGATAATCCGTGCATTTAGCCGCACCAAAGAAAGACAAATCGTCGGTGGTAAAGTCACCGAGGGAGTCATCAACCTAAACAGCACCGTAAAGATCATGCGACGTGACTTTGAGATAGGGCGTGGCAAGATCGTGAACCTGGAGCAAGGAAAAGTAAAAACAAGCATGGTCCAAGAAGGCACTGAGTTTGGCATGATGATAGAATCCAAAGTAGAAATCGTCTCTGGGGATGTACTTGAATCATTTTCAATAATGCAAAAATAACTACAGATTGTATAAACCAAAATGGAAACACAACGCAACGAAAAAGTCGCCAATAAGATAAAAGAATTAGCCGCAATTTTTTTAGGACGTGAAGGTAACAAGACATCTCTGATCAATGTGATCTCAGTGAGCTGTTCTCCTGACCTCAAGCGTGCAACCATATTTATCACGGTACTACCACTCGACAAAGAGAAGACAGCACTCGAGTTCGCAAAACGTAAACGCGCCGAGCTACGCCAGTTCTTAAAAAAGAACATGCCTGTGAAGATAATACCTTTTATTGATATCGCGATAGACATGGGTGAAAAGAATAGGCAACGAATTGACGAACTGTTACGAAATGGTTAGGATTAAATAAGTTCCTTATTTTTACTAAATAAAAATAAGGCCTGGTGGCCAAGTGGTAAGGCAACTCTCTGCAAAAGAGTTATACGGCGGTTCGATTCCGCCCCAGGCCTCCCTAGTATTAGGATAGACAATTCACTTGTTTATGGAGTCAAAAGTATGTAATATGTTTTATATGCCCGGATGGCGGAATTGGTATACGCGCACGACTTAAAATCGTGTCTCGCAAGGGATGTGGGTTCGACCCCCACTCCGGGCACCGGGTTTTGAAAATTAAATTATGCGCCCATAACTCAGCTGGTAGAGTAGCTCCCTCTTAAGGAGAATGTCCCAGGTTCGATCCCTGGTGGGCGCACAAGGTCATAAAAATTAAAACTGCTTTTAATTTTTATGACTAGAGCGAGCCGGAGACATGTTTTTTCACTAGAAAAAACAGTCGAGGCAGGGTCGTGAAATTTTGCGAGTGGCGACGAGCAAAATATTCCTGACTAGAAAATGTATTATATTTAAGCTGGAGTGGCGGAATTGGTATACGCGCTAGTCTTAGGAACTAGTGCCGCAAGGCTTAAGGGTTCGAGTCCCTTCTCCAGCACATGAAGAAAGGTAAATATATAATTGTTATATTTATTTTAATATTACTTATAT
>CAZUCZ010000025.1:0-4379 GCA_964618925.1 uncultured Candidatus Saccharibacteria bacterium | reverse complement strand
CCTCTTTTGGGAAGAGGCGACTCCGGGTTCGAATCCCGGCGCTCCGACAAGAAAACTTAAATCTTACCCAGTAGGCGAATCAGCAGATTCGTATCTCGGATTGATTTTGCTAAATCAGATCTAAAATCTCAAATATGAGAATAATTTTGGTAAAACTGCGAAATTTTGTGATACAATTCATCTAATGTATAAAAAAATATTAAACTTTTTTGATAAGTTGGAGGACTATGTTAGAGGTCATCTAAGTCGTTATCCAATTGTTTATACCCTTATTGGTGGAGTTGCTATTGTTCTTTTCTGGCGTGGTGTGTGGCATACAGCCGATCTATTACAGGCAAAGGGTGGTTGGCTTGGATGGCTATTTTATGAACCAACAAATATGATTATTGTTACGATCATTCTCCTTGCCTCAGGTTTATTTGTTTCTTATTTTATTGGAGACACAATATTGATGAGTGGTATGAAAGGGGAGAAAAAGCTCGCTGATAAGACTGAAAGAGAGATTCGAGAGGAAGAATTAGAACTAAAGAAAATTCAAGCTACGATAAAAGAAATAGAGAAAGACGTGGAGCAGATAAAGGAGGCTGTAATTGGTGGGGAAGAGAAAAAGGGGTAGAGTAGCTTGTACTATTCTTAAAAGGGTAGATAAGCTAATGTCCATAAGGGTAGCTGATCAGTATGCTAATAATAATGTTGGGAAGATTAGTAAAAGAGACAGTTTTATTTTTGGTTTAGGAATATATTTGGGTGAAGGGAGTAAGTCTGCTATAAGAATTTCAAATTCCGACCCAAGAATAATCAAGTTTTCTTTGAATTGGTTTAAGGATCATTTTGGCTTATCAGATAATAATTTTCGTATCAGACTGCATATATATCCTGACAAGAATGATGATGAGTCCATTCGTTATTGGAGTAAAGTCGTTGATTTGGATAAAAAATACTTTTTTAAATCGTACGTAGATAAGCGTACTAATAAGAATAAGGATAGACAGGGAATTCTCCCTTACGGCACAGCTCATCTTAGTATCGTAAGTAAGGGCAATAAAAACTTCGGTGTCTTGTTACACAGGAAAATAATTGCTAGTATTGATCAGGTTCTTGAATAATATAATATCTGCGGGCATGGTTTAGTGGTAGAATGACACACTTCCAATGTGTAGACGGGAGTTCGATTCTCCCTGCCCGCACCATTATTTTAGTTGCAGATACCTGGCGTCTGTAAAATTCAACCAAAAAACCGCTTTATGGCGGTTTTTTGGTTGATATCACAATAACGATAAAGGATATCCTATAGTCTATACTAGACCTATTTTACAGCGTCCTTGAGGGCCTTAGCTGCGCGGAACTTAGGAACTTTCATAGCTGGGACTTTGATAGATTCACCGGTACGAGGGTTTCGAGCTTCGCGAGCTGCTCTTTGCTTGACTGAGAAGATACCGAGACCAGCAATAGATACTTCATCACCTTTCTTGAGGGCATCTATAATGGTATTAATAACTGTCTCTACTGCCTGTTCTGCTTGAACTTTTGTTCCTGCTAGAACTGCGTGAACTGCATCTACAATACTTGCTTTGTTCATTTGTTTTAAATTAGTTTCTAATAATTAATGGTCTCGATCTCGTTCATCAAACAGTGAACGTGGGTCGAGTTTCGTACCACGGGATAATTATATAGTAAGCCGTATTTTAAGCAACAGGGGATTGTGGGTTGACTTATTGTAATAAAAGGTGTATAATAAGTTATAGAAATTTTAAATTATTGTATTTGAGGTGAGGGGTGCCAGGTGGAGAATCTTCTGAGTCGACGAGTCCGATTTCGTTGAGTCATTTCCGTGCGGAAAGCTGATCCAGCGAACAGGATTTTTAAATTGACGACACTATGATGAATACGCCTCGTCCTTACCCACGCCCTGGATGATGAATCGCAGGGCTCACCTTAAATATCGTAATTTACTAGAGAAACAAAAAACACCCTGATTTCACGGGTGTTTTTTTGTTTTGTTTAGTTTTATGGCTCAACGCTGAGGTTGCGCCTCAGTGTTATCTCGCAAACTCGATCGTCCTAGTTTCACGGATGACAATAACTTTGATTTCACCAGGATACTTGAGATCCTTTTCAATCTTGAGTGCTATATCGCGAGCGAGAGTTTTTGATTCTACATCACCCAACTCTTCTGGCTTAACGAAAATGCGGATTTCACGACCGGCTTGGAGAGCATAGGATTTTTCGATACCAGGGAATGAATTGGCCAATGCTTCGAGGTCTCCGAGACGCTTGAGATAGTTTTCAATATTATCTCTGCGAGCACCAGGTCTAGCTCCAGAGATTGCGTCTGCGGTCTGTACTATGCGTGATTCAACTGTCTCATAAGGATATTCCTCATGATGAGCTTGCATTGCTTTTATTATTTCTTCTGAAGCGCCAAATTTTTGCAATATGCGTCTGCCGATCTCGACGTGCGTACCAACGACTTCATGATCTAGAGCTTTGCCGAGATCGTGGAGTAGGGCACCAGCTTTTGCTACCTGGACATTTGCTCCAAGTTCTTCGGCGATCATGCCTGCTATGTGAGCCATTTCTACTGAGTGTTGTAGTACGTTTTGACCGTAACTTGTACGGAAGTGTAATCTTCCAAGAATGAGCAAGATGCGAGGGTCAAGACCAATAACACCACAATCATACGCAGCTTGTTCGCCTTTTTCTTTGATAGTTTTATTTATATCTTGTTTTGCCTTTTCTACCACCTGTTCGATTTTTGCAGGTTGGATACGACCATCTTTGATGAGTTCTGCTAGAGCCATCTTTGCAACGTGTCTTCTGACTGGATCGAATGATGATATTGTGATTGCTCCTGGTGTGTCATCGACCAGAACTTCTACACCAGTAATACGTTCGAATGCTTTTATGTTTCTGCCTTCTTTGCCAATTATTTTGCCCTTTACATCATCACTAGGTATTTCGAGTGATGTGGACATAACATCTTGCGCTACAGATGATGCTAATCTCTGTATAGAGACTGCTAGAATATCTCGAGCCTTGTTGGCTAGCATTTCTTCGCCTTGAGTATCTAATTTGTTCATGCGTACAAGAATATCTTCTTCATATTGCTTTTCAGCCAATTTGACAATTTGTTCCCTAGCTTCTTCAGTTGTCAGTTTGGCAATTTTTTCTAATTCTGCTTTGCGCTCTTCTTCGAGCTTATCGGTTTTTTCTCGAATAGCTTTGATTTCAGCTACGCGCTGTTTGATAAGTTCGACTTCTTTGTCTATATCTGATTGACGTTTATCCAAAAGATCCTCACGTTTCATGAGGCGGTCTTCGGTTTGGTGGATTTTATCTTCTTTTTCTTTGATTTCTAACCTCGCATCATCGTGAATCTTGGTTGCCTTGGCTTCTGCATCGGCTGTGATCTTCTTTGCCTCTTCCTTTGCGGAGAGTAGCATTTCTTTTATCTCTAGTTCCATGGAACCCTTTTTGCCTAGAGAAATGATCAAGCGCAAGTAGTAACCAATAGCAACACCAAGTACTCCTGCGATGGAGAGGTATAGTGCGACTAATTTGAGTGACATATGCGGTTTGGATCCGCTCTTTGCGAACTAAGGTTGTGAATGGAACATATGATCGTTAATCGATGGCTTAATATCAATGGTTTTCATAAGTTTATAAGTCACGGTTGTGTTCGTAAAAAGCGATATCAAAATTAAAATTTAGTAACAAGGTTATCTTATAACTAAATAGTGTGGTTGTCTAGTTTTTGTGATTTTTAGGTAGAGTGTGGAAGTAGTGTTTTTTGAAACCCCTTCAGAGCGCCACTGACACAAAATATTGAATCCATAAACAGGGTGGCGCGAGAAGAGACGGCTCTGCGAGTTTTCCTTTATTCGAGCAGAGCCGATCGACGTTGAGAAAAACACAACTTCCACACTCTACCTTTGAAACTTGAAAAAAGACGTCACATGATATATAATGTGTCAACAAGCTTAAATTTAATTAAAACAAATATGTTAATCCCTACAGTAATCGAAAAATCAAGTTTTGGTGAGCGAGCCTATGATATTTATTCAAGACTTCTTCGAGATGGCATTATTTTCCTTGGTGGACCGATCGATGATCATATGGCAAATCTTATTATTGCTCAAATGTTGTTTTTGCAAGCAGAAGATCCAAAGAAAGAGATTTCTCTATACATCAACTCTCCTGGAGGTTCAGTAACATCAACATTAGCTATTATCGATACGATGAATCATATAAAAAATGATATTTCGACAGTTTGTGTCGGTATTGCCGCTTCGGGTGCTGCATTGATATTGTCTTCTGGTACAAAAGGTAAAAGAATGGCTTTGCCAAATTCTGAAGTAATGATTCATCAGCCTTTGGGT
>CAZUCZ010000024.1:0-7144 GCA_964618925.1 uncultured Candidatus Saccharibacteria bacterium | reverse complement strand
GAAAAAGATGGCATTTAAGTTTGTTAAATTGAGATCGATATTTTTTGCATATACTGAAATAAAAAAATGGTGTGCTCGCCAGTAGGTGAAGAGCAGTGCAAAACTTAACAGATACGACAAAAAGATAGGCAAGAGAGCTTTGATAGCGAGAGAGAGTTCGAATACGTTTGTTGGTTCTACTAAAATAGGTGCGCGAATTTCAAACACTATGATGGTCATGACGATCGCAAAGATACTGTCAGCAAGTTGTTCGAGTCTAGCTGGTTTCATAGTTTAAATATAACATACTGGGAAAAATATTAAAATCACAAATATTAATTATTTTGTGCTAAAATAGCATTCATGAAAATTGGAATTTTTGATTCAGGGCTCGGGGGTATGGTGATAGCAAAAGCCATCCGCGAAGCAATGCCACAATATGACTATGTATACCTCGGAGATACAAAGAGGGTCCCTTATGGCAATCGTTCTGAAAAGGTGATCTTTGAATTCACAGAGGAAGCAGTGGATTATCTATTTAGAAAAGAAAAATGCGAGATAATAATCATTGCTTGTAATACTATTTCAGCGCGTGCACTGCGTAGAATACAGAGAGAGTATCTGCCTGTAAATTTCCCAAATAAAAGAGTCCTCGGAGTGCTCATACCCGCAGCAGAAGAGTGTATGAAGTATGGAAAAGTGGGAATCTTAGCAACAAAGAGCACCGTCGCCTCAGGTGCATTCCCAAAAGAAATCAGTAAACTCAGTAAAACACTAAATAGAGATATAAAAGTTTTCCAGAACTCAGCACCGATGCTCGTACCACTTGCCGAAGAGGGCATCAGTGACAAAGTACCGCATTTTGTAGAGAAATATTTGAAGCCACTTTTAAATAAGGAAATAAATGCGCTCGTCCTCGGCTGTACTCACTATCCACTTTTCAAAAAAGAGATACGTAAGTACATCGGACCAAAAATAAAAATAATTTCGCAAGATGAGATAATCCCAAAGAAATTACAAAGTTATCTACTCCGGCACAAAGAAATCCATAAAAAACTTTCTTGTAAACGAACCCTGAAAGTATTAGTAACTAAAAAAACAGAAGTAGTGAAAAAGCTGACAGGCGAATGGTTCAAAGATATAAAACCTAAATTAGTTGATCTCAAGTAAGATAGGGCAGTGGTCTGAGCCGAGAACTTCTGGTAAAATTTTTGCTGTTTTTACTTTTTTCTCTAATTTCTTAGAAACAAAAAAATAATCTATCCGCCAACCGACGTTCCTCGCGCGTGCATTTGCAAAATGACTCCACCACGTATAATGCCCGTTATCTTTGGTGAACATACGAAATGTATCCACAAAACCATTTTTTATAACATTATCTATACCTTCGCGTTCTTCGTCTGTAAAACCTTTATTGCCAACGTTCTCTTTTGGACGAGCGAGGTCGAGAGGCGTATGCGCCACATTTAGATCACCACAAAACACCACAGGCTTTTTCTTTTCAAGTTCTTTCATATATTCTAAAAAGGCTTTGTCCCATTTTTTATGACGGAGCTCTACACGAGATAAATCATCCTTAGAATTTGGAGTATACACAGTGACAATAAAAAAATTCTTAAGCTCAAGGGCGATCACGCGTCCTTCTTCGTTTGGATTTCCATAGCCGTCATTTATGATTTTATACTTCTTTGCGATCTTTTCTGGTATATCAAGTAAGACAGATATCGGTTTTTCTTTAGTAAAAATTGCGGTACCACTATAACCCTTACGAGTAGCAGAATTCCAATATTCTTCATATTCTGGAAGGGCAACTTCACTCTGGTTCTGAGCAGCTTTGGTTTCCTGTAGACATATCACGTCTGGTTTGTATTTTTTTACAAATGGCACAAAGAGGTCTTTTTTATGCACTGCCCTGATTCCATTAACGTTCCAAGAAATTATTTTCATAGACAAATAATAACATATGCTGTGGAAATTATTAAAATCAAACTTTTAGCCGGTACGGAATTTTTGAAGCTTAAAAATTCCTGAAGTTGGCTCGTCGTCACTCGCCAAACCCCTTTAAAAGTTTACTTTTATAATTTCTCAAAAATCTTTCTTGTTGTGAAACTTCTTATGAATGTCACGAAGATGTTTGTCGGTAACGTGTGTATATATCTGCGTGGTGCTGATATTTGCATGCCCTAATATCGCTTGTACTGAACGGAGGTCAGCCCCGTTACTCAGTAAGTCAGTCGCAAAACAGTGGCGAATAACGTGCGGGGTGACTTTTTTAGAGATACCCGCTTTTATCGCATGTGTTTTTACGATGCGCTCTATGGATCTACGTGTTAGCCCATTCATATTTACTTTTTTAGCTTTACTACCTTGAGTAGAAGATTTTTTAGATAATTCATTTGGAAGTTGGACAAACAACGCCTCGCTCATGTCTTTACGAGCAGCTAAATAATCTTTTACATACTTTTTAGCTTCAGGAGAGATAAAGACGACACGCACTTTACCACCCTTACCACGGATAGAAAGCTCTTCAGAAGAAAGATCAATATCAGAAGTAAGAGAGCAAAGCTCAGAAACACGAAGCCCAGTAGAAAACAGAAGTTCGAGAATAGCTTTATCACGTAAATCCTTGAGTTCGGTACCCCTTGGTGACTCTAAAAGCCGTGAAAGCTCTTGGGGGGTAATCAGATCGAGTGATCTTTCTGGAACTTTTGCCAGCTCTATGCGCTCGGGGGATAGAGAAGCGATGTTTTGCCGAGCAAGATACTTTAAAAATGCACGGAGGGCGATAAGATAGTAATTTTGAGTTTTTCTAGTTAAAGTTTCACCTTTGGCACGTGCATTTCCGGCACTTTGCCTATTGAGCCAAAGACGGAACTCACGGACTGAAGTGTCAGTAATACTTGCAGGATCATCATTTTTAGCAAATTCTAAGAAACGGCTCAAATAATGGTCATAATTACGTACGGTATGCAAAGATCGCCCTTTTTCTATCTCTACATATTCTAAAAATTGAGTTTTGAGGTCTTTGAGAGATGACATATGCGTATTATACCAAATATTGTGCGACATTAATATAGAAACAGCCTAGGGATTGCAATTTTAAAGGTTTTATGATACTATGTACACATGTTAGCTACAAAGAAAAAACAAACAATTATAAAGAAACATCAAGTACACGACAAAGACACAGGCTCTCCAGAAGTCCAAGTGGCTGTTATTTCTGCTGCTATCGACGAATTAGCAAAACATTTAAAGAAACACAAGAAAGATAACCACTCTCGACGTGGTTTGATCAAAATGGTTGCTGACCGACGTACTCATTTGAAATACTTAGAACGAGTTAGCAAGGCTCGCTACAACGCTCTCATGAAAAAGATGGACCTCGCGTAATATCTTTTTTCTTTCATCGTGCTACAACCCCGTAGTAGAACTTTGATAAAAGTTTCACTACAGGGTACAATATTAAAATATGACAGTTATTAAACACAAAGAACAAAGGGTGGGTGTCTTTATTGATACTCAAAACCTCTATCACTGCGCCCGCAACCTATACAAGGCACGGGTTAATTTTGGTGCGGTATTAAAAGATGCAGTGGCAGGTAGAAAGCTTGTCCGCGCTGTGGCATATGTGATCACCACCGAAGCAGGGGATGAAAAACATTTCTTCGAAGCACTCGGCAAACTCGGCATCGAAACAAAAACAAAAGATTTACAGATATTTGCAGGCGGCACTAAAAAGGCAGACTGGGATGTCGGACTTGCAGTAGATGCGATTAAGATGTCTCCGAGGCTCGACTCTGTGGTCATCGTCTCTGGAGATGGAGACTTTGTACCCCTTGTAGAATACCTCCAAACCATGGGTGTCCAGGTAGAAGTCGTGTCTTTCGGTAAATCAACCTCAGGCATGCTCAAAGATGCAGTGGATGATTTTGTAGATCTCTCTCTCAATCCTCGCAAATACTTGATCGGCGCAATCAGCCGATAAAACTTTACAATTTTTATCTAAAAATTGTACAATGGAAACATGTCTATAGAAAAAGGAATGTCTCCAAAAAATATACCTGAGTCTAACGAAGGTAGTCCTCTTACCCTTGGAAAAGAAATACAATACTATGGGGTGCTCTACACTATCACTCAAACTATTAATCAAAAAGATAAAAAAGCATTTGTCTTGAGCCCTGTCAGCGGGAAAGGTACAGCACTCGAAGTACCTAAAAGTGAATTACAAGAATATCATACAGCTGTCCTCAAAGGAGAGATAGATGCATCACTACCCATAAAAGTAGCAGAAAAAGCTAAGAAGGAAGCAGTCACCACAGAAAAGAACGTAATCTGCCCTCACTGTGGCAAGGAGCAACCACAAACCAAGGCTATGTTTTGTGGTTTTTGTGGTGAAAAAATGTCGAGTATTAAAAACATACTTCCAAATACCGCTGAGTTGCCTGAAGTAAATATAAATATAAAAAATGTACTTGATGAATACGACGATGGGAACAAACTTGAAAGAGTATTAGACGAAGAGGAAGAAGCAAAAGAAGCTGAGAATACAAAGATGGTCGCAGAGGTAGAAAACTTAGATGATTTGCTTCGCGCATTAGATCAAATTGGAGAAATACAAGGAGGTCAAAAGACATACACACCCGCTGAAATCAAGGCACAGATCAGAACCCTTGCTCAGGAATGGACAGCACTCACTCAAGCAGAGCAGAAATCAAAATTAAACCACATCACAAAAAAATATGGATTAAGACAAAAAGTTTATGAATTACTTGAAAGTGAAAACAACGCACTCGCTCAAGAAATCAACACACTTAACACGACAAGAGAGAAACTTCCCGGAAGTCCCTACCATAAATTAGTAGAAAAACTAAAAGCATTAGGTATCAATAAAAAGTTAGAAAGTGTTGATTTTAAGCAATATCCTCAAGAAACCCTAAAGAAAGCAAGAGAAGCATTGTTAGACTGTTTCTTTTACACACAGGGGTACAAAAAAGAACTTGAAATCTACTTCACTCGAATAAATGAGGCTTTGATTCAAAGAGGCACCATTGTAATAGACAGAGAAGGAAAATATGAAGTAATTATTGACAATGGAACAAACTATACGTTAGAAAATTTTAAAACTCCGGGAAAAACCATAACCCTGACCAAGGACCAGCTGGAATCATTACTCAAAAACAATGAAATAAAAATTATACCTAACGACTCGGACACAGAAAATTTACATATCTTTGACAGGGTAAAATTAAATACACTCATACACATACCGATCGGTGGTGCTGTCGACACGTTTAAAATTATTAAGATGCCAGACCACTCTGACGCTGGAAATAAAATCGAGTACGAACTGACCATCGAAGAAGGTCGGTATACGCAAGGCACCTGGACTGCAAAACAATTTTTTGAAATTTTAAAAAATCCAAATATTGTAATACAAAACAGCCCAGACATAGCAGCAACCAATCCTGAGAATATCTCTGGCTCAAAGTCTACTGAGATTCCAAAAGCACCTTTGCCTCGTTTGAAAATTGAAAAAACCACTTTCGCTCCGTTAGAGGAAAACCCTCCTAAACTTGAAAAGGTCACGCCAAAAGTCGAAACAAAACTCCCAGAAAATGTTATAAAAACAATTCAGCAAGAAATAGAACATCGCCAATACACTACCTCATTTGGTGATAATGATGTATATGAGCTACAGCAATTAAAAAGGTTGCAGTCAAAACCATTTGATTATTTTCTATATCAAAGTTATCTGTACAACAAAGAATTAGAACGTGTGCAGAATCCTGCTGTGCAATTTAATCCAGAAAGTCTAAAGGAAGAGCATGTTCAAGACTTAACCACAAAAGTTCAAAAATATGAGGAAACCCTTAATGCGTTAGACGCTACAACAGGAGGTAAAATTCACAAAGCATATATACAACTAAAAGAATTAAGCGATAAAATGGTAGACCTTGAAGACAGTTTTGCTGGATTAGGACTAGCAAGATTTTATCATCCATATAAGTATTTTATTTCATTGCCAAGTCAATACAACAAGACCAAGGAAAGTATTAAGGTTATGGAGCAACAGCTCGCGAGTGTTATAAAAAACAGCATGGATTCTGCAAATCGACCAAAATTCGATGGTTTCCCAAGCAAGGTAGACCAAGAACGACACGATGCATTCCTTAGTAAAACTTTTGGTGTAAAAAAAGAAGACAAAAAAGCCGAAACAGAAAAAACTACCGCGAAAGGTGAAACTAAAATGACAAACACTGAATTACTAGCACAAAAGAAAAAAGAAAGAGAAGAAACTCGTAGGGAAATTGCGGAGTTAAAAGCACTCATATTGTCTTTACCCGACGACGAACCAAAAAAATCATAATTTGAAGAGTTGAAAATAAAAATTAATTATAAGCTATAAAAAATATGGAACAACCACCAATTATATCAAAAACAGAATTACTCAAAAGACTGCAAACTCTTGAAGACAAAGAAGCAGCGCAGAGTAAAGAAATTGAGGACCTAGAAAAGGAAGAGGGGGAAGGAGAGAACAAAAATGAAAAAATCAAAAGACCTTTGACAGAAGCTGAGCTAAAGGCAGAAGAAGCGCTCGATGTGGCAAGAGGAAAATATGCAGAAGAATACAAAAAATTCTTAGTCGAAAGAAAAAAGACATTAAAGCGTCGTACTCGCTTAAAAGAATGGGCGTTCGGTGTAAATATTGAAGATGAATCCAAAAAGAAAAAAGGTAAAAAGCCTGGTATCCTCACCACAGAAATTAATCTACTAGATGACGATCAAGCAAAAGATGCGAAGAAAAATAAAAATGAACCACTACAAGTCCCTCCAGAACTCAAGACACTTGAAAAGGAATACGACATGATGCTGGTGGCGTATGGTAATGAAATGTTTAAAGCAAAACAAGAAGAGCTTGAAAAATCAGGTCTTTCCCCAGAGGAACAAGAAGCAGAACTTGCACGCTTTAGACAAAATGAAATCCTAACGAGAGTCGTCATAGAAGAACAAAGCATCTTAAATGGACTCAAAGTGGAAAGCTTACCAGCCAAAGAACAGGGCAAGATCAGAAAAATCTTGTCTTGGTATATGAATCTAAAGCCTGCATGGAAGAAAGTGGCATTAGCGACTGCGATAACCACTGCAATATTTGCTATTGCAGCAC
>CAZUCZ010000023.1:0-9922 GCA_964618925.1 uncultured Candidatus Saccharibacteria bacterium | reverse complement strand
ACCGTATGGTCCGTGCATGACTGGAAAGATAACATCCATTGTATTTAATACTGAAAAATCGAGCTTACCATCTTTATTTATTTTTAAAGGGATGACTTCATATTTTTTTGTGTCGAGTGCTGCGATCACATTATGTGCAGAATTTATAGATACTTCATGCTCTGCTGATTTTCCTCCAAAAAGCACTCCTATTTTTAGTTTTTTTGTCATTTTTTTACTTTGCATTTAGTCAGTATACTCTCCATTTTCTACCTTTGCAAAAACGCACTTTCGAGATCTCGAGGGAGACTAGTCAGGTGTTCGTAGCCATCTTTGGTGATGAGCACCATGTCTTCGATACGGACTCCACCAAAACCTTTAAGATAAATTCCAGGTTCTACTGTCATCACGCAGCCTATGGGCACCGTGTCTTCACTCTTTGGGCTAAAGCTCGGCCATTCGTGGATCACGGTGCCCACTCCGTGCCCGAGTCCATGTTTAAAATTGTCAGGATATTTCTTGGCGATAAAATCACGAGCGACTTTGTCTACTTTTGCTCCCCGTCTCTCGCCATTTTTTATTTTTTCAAGGGCGAGATTTTGTGCTTTTAATACTGCCTCATATATTTCTATTTGTTTGTCTCTTTTTGCTTTCGGTGCGTTACCCCAAAAATATGTGCGGGTCATGTCTGAGCAATAATGATTGATCGTGGTACCGATATCAAACATGACCAGGTCCCCTTGTTTGAGTTTTGTTTTATTTGGCACGTGGTGAATGTTTGCGGTGTTTTTACCAAAGGCGACAATCGGCGGGAATGACAAAATGGGTGCACCGTGTTTTATGAAAGATTTTTTCACAAAAGCTTCGACTTCGAGCTCGGTGATACCATCACGCAAAAATCCTAACGCCTCGAGCAAGACCTGCTCGCTAATTCTCTGGGCTTTGATGATGTTTCGTAATTCTTTTTTATTTTTAACTGCACGAATATCGTGTATTAAACTCGTTTTCATACGTTAGAACAATTTGACTATGTCGTGATATGTGACGATGACCATGAGGAGGATGAGTATGCCAAACCCTATCATGTTAGCAGTGTTTGCAATCTTGGGAGTGATGGGTGAACCTTTTATTTTTTCGATTAACAAGAAGAAAAGTCTTCCTCCGTCGAGTGCTGGGAATGGGATCAAGTTGATGATGCCGAGGTTGATAGATATGAGCGCAGCAAAAGACAAGAGGTATACAAAGCCGAATTGGTATGCATCCCCCACGATCCCTACCATACCCACAGGTCCGGTGACAGAAGCAAAGCTACCTTGCCCCTTTAAACCATCTCTTATAAGCCCATAAAGCCCCATTACGGTGCCTTTTGTCACTGATATGGTTAGTTTACCTCCTTCGATTAAAGCCGGAATTAGGGGCAATTTTGCGGTCCCTATCTGATCCATGGAAATACCAATAGTTGGGTGGTCGCCAGTGTTGTCTGGGGTGATTTTAGCTATCTGCACTTCGGGGTTTTTGCCTCGAATGTAGCCTATATCTATCTCGTTTTTGCCGTGGGAAACCACGAAAGATTTGAGAGTGTCTGGGTCGATACTACCGTTAATGAGGTCACGGTTACTTTGTGCAGAGATTATTTTATCACCAGATTTGAGTCCTCCCATAAATGCAGGTGAATCAGGAGTTACTGATACGACCACAAGGTTAACATCAGTCAGCGTGTATCCTGGTAATTCAGCACCCACGGATGTCGGTAATCCAGAAATAAAGCCCACAGAAAAAAGCATCCATGCCAGCAAAAAGTTTGCAAAGATTCCAGCGAAAAGCACGATGGCTTGTTGCCATTTTGGTTTATTCACAAAGCTCCTCTGTGCGTCTGGTCCGTGTTGGTTTTCATCGTCTGGAGTTTCCCCGAAAATTTTCACAAAGCCCCCGATCGGCAGTAAGTTTATCGTATACTCTGTCTCGCCCCATTTGTAGCCGAATAATTTTGGAGGAAATCCAAAACCAAATTCATCTACGCGGATACCGAATTTTTTAGCACTAAAAAAGTGCCCGAACTCATGCGCCACCACGAGCACTAATAAAATAACAATGAAGATAAGTATAGACATATAAAATTTTTAACCCATTACTTCCGTTTGTTTCTTTTCGAAAGTTGCTTCTAAGTTCGCGTTAGCTTCGTTGATAATTTTTTGTAGTTCTTCTTTTGAATTAAATAGTTCGTCTTCGGTCATATCACTCGCTTCCATGTCTTTGATCACATTCTCTCTTTCTTTGCGGACAGTGATACGAGCATCTTCGAGTTTTTCTTTTAAGATTTTTACGAGGCTTTGTCTGGACTCAGTGGTGAGTTGTGGAAATATGACACGCATGCCGCCTTCGTCGACAACGACAGAGAGTCCGAGGTTCGCTCCAGCGATGGCTTTTTCGATACCTTTGATCTGAGTTTTGTCCCATGGTGCGATGCGAAGGGTCTTTGGATCTTCGATGGAGACCGAAGCCACATTTTTAAGAGGCACATATGAGCCATAGGATTCTACGCTAATAGAGTCGAGGACCATAGGTGAGGCACGCCCTACGTTTAATTCGCGATATTCTTTGCTCAAGAATTCTTCGACTTTTTTAAGTTCGGTTTTAAAGTTTGAAAAATTGTATTGCATACCTATAGTATACTACGTATTTATGAAAATTAAAACTGAGGTGTGACGAGTGCGACAGACTCCATAAGCGTCTTTGTCGAGCTGCCAGGTTGACGGAGGAATTGGCGAACTTTGAAAAAATGCTCAAAGAAATCAGCGTCTTTAGCTTCTGTGTTTTTAACTTTCAATAGTACTTTTTTGTGTAATACAAACTCAAGCGCATTTAAGAATTTTAATGCACGAGAGCGTGGTGAGTTAACGGATATGGCATCCTCCTCCTCTTCATCCTCAGTGAGGAGGTCTTTGATAAAATTCAATCGAGCACTTGGATCCATTTTGATAAATTTTTCTGCGTCTTTTGTTTCCTGTGTGAGGGCTTGCGGCGTGTTGATAAGGTACACCCGAGACAGTATCGTCTCGATAAAAATGCTCGTGTCGGGCACAATGATAAAAAAGTGTGTGTTTTCTATCGGCTCTTCGAATAATTTCAGTAAACTATTTTGCGCCTCGAGGAGGAAATTATTTGCGGTAATGATGAATATTTTTTTAGAGCTCTTTGTATTTGTAACACCTCTGAGAGATGCGAAGGATTTTAAACTACGGGCATCGTCTACTTTGAAAGCATCGAGAATGATTTCAGTGATATCTGCGTTGTGCTCTCTTTTCATGCCGAGACTTTGTATAAACTCATAGAGATCTCCGAGCACTTCTTCTCTGTCACCTTCTATGAGGTATGCATGATGCAGATTATTTTTATCTAAATGTTGAATTAAATTCATGTTGTTTTTGTAAAAGATTTTTGAAATAGTTCTTGAAAAATGCCTTGCGCAGGACGACGGTCCGAGCAGTTCGCTGCCGCACCAGCGGCAGATAGATTGCATTTCAAGAGAAGCTATTTCAAAAATCTTACTTCTTACTCAATACTGCTTTTTTGTACACGTCGAGGTGGTCGAGGGCGATACCGGTACCTTTGACGACACAGAATAGCGGATCTTCGGCGAGGCTTGCTTTGACTCCTGTTTTTAAATAAATCAAATCCGTAAAATTGCGAAGCAGTGATGAGCCACCCGTCATGATGATCCCATGGTCGATGATGTCAGATGCAAGCTCTGGGGGTGTCTCTTGGAGTACGTCCTTGATGGCTTTGATGATTTGTTTGAGCTCTGCGTCTATTGCTTGCACGATCTCGTTTGTCGACACCTGTGCGCTTCGTGGTAATCCTTGGATAAAGTCACGCCCCTTGATGGTCACTTGTAGTTCTTCTTCGAGTGGCACGGCTGCACCTATTTTTATTTTGACTTCTTCGGCGGTACGGTCTCCGATGGCGAGGTTAAAAGTTTTCTTGATATAGTCAGCGATAGCTGCATCGATTTTATTTCCTGCGCACTTTACAGACGTTGAGGCGACGATACCTCCGAGCGAGATCACTGCTACATCAGTGGTACCACCACCAATGTCGACAATCATATGACCGCGAGATTCATAAATAGGAATGCCGGCACCGATGGCTGCGAGTATCGGTTCTTTGACTACGTATGCGTTTTTAGCACCAGCACGGATGGCTGCTTCTACCACGGCACGTCTCTCGGTGGATGTCACTCCAGCAGGTACAGAGACCATGACGTCTGGTTTGAAAAAATTAAAACGCCCCATCGCTTTATTGATAAAATATTTAAGCATCGCTTCCGTTACGCGATAGTCTGCAATGACTCCATCTTTCATGGGTCTATATGTGATGATTGATTCTGGAGTCTTGCCGATCATGTCCTTGGCATCAAAACCAATTGCCATGATTTTATTGTCTTGTTCTGATACTGCAACGACTGAAGGTTCATTTAATACGATGCCTTTACCGGGGAAAAAAACGAGTGTATTTGCGGTTCCGAGGTCTATCCCTAGCTTCTTTGAAAATATGCTCATACAGAGCAATATAGCATAAATATGCTAGAATTAAAACATGAAAATTGTGAACGTAGTCCCTCTGAAAAAAGGAATTTTGAAGAATGATTTGACGTATTTTACTACGAAAGATATTGAAAGTGGGAGCATCGTCACGATACCTATTCGCAATAAAAACACCCTTGGATTGGTTTTGTCTGTAGAAGATGTAGCCGATGCTAAGATCAATATCAAAGACATGGGTTTTAATTTGAAAAAGATAGTGGAGGTCAAAGAACACTCTGTATTCTTAAAAGAATACATCGCTTCTGTCATAGCGGTGAGTAAATATTTTGTGTCGAACAAGAGTAGTGCCTTTGTGTATCTTATCCCCGCTTTGTTTCGAGAAGAATACGACAAGATTGCACATGTGAAAAGTGGCAGCCTTGAACAACCTCCCAAAGATACCACTATGCGACCTCAAAAATTACTATTGCAAGAAAGTTTAGAAAATCGTATTTCTATTTATAAAACTCTGATTCGTGAAAATTTCGCTCTAAAAAAATCTGTCTTTATTGTCTTGCCGAGCCAGAATGATGTAGATACCTTTAGAGAACATCTCTCACGAGGTATCGAGCAGTTTACCTTTAGTTTTCATGCCGGGTTATCTAATAAAAAGATTATTGAAAAATTTACAGCAGCCGTGTCGGTGGAGCACCCTGTGCTTATTATCGGTACTGCGCCTTTTTTGTCGATACCTCGCCCTGACATGGGGGTCATCATCCTTGAGAGTGAAAGTAGTGCCGGCTATCGGATGATCGCACGACCGCATTTTGACCTGCGTGTGTTTGTAGAGATTTTTGCTGCGGAGATGCATGCTAAATTCATTTTGAGTGACAACATGCTTCGCTTTGAGACCATTGCAAGGCGTGATATCGACGGCATCGTACCCATGCACCCGATGTCTTTCCGGATTAATTTTCGAGAGGATATATGCATACAAAAACTTGTTCGCGATGATTATGGTTTTAAGATTCTCGCACCGCACACACGAGAGAAAATACAAGAAGCCTTGTATTATAAAAAAAGTGTATTTATTTTTGCCTTGCGTAAGGGGCTCGCGACACAGACCGTCTGTGGTGACTGCGGGGAGATGGTGTCTTGCAGCAAGTGCACTGCACCGCTTGTTTTATATAACTCTAAAAAAGAAGATCGAAGATTCTTTGTGTGTAATAGGTGTGGCGAAGAAAAACCAGGGCTCGCCGTGTGTTCACATTGTAGTAGCTGGAATCTCGTACCACTTGGTATTGGGACCGATACGGTGGTGGCAGAAGTCGAGCATGTCTTCCCAGGTGTCAAAGTATTTAAGTTGGATAAAGAGATCGCAAAGAGTAAACGAGATGCCGCCCTCATTATAAAAGAATTTGAAGAAAATCCTGGGTCGATACTTGTGGGTAATCAGCTTGCCTTCTATTATCTTAAGAGTAAAGTCGACTTATCGATCGTGGCATCTTTTGATTCGTTTTGGAGTATTCCAAATTTTAGAATGAGTGAAAAGATCACTCAGCTTGTGTTTGCGCTTATTGATAAAACAAAAAACCAACTCATTGTCCAAACAAAAAATGACACAGACCCAGCGATCCTCGCGATACAGTCACGCAATCTCGCTGCATTTATCCGCTTGGAAATAGAAGACAGGAAAACTCTCGCCTATCCTCCATATAAACGTTTTATTAAAATACGATACATGGGCAACAAAGCAGACACCATCCGTGCCAAAGAAATACTAAGTGAGGTACTCAAAGACTACGATCCATTTATCTTTAGTGGGTTTATCTCTCAGGTGCAAGGCAAATACGTGACAAATGCACTCTTAAAAATCGACCCACAAGAATGGTCACTCCCCGAGTTGTCGAGTGGTGCAAGCATCGATGAAAAGCTTTTAGGGAAACTACACACCCTCACTGATCCTTTTGAAATTCTCGTAGATCCTGAAGATTTATTGTAGTCTTAGACAGACATGTCTTTTGCAGCTTCGTCTCTTTTTTGTAGAAATTTATTTATTTTATGGCGCATTTGTATAGTCTTCAAAGAGCCCACAATGATGATGAGGAGTCCGATCGCAGTGAGTATGACACCGAGGTTTTGATACGTAGGGTTACCGAGAGATAGTTTGAAGACCGTGACACCGACCACCATGACTGTTAAACTCGTGCGAATATAGGCGAGAAAGGTGGCTTCGTTGGTGAGTATCGTCCGTTCTATTGCTAAATAATCACGCAAGATGAGTTGCTTTGCAAAAAATTCTTTGTAGACTGCAGGGTCTACGTCTTTTCCATTTCCAAAAATATCTCTCACAAAATTAATGTTCATAGTATGTAGTATAATATAAAGGATTTTATAAGTAAATTTAAGACACCAATACGGTGAACTCACCTTTTTGTTTTAATGGATTTTGAGTTAGGTACGCTAAAAGTTCTTCGGCGCTACCAGTTTTGAACTCTTCATATATTTTTGTGAGTTCACGCGCAATGCAGACTTTTTTATCTGGGCAAAATTTCGCGAGGGATTCGAGAGTCTTTAGAATACGATGCGGAGATTCATAAAAGACCATGGTGCGTTTTGCTTCAGCTATTTCTTTAAACAAGGTTTCTCTACCCTTCTTGTGTGGTAAGAATCCTAAGAAAGTGAATTCGTGAGTCGGCAACCCAGAAGCAGAGAGCGCAGTGATGACGGCAGATACTCCAGGGATAGGGATGACTCTGACAATGTCTTCGCCAAATGTTTCTTTTATCTTAGACACGAGCATGGCGCCTGGGTCAGAAATTCCTGGTGTGCCCGCGTCAGATACAAGAGCGATGTTTTTACCCTCTTCTAAAAGTTCAAAAATTTTATCTACCTTGGCGAGCTTGCTCTGTGCATGATAGCTCATGGTCGGTTTCTTTATTTCATATCGATCTAAAAGTTTTTTCGTCACTCGCGTGTCTTCGCATAGAATCAGATCCACTGACTTCAGTGTATCTATTGCACGGAGTGTGATGTCCTCCATGTTTCCTATTGGAGTGGCTATGATATAAAAATGAGACATGTCTTAGTATTGTGCGATATGGATAAATAGTCAAGTAGACAAACAAAAAGCAGTAAATTTTTTTTACTGCTTAAAATTCAATTGAATTAAAGTTTCTAAAATAATTTAAACTTTTCAAGATTACGGTAAATACCTCTCCTGTCTAGTTGAGAAATTATACCCATCTTAGTCTTGTTCCCTTTAGTTTCCTCTAAGAGTTTTTTGAAATAACTTTTCTTAAACTCTTCAAAAGTTGGAAACTCGTTAAATCCAAAGATATATTTCATATCTTTGTCTACAACAAAAGTTTCTTTACATAGAGAAAGGTGTTCAGGTTTTATCTCAGTATTATCACCAGCACGATATACTGCTCCTATAATTGTATTTTTCAGTTGACGAATATTGCCATCCCAGGAGTATTCCATCATTTTTGCTAGTGTTTCAGGAGAAAAATGTTTACCCTTATCTTCATGAGCAAGAAAATGGTTTGCTAAAACCGGTATGTCTTCTTTGCGTTCACGAAGTGGCGGCAAGAGAAATGGGATAATATTCAACCGATAAAAAAGGTCTGATCGGAACTCTTTTCGCGAGATTGCTTCTTCTAAATCAATATTAGTAGTAGCGACCACTCGTGCTCTAAATTCAGATTCTTTTGTATCTCCTACACGAATATAAGTATTTGCTTCTAAAAGTCGAAGCAACTTTGGTTGTTGAGACATAGGCAATGCTTCAATTTCGTCTAAAAAAAGAGTTCCATCTTCTGCAGCACAACAAAAGCCCGCCTTATTTTCGATTGCACCAGTAAATGCACCTTTCCGATGACCAAAAAGCTGACCCTCAAAAAGAGCTTCTGGAATAGCCGAGCAGTTTACAGTAATGAGTGGTCTACCAGACCTACCATTGCTATGTATTTCTCGAGCAACTATTTCTTTGCCAGTTCCGGTCTCGCCACAGACTAAAACAGGATAGTTTTTTGAACCAAGCTTAACTACATCTCGGCGTATTTTTTGTGCTTGATGACTAATACCCAGAATGCTACTAGCTATAGTTACATCTGGAAACTGTTCTTGGCTTTGCCATAATTCCATAATCTTACACTCCTTTTGAATAAATTTGACAAAAAACCCTTTATAAGAGGGTTTGAACTATATACAAAATGTATACTACTATATCAATATTAATAAGACAAATACGTAGTATTCGTACTAGATTCTATATTTTCTCTGTCTCCATTTATCTGCGATTTTTACCCGAGTAAGTGAGCGTTCGAGTTCAGCTTCGAAATGCTCGAAGTCCACATGTTCTTTGTTCTCCATTTCTTTCTTGAGTTCTTGGGCGCGGATTTTTGCTTGAGAGATTTTCTCGTCGGTGAGCTCGGACACATGTTCGGCAAAGTCTGCGAGGACTGCGACTTCGGTTATACCATCTTGATTGTTTTTTATTTCGACAAATCCCCCGACCACAGCGATCGGGATACATTCGGTGTTTACACAGCCGACGATATCACCGGAAGTAAGTTCAGATATGAGTGGAATATGTGAGGGTAGTACAGTGATCTCACCATTGGTTGTCGGTAGAGACACTTGGTCTACCATCTCTTCTAAGATGAGTCTTTCGGGTGTTATGATTTTAAGTTTTAATTGTTTTGACATTGATTTATATTATATCTTTAAAATTTAAATAGCTTCTCTCGAAATGCAATCTATCTGGCGTTGCTACGCCAGCGAACTGCTTGCCCCGTCGGGCTGCGCAAGGCATTTCTCAAGAACTATTTAAATTTTAAAGGGCACCTTTCATATAAAACTCACTTTCTGGTTTATCATCATGCTTACCTTCCAAGATTTCTTTGAACGAACGGATGGTTTCTGAAAGTGGTACGTATTGTCCTGGTGTTCCGGTGAATACTTCAGCAACAAAGAATGGCTGAGAGAGGAATTTCTGGATCTTACGAGCACGAGATACGAGTTCTTTGTCTGCTGCAGACAATTCTTCCATACCGAGGATGGCGATGATGTCTTGTAGGTCTTTGTATCTCTGTAAGACACGTTGGACTTCACGAGATACGTTATAGTGTTCTTCTCCGACAATGTTTGGGTCGAGGATGGTAGAAGATGAATCAAGTGGGTCTACCGCTGGGTAGATACCGATCTCAGAGAGTGAACGGTTGAGCGCCACAGTAGAGTCGAGGTGGGCGAATGTTGTCGCTGGAGCTGGGTCAGTGAAGTCGTCGGCTGGCACATACACGGCTTGCACAGAGGTCACAGAACCTTTATCAGTAGATGTGATTCTTTCTTGCATGTTACCCATTTCTGATGCGAGAGTTGGTTGGTAACCCACAGCAGATGGGATACGTCCGAGG
>CAZUCZ010000022.1:0-11595 GCA_964618925.1 uncultured Candidatus Saccharibacteria bacterium | reverse complement strand
ACTCAACGGAGTGGTTTTTTTGTTCTTTAACGAAAGAATGTTCTTCAACAAGTAAATAGTCTTAAGGAGATATAAAATGACAACGAAAATAGTAGTATTAGGGATTGGTGGCATAGGTCGACCAATAGCAGATGGGATATATAGCTCTAGCCTAACCGAAGAAAAAATTTCGGTAACTAGAAAACAGACTCCTTTCTCAGAAGAAGAGTTGAGTAAATTTAACTGTCTCAATGACAATAAAATTGCTGTATCGACTGCGAATGTTGTAATTATAGCAGTTCAACCAGGACAAGTAGACGAATTGCTTTTAGAAATCAAAGAAGTTTTGACGAGCGAACATATTTTGATTTCTGTAGTATCTGGATTAGAAATTGCACAAATTCAAGCAGTGGTTGGCAATATACCGATCGCAAGAGCTATGCCCAATATTGCAATAAAAGTTAGACAATCTATGACCTGTCTCGCTTTTAATGAAGAAGGTAAGAAACATCAAACACTTGTAAAAAGTATCTTTGATTCAGTGGGTCAAACGCTTATAATACCTGAAAACAAATTCCCTGAAGCAACAGGACTCTGTGGATCAGGAACAGCGTTTGGTTTAAAATATATTCGTGGATATATGCAAGCCTGTATCCAAAATGGTTTTACAGAAAAAGATGCTTTGTTAATCGCAAGCCAGGTAATTAAAGGTGCGGCAATGCTTCTACAAGAAACAGGTAGCCATCCTGAAGTTGAGATCGATAAAGTCACTACGCCAGGTGGTTGCACTATTGCTGGTCTTGTCGAAATGGATCATGCTGGATTTGTTTCATCTCTCCTAAGAGGATTAAAAAAGTGTATCGAAAAAGCACGAGAACTTTATCAAAAAAAGAAGGAGTGACTTTTTCATCAAAAAAGCCCAGAGGATTTATTTCATCTGGGCTTTTACATTAACCTTGCGCCATTTGGAACTTTTTGTTCGGGCATAGTGAGCACAATCGCTCCATCTTCTCTTGCAAAACCCGTGGTTAAAAATTCAGACATGAAAGGACCCACTTGTTTTACGGGAAAATTTATTACTCCAAGAATTTGCCTACCAACAAGTTCTTCTTTTGTATAAAGTACTGTGATCTGCACGCTTGATTTCTTAATACCAAATTCACCAAAATCTACAGTAATCTTATAGGCAGGTTTACGAGCTTCCGGAAAATCTTCAGCTTTTATAATAGTACCTACTCGTAGTTCTATCTTTTCAAAATCCCCCCAAGAAATTTGTTCCATGTAAAAATAGTAGCATTTTAAAAAAATAAGCAAAGCTGGTATACTGAAATCTATGAAACATTGTAAAGATTGCGAACCCGCACAAGAAAGCCACTTTGTGGCATACACATCTGTCGTCTTAGGATGGATAGATGAACCATTTTTCAATACGATGGAATACATATTCAAGAACACCGCTGAAAGGCTCGCGGATGTGCTTTCAGTGCCATTCTTTAACCTTATGGTTTTTCTCCGACTCGGTCGTTTTTCATACGAACCCGAACCTTCAGACACCTACCGTACTAAATGCTTTTGGGAGGAGGCTAAGAAGCGTGGGATCAAAATGAAAGAATTTCATTTGGGTTTTGTAGACAATAGCTTCATCGCCGAATACAAAGGTAAAAGACTACTCTTTGACGGACTTCCTCGCCCTGCAATCCAAGAATCCCCTGCACTCAGATGGATGGATAATAAAGGTATCATGAAAACAAAATTCAAAAAAGAAGGTCTCCCTGTGGCAGATGGTGGTGTGGCTTTTACGACGCGAGGTGCCTTGAAAATATTTAATCGCATCACCAAGCCAGTCATCACTAAACCGAATCTCGGATCTCGCAGTCGCCATACGATGATACACATCGACACACCAGAGCTCCTCATCTCAGGATTCAAAAAAGCCAAGAAGCTATCTCCGCTCGTTATCGTGGAAGAAGAACTTCGAGGGTTTTTATTCCGTGGCACACTCATAGATAAAAAGTTAGTCGGAGTTATAAAGCGCGACCAGCCAGAAGTCTATGGTGATGGAGTGCACACACTCAAAGAACTCCTTGATGAAGAAAATAAAAGACCAGAACGAGCAGGACCTATATTTCACAAAATAAAAATAGACAAAGAAGCTGAGGAAGAACTCAAGAGGCAAAATATAACACTCAGTGACATACCAGAAAAAGGCAGGATAGTTACTTTTTCTCAAAAGACGAGTCGTGGTTGTGGAGGTACTACTACTGAGGTCACCGATGTAATACACCCTGACAATAAAGAAATGTTGGAACACGTAGGAGCATTCTTAAATGACCCACTTGTCGGCGTAGACTTTATCATGGAAGACATTACGAAATCTTGGAAAGAAGAGCAGCACTGCGGAATAATAGAATGCAACAGTCTACCATTCATAGACCTGCATCACTACCCTCTCTTTGGAAAACCAGTCAATGTTGCCGCAAAACTCTGGGATCTTGTGTTACCAGAATCCAGACCAAACTAATAAACTCGTTGCAGGCGTAATTTTTAGCAGGACCTTGCGCAGGCTGACGAGCCGAGCAGTTCGCTGGGCTAGCAAGCCCAGATAGATTGCTTTATAAAAAGTTATGCCAAAAAAGAGTTTATTAGTTTTGATTCTCAAAAGAAACTTCTGAATTTGGATTGTATGCATCTGGGTCTGCTTCTAAGTGCCGTGGAAATTTTTTATCTACAATATACCCATCTAAAAATTTCAAGAAATCTTCTTTTTTAAATTGCTCGTCTTTTTCATCAAAGTGCGCGAGTGGGTGCGCCTCCGGTGTATACTCATAGTGTCCACGGATTTCGCCGTCTCTAAATACACGAAGATGGTATTGATCATTAAAATCTGCGAGCTTCCTCCAGCTGAGTACTTGTCCATCATCGGGCCAAGCCACGAAATGATTCCCAAAACCCCATGTATCATGTAAATAGTGCTTCAAGTCTTCAAGGCTTTTGTCAGGGGCAAGCCAGCCGATGTGGTACCGCTGTCTTCCCTTTTCATGGAAACGCAAAAAGAAACTCTGCACTGTCGGGAAAAATTTATATATAAAATGCCAGATTTTTTGTTTTATTTTATCTAAAAATGTCATAAGAATATGATACCAGAATCCTGCGGAGAGAGCGAGATTCGAACTCGCGGTCCTTTAAGGGGACGACGGTTTAGTAAACCGTTGGTTTAAGCCACTCACCCATCTCTCCATTTAACCCTCAGATTATAACAGAAAAATGGAAAAAAGATAGAAATATGTTAGAGTAAAGAAGTTCACAAGGAGCCGTGTCAGAGTGGTCTAACGTACCTCTTTGCTAAAGAGGCAGGGGCTTCAAAACCCCTCGACGGTTCGAATCCGTCCGGCTCCGCAGGAAGAAGCAAATTTATTTGCTTTTGTACGGATGAGAAAGACTTTTCGTTATTTGATTTTTATCAAATCGAAAAGTACCAGCCGTAGTGTCGGCGAATCCGTCCGGCTCCGCATACCAGTTATGGAAATAAAGAAATTTAAGCAGATCATCTGGAAATACTATAGAGACAACAAACGAGTCCTCCCCTGGCGCACCACCCGTGACCCCTACAAAATCCTTGTCTCTGAGGTCATGCTGCAGCAGACCCAGGTATCTCGTGTAGAAATAAAATACAAAACATTTTTAAAAAAGTTTCCGAATATACAAATGCTCGCACAATCACCCCTTAAAGATGTCCTCATAGAGTGGCAAGGGCTTGGCTACAATCGCCGCGCGATCTATCTCAAGCAATGCTCAGAGAAAATCGTAATGGATTTTAATGCAAAATTCCCGAAGGACTTCAAGACCCTTTGTACACTGCCCGGCATAGGTCCTGCCACTGCCGGAGACCTCATGGTCTTTGCCTGGAACGTGCCGATAACTGTAATAGAGACAAATATACGTTCAGTGTTCATTCACTTCTTTTTCAAGCACAGAAAAAAGAAAATCCACGATAAAGAAATATTACCACTCATAGAAAAAAGTATTGACCTTAAAAATCCACGAGAATGGTACTATGCACTATTCGACTACGGCACCTACCTCAAGAAAACCTCAAACCCAAGTCGTAAAAGCGCACACCACACCACCCAATCAAAATTCATTGGCTCATATCGTGAGAAACGTGGAGCAATCTTACGCATGATACTGACGAGCCCCACACAGACACATAGCACAACTCAAATGAAAAAAGCTCTAGGGTATACCCCGGAGCTTCTTTCAAAAATTCTTATGGATCTCGAACAAGAAGGTTTTATCAGAAAAACAAAAAATTCTTATACGGCGGCTTAGAATTATTTCGCCGCTTTCTTAATCACCTTGGCTGCTTTTTTGACTACTTTCTTTGTTTGTGTTTCTACGTCTTTCCACTCGCTCTTGATTTTCTTTGCAATCGCGTTTATTTCTTTTGCGTGTTCTTTGTATTGTGCTGCATAGTTTTTTGACACCATATCCACCGCTTTGTTATACATAGGTACATCTACTTTCTTGGCTTTCTTGTATTCAACGACAGCTTCCTTTTTGATTTTAGCCATCAAATCTTTGGCTTTCTTTTGGTGTGCCTTTGCATTTGGACCAAGTAAATAATACGCACCTGCAGCACTTGCAGCTGCCGCTGCACCGAGCGCAGCAACGCCCGCACCGAGCGCCATCTTACCTTTCTTAGACATGCCTTTTTTTATAGTTTTTTTCATGATTTTATAATTAGTTTTTAATAACTTTAATTTTTATCTTCTTTTTTGCGACGTCTACTTTTACCAAAAATAAATTTATATACTACGTTATCCTTCATATCTTCTAACAGATCTTTTGTAGTGTCTTCAATTTTATTGATACCTTTTTCTATTTTAAAAATTATTCTGCGAAGAGAATACATGGTAGTGATAAGGTAAAACAAAAAAATCGCAGCCAAGATAAAAAGAATAATAAATCCGACCGAAGAAATCACGAAGAACGTTTTCATTTGGAAAAATGTATCCATCTATATATTATAAGTCAACGCCGCTCAAATTGAAAGCACAAGAAGATTTGCCAAAATGCAAATTTTGATGTAATATACACCCTAGCGGGATAGAGAAGAGGTATCTCGTAAGGCTCATAACCTTAAGACGGCCCGTTCGATTCGGCCTCCCGCAACAAGTAATAGCTATATATAGCCAAAGCCTCGAAAGATATTCTCATATGTCGCAATGACGCGCTTAGCTTCATGTTGAGACAGTTCGTAGTTCATACCTTCGTGAGCTATCCTATTTCTGATATTATGTACCTCCCAGGCAGAGGTAAGATTACGAAAATTTTCTTGATTCGCCATGCGTAGTTTTTCGCCAAGTGTAGCCCCATGAAACCCAAGGTCATCCATCAAAGTATCGAGCATAGAGTCTGCTTCGATAATGGCAAGCTTCCAGTCCCCAGGGTTACCAGAATACAGATACTCGAGTGTCTGCACCCAGCGTGGATTTGTAGAGCCGGCAGTCTGTGCATGTTGCTCCCTTTCAGCCATGTGATGTGCATATTCAGCTATTTCGTGTTCCACGTGATGGTGTTCTTTCTCACGTATTTCAAACAGGCGAATAATGCAATAGAAAATTATAAAAATAAAAAACGTGGCAAGAATAAACAACGAAACGAAATAAATATTTTTTAGATCGCCACGAATACTGAATAAGAAAATATAGATACGATAAAAAAATGCGTACCCATTATTGAACAAGTATGACGGATCAAAGTATTTGTTGTCTAAAAAGGTCCCTTGCGTAAGTGGGTTACTGTAAGGTTGTACTTGTATTCCTTCCATATACTAAAAGTATACCCCGTAGTGAGACTTTTTCCAAAGTTCTACTACAGGGTATGACACAAATTATTTTTCACGAATTTCTTCGAATTTCTTCCCAACTTCAAATAGTGCGTCTTCTCTAAAATGCGGAGCCATAAATTGTATAGAAAACTGCAGGTTATCATTTGCTTTACCTGAAGGTATCGCCATAGAAGGGACGCCAGCAAGATTTGCTGGAGCAGAGAAAATATCACATAGATACATAGCTACTGGATCATTCATCTTTTCACCCAACTTGAATGCGGTGATAGGTACCGTAGGTGTAAGAATATAATCAACTTTTTTAAATGCTCCTAATACTTCACTCTTGATTTTTTCTCTTACTTTTATAGCTTTATTGTAATACGCATCATAGTAGCCGTGAGAGAGTACATAGGTTCCGAGAAGTATTCTCCTTCTTGCCTCTTTACCAAAACCTTCCCCCCTACTATTTTTATAAACTTCCATAAGATCTTTACCCTCCGCGCTATACCCATATCGTATGCCATCAAAACGAGAGAGGTTTGTAGAAACCTCAGCAGGCATAATGATGTAGTAAGCGGCTAGTGAATATTTAGAAAAAGGTAATTCTATATCTACTATTTCATACCCCACAGATTTAAATTTCTCTAATGATTCTTCAAAGTTCTTGAGAACTTCCTTATCTACCCCGTCTTTAAATAAATGCCATGGGACACCAATTTTCTTTGTATTATTCTTTGTATCTACTTTTCTCAAGTCTTCTTTGACAGATGTACTATCCTCCGCGTCATATCTAGATAAAAGATTGAAAATTATTTCTGTATCTCGCACATCCTTACCAAAGGGTGAAACCTGGTCAAGAGAATTTCCCATAGCGATAATTCCATGTCGAGATACTGCACCATATGTAGGTTTGAGTCCGACAAGTCCGCAGAATGCCGAAGGTTCACGCACTGATCCACAGGTCTCGGTACCGAGAGCAGCTAAAGCCATGCCCCCAGCAAGTGCTGCTGCCGAACCACCAGAAGAACCACCAGGAACACGGGAAGTATCGAGTGGATTTTTAGTGACCCCAAAAGCTGAAGTCTGAGTCGAAGAGCCCATGGCAAATTCATCCATGTTGGTTCTGCCGATAAATACTGCTCCAGCCTTTTTTAGATCTTTGATCACTGTTGCATCGTATGAAGCTTTGTAGTTTTCTAAAATTTTAGAACTCGCAGAAGCAATACGTCCTTGTATTAAAATATTATCTTTTATAGCAAATGGTATACCTGTGAGTGTTGAGGCAGAGCCGTCTTTAAATTTCTGATCTGCTATTTCGGCTTGCGCTATAACGTCATCATATACTTCAAGATAGGCATTTATATCCGGATTCTTTTCCTTGATCACATCAAGATACGCCTGTGCTAAATCTTTGCAGGTAAACTCTCCCTTGGATAAACTCTCGTGTGCTTTTTCTATTGTTAAATTATTTAAATCAATCATAGTGTTTCGATTATAGGATTTTCTTAACCTTCAAAAACCCGTTCTGCTTATCTGGAAATTGGTCGACTATTAAGTCATGAGAGTGCTCCCTCTCTATAGGTACGTCCTCACGCCAGGCATTGTGCACTGTATAGTCGGGAGTTATATCCTCTACCTCTACCCCCTCTATGACCTTCACATAGTCCAAAATACCCTCCATATCAGAGAGCATAGACTGTGCTTCGTCTTCACTGAGTTTAATTCGAGCTAGGTCAGCAAGCTTTTGTATATCCGCTATGTTCATAGACAGAGTATAGCAAAATTCCAGCAAATTCAAAATCAAAATTTTAAAGGGGTTTGGCGAGCGACGGCGAGCCAACTTCAGGATTTTTTAAGCTTCAAAAAATCCGTACCGACTAAAATTTTGATTTTGAATTTGCTAATCTACAAGTGCCTTTATTCTCTCCTCTGCTGGCGGATGTGTAGCAAAAAGACTACTTATTTTTTGACCTATCTTAGATCCTTTTGGATCAGCTATATATAGATGCGCAATTGCAGTTGATTGACGAACCATTGGTTCACTGTGTTGTGAGATTTTTCTAAGTGCGTTTGCAAGTCCTTCTGGATAACGTGTGAGAAGTGCCCCAGATGCATCTGCTAAAAACTCTCTCTTTCTTGATATCGCAAGTTGGATAAGGAGTGCGAATATTGGAGCCAGTAAAGAAAGTAGAACGCCGACCAAAACAAGCGCTCCACCAGCTTTATTATCATCATCTCTATGTCCACCGAAAAACAAACTGCGTGTAAAAAAATCTGAGAGTATCGTAATAAATCCGACAAGCACCACAACTACAGTCGAGAGGAGCATATCTCTGTTACCTATGTGAGACAACTCGTGAGCGATAACTCCTTCGAGTTCAGTTTTATCTAATATTTGTAGTAACCCTGTAGTCGCACATACCACTGCATGATTTTTATCACGACCTGTTGCAAATGCATTTGGGGCAGGATCTTCCACCACATACACCTTTGGCATCGGTAGTCCCGCCGTGATAGCGAGATTTTCTACGCTTGTATACAGATCAAAGTATTCTTCCCTCTTTGCTTCCTTTGCACCAGCTAATCTGAGGACAATACGATCGGAAAACCAATATGAAAAAATATTCATGAAGATACTGAAGATCACGAATAGATATAAAATATTTGGATTACCGTAATAAAAAGAAAAGAACCATCCAAATAAGATTATCACCACAAAGAATACGGTCATCAGTAACCAAGTCTTTGTAACGTTTTTTGATTGTTGTGTATATAATGTTGTACTCATATGTGTTTTTACCAACCGCCACCTCCTCCTCCACCACCACCGCCGCCAGAGGAACCTCCACCCCCACTACCGCTACCTGAGGGTGAAGAACTCAAAGAAGATGCAGCACTTGAACTAAAATCAGACAAACTATGACTAAACGCAACTGCGCTAAACATACTGCCAGGCGAACCTTCATACCAAGAAGGTGGTGTTTGATATATACCCTCGAATTCTTTTGCCCATATATCTGCCACCCCGAGTACCATAGCATATGGTAATAATTTCTCAAATATCTCTGGTTTCTTTTCTGGGGCGTTATGAAATAAAAGTCGATCTTTTTCTGCAATTTTTAAATAGTCTTTTAAGCCAAGCAAATACTCGTATGCTTCGATGCCCTTTTTCGTTTTAGCTGGAAAGAAACGTGAGATGACGGCATAGATTACAAATGAAGCTATAATGGCAGCAATTGGCGCTATAAAATTATCCTCAAAAAGCAATAGTCCGAGAATAGGACCAAAGAAACCCACACACCACAAACACATAAAAGCAGTTATTATTAACCCCGATCCACCACTTTTAATCCTCCCGAGATTACTATAATACCCTTTATTAAGCAGGGCATCCAAAACTGCAGTAATGATTACTTTTATCTTTGTATAAAATTCATTCTCTAATTCAGAAAGTTTTACGGTCTTAAGTTCGTTCGGGTCATTTTTATCTTCATCTACCTCTTTTAGTTTTTTAATATTCAATACTTTTGTCAAAAAAGCATATTTTTCACTTGCGCCATTAATCAAAGATAATAAGTCAGCTTTCAGATTATTTGGATTAAATAATGAATTTAATAATTTTTTATCAAATGGATTTTCTAAAGGATCTGGGTTTTTTAATTTTACAAACTCATAATCCTTTCTCTTAATAAGCCCAATAAAGCTTGTCTCGAGTTCCCGTATTTTGATATATCCTTTTGTCGCCAGGTATATAATCTCAGCAGATATTTCCTTGCTGCTCACACGCTGGTTTACAATTCCAGAAACTTCCATTGGAGAAAGTCCATCTATCACATCATACTGAGGTATGATAACCCCGGTACCTTTTGCATCCCTACCCTTTTTATACCAATACAGCATGCAGATAATAAATGTGAGAATAGGTATTATTGATGAGACTACCCACGGAAAATATGTATCCCAAAATGTAATCTTTTCATCATCTGCGCCGTATGGCATAAGTACACCTTTGGAGATCCCCACGGCTACTGTTAGCCCTTGCCCAATATACAGTTTATCTGGTGATTCAAAAGAAAAAGACACGGGTCCGCTATTCTTTAATGCACATGTATTAGTGCTGCCCTCTTCTCCATAGTAACAAGATGATTGAAGGTATGTCGCACCTTCAGGGAAAACCACAGAAGCCTGCGCTTTATATATCGGTATCTCCCAATCATTACCCGTCACATTCCAATATATTTCATCAAAGTTATCAAACTGAGCGATGGCGCGAGTCGCATGGTATTTTAAAATATATATTCTTTCACCATTAAAAGTTTTATCTGGATCACCTATTTTTACTCTGACATTATAAGAAGAATCAATGAGTTCAAAAGGTTGCTCGACTCCATTTTGGTCAACCACAGAGACGTTCTCTATACGCATTTTTCTTTTTTGAGATGACTTGGTGTTGATGTCTCGATAAATACCATGGCGGGTATATGGCCCGCTGTTATATTGTATCGTCTCGGTCACATCGATCGAATTGTCAGTATTGACTATGATCTCGGCACCAAAATTCGCTACCGCTTCTTCGCTGTATGAATCTTGTGCAAATGTTTTTGAAACAGAAAAAAAGCTTCCTAGAATTAATATAATTACAAGAAATACTTTTATAAACTTTTGCATTGATTTAGAACTTAACTTCTACTGGATTCTGCGCAGCGTCATTATCTCCAAGATCAAAGAATTCCATTTTAGAGAAATGAAAGAGATTTGCAAGGATATTTGAAGGGAAAGATTCCATTTTTGTATTCAAGTCACGAACATTTCCATTATAGAATCTGCGTGCGGCTTGAATTTTGTTTTCTGTATCAGAAAGTTCTTGTTGAAGTGCCAAGAAATTTTGATTCGCCTTTAAATCTGGATATGCTTCAGAAATAGCAAATACAGACTTGAGTGCACCGGTAAGCATGTTCTCTGCCTCAGCATGTTCTTTTGTGGGACCTTGAGCTCCCATAGCCATGCTGCGTGCCTTAGTAACATTTTCAAATGCACTTGATTCATGAGTAGCATACCCTTTGACGGTATTTACTAAATTCGGAATCAAATCATAACGACGTTTTAACTGAACCTCGATGTCTGCCCACGCTTCCTTAGTACGATTAACTAAGCTAACAAAACCATTATAAATAAAGACTACCCACAAGATTATGAGACCTAATATAATTAAAAAATACATCATACCCACATTGTACCACACAATCTAGTTTTTGTTTATCAAGGGTCTCGTCTCCCTACCCACTACACCATCTATCCTAAGCGGAGGGTTCGCTTGTTGAAATTTCATTACTGCGTTTTTTGTTTTTTGACCAAAAATCCCGTCGATGACTAATTTGGTAAGTTTAGTTTGTAAACACTTAACTTCTTTTCCTCTGCTACCCTTCTTAAGGGTTAATGTGATAATACAAGCTGGGTGCGGAGTGGGTGGCTGATTATCGGTCGGGCACGCTTTGCCGGTACTTGCACTAAATTTCGCACCAGTTAAACAATCAATGGATGGCACCGAATTATCAGTCAGACCTTGGAGGGCATTTAGAACCGCCTGAGGAGAAATCGAACCTGAGGTAACAGGGTGAGGTGTATTGCCTTCCTCTCCCTCACTCACGAGATCATAATCTGCGGTAAAGTCTGTGAGAGTTGGAGTGGATTCTGTATCATCTGTGGTGAGAGTAAGTTCTAGTTCAATATATTGAGATGGAGTAATACTACTCAAGTCTCCAGTTCCTTCTGTACTACCTGCA
>CAZUCZ010000021.1:0-11847 GCA_964618925.1 uncultured Candidatus Saccharibacteria bacterium | reverse complement strand
AAAGACAGTTACTTCTTCTTGTGCTACCAACACGACATGGAATGGAAGTGTGTGTGCTACAGATTCATACACCGTTACCGCTACCGCAGGAAGTGGAGGAACAATATCTCCAGCTTCACGTTCAGTAGCATATGGCGCTACTACGACATTTACTGTTACTCCAAACTCTGGTTACTCTGCAGCAGCTTCAGGATGTAGTGGATCATTATCTGGAACTACTTACACTACCGGTGCTATTACAGGCAACTGTACTGTGACGGCGACGTTTACACCTAATCCTTCCGGTACTATTACTGCTTCAGCTTGTACGATCGCAAGCGGTGCATCAACATGTAATTCTACAATCACTTGGACAACATCAAATCGTATACCAGCTGCATCTACTGCAGTGACAAGAGACAATCCTGCAAATACCACCGTATCAACAGCGACTTCAGGCACCACAACGAGCGCGGTATCATATACAACTACAAATTTTTATCTCTATCATAATGGAGTATTGCTCGATACAGATAGTGTCACTCCAGGCATCGAAGTAAGTTGTACATCTGGTACTACTTGGAATGGAAGTATCTGTGTCCCTCTCCCAACAGTCACTGTCTCTGCTTCACCACAATCCATAGCATATGGTGCAAGCGCTACAATCAGCTGGACTTCAACAAATGCAACTACTTGTGATTCAGGAGGACATGGCACTGGTACAAGTGGCTCATTCTCAACCGGAGCGTTAACATCAAATACTCAATATACTGTATATTGTAACAATGTGTCTGGTACTGCTTCTGATAGTACTACTGTCTCTGTCGCTGGTGCACCATCTGGTAGTATCACAGGACCTGCTACCTGTACAATCGCCGCAGGGGGAAGTAGCTGTACTGCAAGTCTGTCTTGGACAACTACAAACCCAGTAGGCACTTCTGCAGTTACCAGCCCTACCGGCACTCCAAGTCCAGCCAATGGAAACAGTGGTACACAATCTTTTACCATACCGTACAGTAGTGCAACATTTTATCTCTACAACAATGCTATGTTGCTTGATCAAAAGACAGTTACTTCTTCTTGTGCTACCAACACGACATGGAATGGAAGTGTGTGTCAGTCTGATATCATTCCTCCTCCAACCAATTTCACCTCTTCTTGTTCGCAAGGTGGTACTACTGCAAATCTATCCTGGACATTACCTTCTGGCTATACATTGTCTTACTTTAGAGTTCTCGATAATACGACAGGTACATATCCTGTTGCATGGGTGCCCGAAAATGTTGCTGATACAGGACCCGCAACGTCATTTGCAACAACACCAGGACATAATTATACTGCCTGGGTTCATACACGTGTTCCAAGTGGAGCATACAGTAGTGAAGTCTACAGTAGTTTTAATTGTTCACTTCCTCCTTCTGGAACAATCACTGCGACAAATTGTACAATTGCAGCTGGTGCATCTACTTGTGTCTCTGCTGTCACCTGGAGTACCTCAAACTTAACTTCAAACCCAACTGAAGTTACTCGAAACAATCCTGATGGCACCCATGTATCGTTTGCAACATCAGGAAATGGGGTAAGTAATACGGTGCGGCATGGAATCACCACGTATTATCTCTATCATAATTCTGTACTACTTGATTCTTTTGCCATTAATACTGCAAACGGTGGTGAGAACTGTGCCACAAACACAACATGGGACGGTACGAAGTGTGCAACAACTCTTCCAAGCGGTACAATCTCAGCCACAAGCTGTACGATACCAATAGGCGCGTCTACCTGTAGCTCTGCTGTCACCTGGAGTACCTCAAACTTAACTTCAAACCCAACTGAAGTTACTCGAAACAATCCTGATGGCACCCATGTATCGTTTGCAACATCAGGAAATGGGGTAAGTAATACGGTATTATACGGTGCAAGTTCATATTTCTTGTACCATAATAGTGCATTGCTCGGATCTACTGATATCAATGCGTCTTGTGCACTTGGTAGTATTTGGAATGGCGTCACTTGTGGAGCAACTTCAGGCATGTCTGGTACCCTCACTCCTCAAAGCTCATCTTGCAGTATTCTTGAGAACGAAAATAGCTGTAACATAAACTTCTCTTGGACTACACTTAATCCAGTGGGTACTTCTGCAGTTACCCGAAATCCTTCTAGTACCGTAGTAGGCAGCGGAAATTCAGGTACAAACGTTCCATTTGTTGTAAAGTACAACGCTGAAACATTTTACCTCTATAACAACGCGACTGAACTTGCTCAAAGTAGTGTCACCTCTAGTTGTACATCTGGTACTACTTGGGATGGTACAAAATGTGTGGCATTAGTTAGTGATGTCTGCCAGGATGCGACCGCAAGTAATTATGGTGGATCCCTACCTTGTACATACTCTGACCCTGGTACACCTACTATTAATTCCAATTCGACAACTATTAATTCTGGAGGGTCAGCGACCATCACATGGAACGGAGTTGGTACTTGTACGAGTACTACACTGTCTACCGGTGGCTCGTCTTCGGGTAGTGTTGTAGTTACACCAACTGCAACAACAACTTATACGATTACCTGTAATGGTAAATCAGCATCTGTTACTGTCACCGTACGTAAAAAGCCAATATTTATAGAAGGATAACAAAATGAAAATCCCCCAGATGGGGGATTTTCATTTTGTTGGTAAAATAGTTTTTAAAAAACTTTACTACAAGGTATAATATAGATATGCAAATCGATGAAGAACAGTTAAAAAAGTTTATTCGTGATTCAGGTCTTGTATCTAAAACTGATTTTGAAGCTGCGGTAGAAAAGGCAGAAACAAAAAAACAAAAATTTGGGAATGTGCTTCTTTCAGATGGAAAAATATCTGAAACAGACCTTAAGCGCATGGAGGCATTTGTACTCGGCATACCATTTGTGAGCTTCACAAACCAAAAGATAGATTTTGATGTATTGTCTCTAATTCCTGAACCGATTGCTCGAAATTACAATATTATCGCGTATAAGAAAAGTGAAAGCAGTCTCGAAGTGGCAATGCTCGATGTGGATGATTTACCAGTTATTGATTTCATCAAAAAAAGATCAGGGTTGAAAATTTTACCACGACTTACTGACACGAATTCTATCCGGTCTGTGCTTACGCAATATAGAAAGAGTTTACAATCAGAATTTAAAAATATTATTCAAAAAGAATCTAATTCAATCGTTGATACCACAGGTGGAGAGGGAGAAAAAGTGCCTGAGAAATCTGAGGCAGATTTACAAAAGATGGCTGAAGACTTGCCGGTCGTGAAGATTGTGGACTCGCTTATCGTGCATGCTATTTTACAAAATGCGTCTGATATTCATATTGAACCAGGTGAAAAAGAATTAACAATACGATACCGCATCGACGGTATTCTCCATGATGCGATGGTGCTCGACAAAAATGCTGGTGCGGGAATCACTGCTCGTATTAAGGTGCTCGCCAATCTCAAACTAGATGAGAAAAGACTCCCTCAAGATGGAAGATTTAAAAAAGAACAAGATGGTGAGAAGATTTCTTTCCGTGTTTCTACACTACCGACATTTTTCGGAGAGAAGACAGTAATGCGAATTCTTAAGGAGACCACGCATGGATTTTCTCTCGAAACACTCGGCTTTCATGGAGAAGGTTTAGAGCGTATTCATAATTCTTTGAAACAAAAGACAGGGATGGTGCTCGCTACTGGTCCGACCGGTTCTGGAAAAACAACCACTTTGTATACAATGCTCGATATTTTAAATAAACCGGAAGTTAATATTTCCACCGTTGAAGACCCTGTGGAGTATCAAATGCCTCGAGTAAATCAAACACAGGTAAAACCAGAAATCGGGCTTACTTTTGCAAACGGACTTCGTTCTCTCTTGCGTCAAGACCCAGATATCATCATGGTCGGGGAGATCCGTGACGGTGAAACTGCGGGACTCGCGGTGAATGCCTCACTCACTGGGCACCTTGTGTTGTCCACGATCCACACGAATTCTGCTGCAGGAGCCATACCGAGAATGATAGATATGGGTATCGAACCATTCTTAATCACTGCTACGGTTAAAACTATTATTGCACAAAGACTCGTACGTAAGCTCACCCCTTCAAAAGAGAAATATGTACTCTCTGATGCTGAAATAAAAAATGTTGCAAAAATTGTCGACCTTGATCGCATGCTTGCCTTTCTAAAAGCAGAAAAAATAGTAGGACCAGATGATACCTGGGATAAAATACCATTTTATAAACCTAAAAAAACCGCCGAGTTTGAAGATGGGTACTCAAGTCGTGTTGGTATTCATGAAGTGTTGACGGTGAGTGCAACGATTCGAGATATGATCATTAAAGGAAGTTCACAAGATGATATAGAAATACAAGCTAAAAAAGAAGGCATGATGACTATGATCGAAGATGGTATTTATCAAGCAGTATTAGGACTCACAACACTCGAAGAAGTATTCCGTGTAGTTTCTGAATAAATATATTTATCCCGTAGTAAATTTTTGATTACAACAAATGACCATTATTAATAAAAACTTAAAATTTTAGTACTGGGATGCTTTTTTCATACAGAGCAAAACTTAAGAATGGAGAAATTTTCGAAGGCATATCTGAAGGTACAGACCGTTTTTCCCTTGCGAGAGATATCAGAAACAAAGGCGACATACCGCTATCCATCACCCCAAAGAAAGAAAGTGCATTTTCAAATATCAAAATTCTAGGCAATCTGTTTTCAGGTGTAAAAGTTGCAGATCAGATTATTCTTACGAAGAACCTTAGTGGCATGCTTAAAGCGGGGTTGTCACTTGCACGTGCGTTATCGGTGCTTAAAAAACAAACCAAGAATAAAACCTTGAATGATATTTTAGTGTCAGTGACTAATGATATTAATAGTGGAGAGACGCTTTCTTCGGCGCTTGCAAAATTCCCTGATGTCTTTTCTAAGCTTTTTGTATCGATGGCACGTGCGGGAGAGGAGTCAGGGAATTTGTCTGGCGCCTTATCTGACATTGGACTTAATCTTGAAAAATCACATGCACTTACAAAGAAAATCCATGGAGCCTTGATCTACCCGGGGGTGATTATGTCTGCCATGGTTGTGATAGGTATTTTAATGTTTGCGTTTGTGGTACCTACGCTGGCAGGGACATTCAAAGAACTCGGTGTTGTGCTACCGCTCTCTACGCAGATCTTGATTTTTGCGGGTAATTTTTTCTCAGCACATTTGATACTGACATTTGGTATCGTTATTGGATTTGCATTCGCACTCTATTCAATTTTTCGTGCAAAATTTATGGCGAAATATATTGATTTTATTTTTCTCCAAGTTCCTGTTGTTAAAAACTTAGTTAAGGAATTAAACACATCTCGTACTGCACGAAGTATGTCCTCACTCTTGTTGTCTGGCGTGTCAATTACTCGATCTCTTGAAATAACTGAAGATGTTGTCCAGAATATTTATTATAAGAGAGTCTTAAATGACGCAAAGGTTGCAGTGGAAAAAGGTGCACCGTTTTCAGAGGTCTTTGAGAAGAACCCTAAACTCTATCCTGTGATGATGGCAGAAATGATCCAAGTAGGGGAAGAGACGGGAAAACTCTCTGACATGTTACTTCAAATCGCATTGTTTTACGAAGAAGAGATTGAAAATAAAACAAAAAATCTTTCAACTATTATTGAGCCGCTTCTCATGATCGTGATCGGTGCCGGAGTAGGATTCTTTGCTATTTCGATGATTTCACCACTATATTCAATATTAGGAAGTATTAACTAGTTCTTTACTTCTTGCCAAGATAAAATCTGATATTGATCAGAAGTTAGAGGAAAGCTTGGTGGTGGTGCATAGAGTAAATTTGCATCATAGTTAATGTTTCTGATGCTATACCCAGTCCCATCGGTGTATGCAAACCCATATCTAGTGTACGAAGCAATCATGCCATAGAGTGATATTGTGCTACGATTTTTATAGGCACAAGAACTTCCTGTAAAGGATGGTCTACCGACGTTGTTGTGTTGTGCCATGAGAGCACCATCAATCTTGAGATTAGTATCACTAACCATCCCAACGAGTATGCCACCTTGTCCGACGAGACCAATCGAGTCTGTACCATCGTAATTTGTGTAGGATAAGTCATTATTGATAATAATATTTTTATACTGAGTGGTGTCTGATGGCTCAGGAAGGAGAGCCGCTGCAATAGTGAGTCGAGCACCGTTTATTTGCCCATCGATGACTACAGTATCCTGGAAAAACATGACCCCGTTTACAGGAAATGCATAGTTGCCCTGCAGTGTTTGTGTACTGATGCTGAGACTGGTAGTGCTGCTACTCGTACAATTGCCGAGAGCCACCCATGTGTTTATTTTATATAGATCAAATGTATCGTTCGTTTTTAGTACGACATGATATCCGACAAATCCACTACCTGCAGCATCGCGATAAAATCCATCAGTAGTCTGAGCAAGGGTTTTTAGCGTCGCAATATCTGCGGTGAAACCAGAGAAATCAATCGTAGGTTGGCTCATCTGACGACCTGCTTCAAATACATCTGATCGAGTAGGCAATGCCGTAGGTGATACTGGGTCTTTTGGGGAGAGGCAGGTATGTACACCATACGAGTTTGATTTTGTACAGGCGTCACTGTCGGTGTCTGTATAAGTCGCAACTCCACTTCGGACCACATTGTGTGCGAGTCCATCAAAACGAATCCCACCATTTACTTGTATCGAACCAAATACTTCCGTTCCTGCACCAAAACGCATTGCATTATTACCCGCAATTGCGTGTTCGGCGATGGATGGTTTTGCGACTTGGCTCGTGATCTTGCGAAGGAAAGAAGAATCAGCCGCAGCCGAACCAACTGATTTTATTTTTACGAGCGTTGATCCTGCAGTTGGTGCCGTAATAGTGAGTGAAAATTGTCCTACTATATTTCCATTCTTATCTTTTAAGGAATGCACGTATGGACCATTGGTGTTTGTGCCGTCTTTGTAGTCTTGGGACGCGTGTGCAAGATGCCAGCGGTAATAATCAATCCCGGCTTCTGCAGATTGGAATGCTTGTTCGCGGTTGTAGGTTATTCTTCCTGCTTTGATTGTAGTAGCTGCCCAGGCTGCGAGTGCACCAATAATAATTATAGCTACCGCGCTAAATACCATGATTTGTACGATAATCACACCACTATTTTTCTTTGGCTGTGTGTTGTGTTGTATCATAGGTTGTCTTTGAGGTTTCTAATTGATACTTGCGTAGAAAAAGTGGTAGCAGCCGGAGGTTTGTTTATATCTTTATCTACAGTGATATTTATTTTTACTAATCTGACGGCAGACACATCAATCGGAGAAGTAAGTGCTGCGGTCGTCCCATCATAGTTTTTGTCATAATATTCAAAAATATTAGTATTAGTCACATACGGTACAAGGGTAGTGACTGTCTCCACCGCAGTGTCGTATCCAAGAGGGCTTCCAATCGGCACGGTCACTCCTTTTTGTAGATTTGAGTCATTCAAGAAATATCGCACTTTTTCTTTAAGACCATTGTCATAAATATCAGAGTAAAATGTTAAACTTGTGGTACTTGCTTGACTCACTGCATATGCACCATTGCTTGCGGCAGAAGCAGTACGTATTTCTGCAGTCATTGTTTTGATTGCTTTTCTTCCTGTATCAACATCCGCTAAGCTGTTTGCAATAAAAGTATTGTATACCCACGTATTTCGAGAGAATAAGGTGATGGCGAGAAGTATGAGCACAAAAATGGCAATTGCAAAAAGTAATTCAACGAACGCAAAACCTTTATTCTGCTGTTTTCGTAGAGTTTTCATATTAGGGTGTGAGCGTTATTATTTTACTTTGCCAGTTTGTAGACACGTTTACTGAGGTTGACGAAATCTGATATCCCGCCTTTGTGATTGTCATGGTATATGTGCCACTTGTAAGTCCGTTCCAGAATACTTGTCCCGAGGTTGGGCATACGCTTGTGTTTGTGGTCTTCGTCTGGTCGAAGCCAGTTTTTTGTAAGCGTACGAGCGCACCATCGATAGGGTTATTCGCAGCATCTTTCACTGATACCAAGAGTGCCATGTTCACATGCGGTACTGCCACTAACTGTAATGTTTTCGTTTCCCCTGGATTTAAGGTAAATGATGGTAGGATCGTGGTGCCCGCAAGGTCATACGAAAGAGAGGTGAGAAGGGTGCTATAGGTATCCCATTCTAGGTTTGGTATGAGTAAGGTTCCGGCACTACCAGTGGTAAACGTATGAACAGGATATTTTAAAACACTTGGTGTACCTATTAACTTTGTTCCCGTGAGCGAGAGCCCCATATTAGGTAGTGGGGCACAGCTCCCATCAAGAGTGGTGACGTTGATGGAACTCAGTGTATCTATGGCAAAGCTGAGTTGTGTGATTTGTCCTGTGGCTACAGTGGAATCCGCTTTGACGGGGGTTGCACCTGCAGCGCCACCGATCGGATATGTCTGGTCTTGGGAATAACCTGACTTGGTGGCAGTAATATTGTATGCATTTGTGCCAGGTACTGCGTCGACGATCTTTACCCAGCCTCCATTGTCAGTGGTTTCATCGATGATCGTGTCTGGATTTGTTTGTGTATTTACGATATGCAAAGATGCGCCCGGGATTGGTATACCACTTGCATTGAATACTTGCATAAATAAGGCACCGTTCGTAACACCTGTTTCGAGGGCGTGTGGAGCGAGTAATGTAGTGAATTTTAGTGGAGAAAATATCTTACAATTTGTGCAGGTAATATCTAAATCAGCCATTTTGTAATCAGCTGGGGACGTATCCGATGGACTTCCTCCTATGGTGCCATCAAAAGGATCATCAACGCTTCTGATTGTTGTCGTCACATTAAATGTAAAACTATCACGAGTGACTGTTTGTGTCCTTGTAATCTTACCCACTGGTAACCCTCCGACAATACCCACGTCTGAGTATGGTAGATTTCTTATGATTTCGAATCTTTCATTTGCAACTTCGGTTGCGGCGATTTTTGCTTGTGACTCAGAGACCGCATCCATAAGCACTCCAAAGGCTTTATATGCAGAAAGTGCTATGACGATAAATACCGCACTACCAACCAATGTTTCTATTAACGTGAAGCCATTTTGATTAGTTTTTAAGTTCATGTATAACCATATTTTAACGCATTATGATATAATTTGCTATATGAAAAAGACAATAATAGCAGCTAATTGGAAAATGAATCCTGTCTCTCTAAGAGATGCCGAGAAGTTGTATAAAAACATTCTACAAAATCTCTCTCAGCTAAAGAAAACAGAGATTGTGGTTTGTCCGCCATTTTTATATATTCCGAGTCTGAAAAAGTTATCAAAAAAAATCCTGATCGGTGCCCAAGATTCATTTGGCTTAGACACTGGTCCATTTACAGGAGAAATTGCTGCTCGCATGCTCGAAAATATCGGTGCGCGATACGTGATTTTAGGACATTCAGAGCGTAGAAGTCTTGGGGAGACAAATGATCAGATAAATAAAAAATTAAAAGGCGTGTTGTCGGCAGGGCTGATTCCAATACTCTGTGTTGGAGAGACCAGTAGAGATGAAAATCATGAATATTTCAATGTTGTCAAAGCGCAGCTCGAAGCATGCTTGGAAGGTATTTCAAAAAATTCTTTATCAAAGATGCTCATCGCCTATGAACCAGTCTGGGCTATCTCAAGTACTGTGGGAAGGAAGGACGCTACGGCGAGAGACTCTGAAGAAATGGTGATCTTTATAAAGAAGACACTGGTAGATATCTTTGGCATTAAAATAGAATTGCCACGAATACTCTACGGTGGATCAGTAAATACCAAAGACGCTGGAGAATTTTTACTTCATGGAGGCGTAGAGGGGTTATTGGTAGGGCGGGCGAGTCTCGATGCTAAAAAGTTTACAAAAATTATAGATATATGCGAAACATTAAACAAATAAAAAACATAAAAGGTAAGGTGGTGCTCGTGCGAGTGGATTTCAATGTGCCTATTAACAATGGAAAGGTTTTAGATGATTTTCGCATACAGGCTGCGTTGCCGACTATAAATTATTTACAGAAAAAAGGTGCAAGGGTGGTACTCATAGCACACCTCGGCAAAGGTTTATCCGCCTCTGGCGTGGGTGGAGAGAGTTTGGCACCAGTTTCTAAAGTTCTCAGTAAATTTATTAAAGCAAAATTTATACCGGAAACTGTAGGCGAAAAGGTATATAAAGCTATTGCTGATATGAAAAATGGTGAAGTGATACTGCTTGAAAATTTGAGAAACAATAAAGGAGAACAAGAAGCAAGTAAAGAATTTGCAAAAGAGCTAGCTAAACATGCAGATATCTATGTAAATGAAGCATTTTCTGTCGATCACCGAAAAGACGCTTCTATTGTGTTATTACCTAAGCTTTTACCTGCATATAGTGGGCTACAACTCGAGAGTGAGATAAAAAATCTTTCTCATGCCCTAAAACCTAAACACCCATTTTTATTTATTTTAGGTGGAGCAAAGTTTTCTACAAAGATGCCACTCATTAAGAAATATTTAAAATCTGCAGATTATTTATTTGTGGCTGGGGCTTTAGCAAATGATTTCTTGAGATCCGAAGGATATATTGTAGGTAAGTCTTTGGTGGATGATACAGACAATGAAACCCTTAGAAAGCTAATGAAGAATAAAAAAATAATTTTGCCCGTTGATGTGGTTGTTAAATCTGGTAAATATATTTTAAATAAAAGAATCGAAGAAGTGAGTTTGGATGAATATATTTTGGACATCGGTGAAGAGACAGTAAAGAACCTTGCTACTCTTATAAAAGATTCAAAACTCATTCTCTGGAATGGTCCACTTGGTAAATATGAAGATGGTGGAGCAGAGGGGACTAAAAAGATATTAAAACTTATCGCGTCTTCAAAGGGAGAGAGTATCATCGGAGGTGGAGATACTGTGGCTCTTATCTCTCAAATGAAAATGGAGAACAAATTCTCATTTGTCTCCACTGGCGGCGGTTCTACGCTCGACTTTTTATCTAGTGGCACACTGCCTGGTATTAAAGCGCTCGGATAATCTCTGTAGCGATCTCGTCTTTTTGATTACCTGTGTAGGGTGTTTTACCTTTCCAGACTCCAAAGCCGTCGTCTTTAAGCCGAGGGATAATATGTATATGTGAATGGAATATGACTTGCCCCGCAGCAGGATCGTTGTTCATCGTCACGTTTATGCCATCTGCCTTAAGGGTGTTTTTGATTGCTCCGGAGAGTTTCTTGATAACTTTCATCATATCTATAAGGATATGTTCTGGGGTTTCGTATATATTTACATAGTGTTCTTTTGGAATCACCAATGTGTGTCCTAGGTTAACAGGTTCAATATCTAAAAAAGCGAGGACGGTGTCGTCTTCATATACCTTACTGGATGGTAATTCACCTTTGACTATTTTACAAAAAATACAGTCTTGCATAAAAAAGTTTTTAAAATATCAAATTTTTCCGGTACGGAATTTTTTAAGCTTAAAAATTCCTGAAATTTTCGGCTCGACAGCCTCAAAACCCCTTCAAAATTTATATTTAAAAAACTTTATATATTATATGCTAAAATTGTTCTTATGCAACGATACGGAGAATTATTAAGAAGTTTGCTCGAAAAAAGAGGAATACGAGACGAAGATGCTGCTGAAGTTTTCTTGAATCCTGACTATGAACGAGATCTTTATGATCCGTTTTTGATGCGTGATATGGAGCGTGCGTGCGTGCGGATTTTTGAAGCGATGGAAGGAAACGAAAGAATAGTTATCTATGCAGACTATGATTGTGACGGGATCCCAGGGGCGGTGATATTATGTGATTTATTCAAGCTCGCTC
>CAZUCZ010000020.1:0-13835 GCA_964618925.1 uncultured Candidatus Saccharibacteria bacterium | reverse complement strand
ACGCCTGTGTGCCGCCAAAAATATTATATCCATCGGCTCCATATACACCGTGCCAGTTTCCTTGTGTGGAATTATCACTTCGAACAAATGTAGCAGTATTACCAAGTGATGCAGCAGAATCAACACCGTAAATACTTTTAACTTCACGCACAATACGTCCAGGGTTTGTTGACTCACAATTTGTATCTCCGATATTATAGCCCTTTGAAATAAGTGTCGTGGTAATAGATGGCGGATTATTTGCAGAATTATAAATTTTAGAAATATTGACCTTCGCACAGCTTTTACCGCTTGGTCCCAAGTTCGGCAACACAAAACTCCATACAGGATATGCACCACTCAAGGCAATCTGCCCACCGAGACACGTCACTACACCTGAGCTCCCAGTTTCCAGAAACGAGCTGCTGGTAGATTTATCATTGGCAAGGGCGCATTCAATACCAGTATCAGCAGCAAAAAAAGCTTCGTTGGTAGACTTAGAAGAAGTACTAAACCTGACTTCTTTGAGTGCAATATTTGCCACCCCAAGTGCGATTGACAACAAGATGCTTGCGAGAGTCACCGCAAACAATATCGCGAAACCAGTATTTTTTTGTGTATTTTTTTTAATCATATGATGTAGTCTAGGCACTATTCAACCCAATTATATAAATTTTCAGAAAATGACACACTGTATGTACCTGATGATTTGGTCCAAGACACAGTCGATGTCACCTGTACTTCGTTGGCACCAAAAGCGGTAGTATTCATGGTAACAGTTCTGGTAAAATTCTGTAAATTTTCATTGGTGATCGGGTATGCCACACTCATCGTCTTAAATGCATTCCAACCATGTTGTGCCCCAGAGGTATCATACAAAACCGTTGTATCACGGAGATTGCGTGCATACTCTATACCCTCTTGTGCAAGATACCCTGCTACTATCTTTTGCTTAGCATAACTTGTATCTGCAATACCTGAACCAAGCACTGCCATCAATGCCAAGATTGACGTAGTAAAAATCGATAGACCAATTAATGTCTCCACAAGGGTAAACCCCGAACTTTTTTGATATCTATGTTGTAAGAAATTTTTCATATATTATATATCGATACTCCGCTCGGACACCGAAGTCTGTAATAAAAATGGAGTGACTACATTTTTTATAGTTATTTTACCGGACAGTTTGATGGTCACAAATGGCTGCCTGTTATCTCCACTCGAAGGTGGCTCGGCGCCCACCACAGTAAAGCCTGAGACAGAATCAATGGTCACTTCATCAGGATTCAGTTGCACCCAGCTCGTACCACCATCAATGGATTTACTTAGATTAAATGTGCTGCCACCGTTTGTAGATTCAATCTTATAGACCCACTGGTCGGAAGATACATTTGGATTTCCAACACTAGTTTCAAATGCAATTCCACCACCAGTAGGACAACTCTGTGGTGTCACGATTACATTGGAATTAAAATTACCATCAGTCACACAATGATAATTGTAACCTGTACGTAAATTCCGAGACATATCTTCCATGATAAAACTCAAATTATCCATAACCTCTCGGGTGCTCTGAGACTTTTCGTGAAGCAGATTGGCATTTAATAACGCACCCATGCCTGTCATGGTGATAATAAGGAACAAGGACACGGCGATCATTGTTTCTATGATTGTATACCCCGTGTTTGTTTGTGTGATGGATCGTCTTGTCATTCTATATATTAATTTACCTGGATTCGCCCAGATGCATATACTTTTATTATAGCAGTAAATGTCCGTGGTGAAGCCACAGTAATTTGTACATAAGAAATAGTACCAGTAAATGGAGTCGTGGACTTTATGATTGCACCAGCATTTGGTCTCACAAATGTGATAGAGAGGTCATTGAGATTTGTGCCGACCGTATCTCCCTGATAAAAAACTTTTAAACTCGAGATGCTGTCGTTTTTAGTGATACTCACCTTCTCAAGACACTCGGAATTAGGAGAACAGGTTGGATTATACACATATCCATTTTGATCTAGGTCAGTAAAATAAATAAAGCTTTTGTTGTCAGTGCTGTCAAAAGATACTCCATAGGAAGGCTTCCACGTCGAGGAAAATGTAGCGACGGGTAATGCACCCGAGACTGCAGATTTCTGCGCTTCAGATATTCTAAGCGCAATATCACTCGCAAGATTTTTCACATCTACTTTCGCTTGAAATTGCGAATAGTTATAGATCACGACACCGGATAGCACAGAAAAGATAGTAAGGACAACGATCAGCTCCACATAACTCATCCCTCTATTTCTTTTCCAGCTAAGAATTTTTTTCATTAAAAATAAATATTAAACAGATTTAACTCAAACAAAAATGCAATAAAAGTACCAAGTGCGAGATATGGTGCAAATGGTATTTCCGTCTTCATGCCATAACCTTTTCTAAAAAACATAAAGTAAAGTCCAAAGATTGTACCTCCCCAAAAGGCAAGAACAATACCAGATAATGCCATCGGTATGCCTAAGAACCAACCAATACCCAGAATAAGTTTCGCATCCCCAAGCCCCATCCATACACCCTTAGACAACAGCCAAATCAACGCAAATGGAAGTGCCAATAAGACTGCTCCGAAGAAATCCATAGTGGTTGGGATATGAGGATATATATTAAGTAGTCCGCCACTACCCGCAAAGAAAAGTGATAGAAACGCAAGCCCCCCAAACACAAAAGAAAGTGTGTCTGGAATAATCTTATGTTTTAAGTCGTAGACAACAATCACGATAAGTAATGCAAACATTACTGCATAGTAGATGAAAGATATTGTAAAAATCGGAAGGTTGCTGAATAAAACATCTTGAAACTTACTGAAGATCATCGCAAACACCACCGCAGTGGTAAGTTCGACTAAAGGATATTGTAGTGAAATTTTTATTTTGCAATTTTTACATCTCCCTTTGAGTCCAATATAACTAAACACAGGAATAAGTTCATACCAAGATAATGTATTCTCGCAAGACATGCATGCACTTCTCCCCCCGAGAGATTTCCTGGTATTCATACGATAGATAACAACATTCAAAAAACTACCGATAATAAGCCCGAGGGTAAAGAAAATAATTGTAAGAAGTGTCGCCATAGATTAATTACAAAGGAAAGTACTTGAATTAATAGCTGAGCTTGGCACAGAAGCCACCTGACGAGATACTCCAGAACTATCAACACACCAAGAAGCGCTCGCGTTCGTCTTTAGACCCACTGCTACTGCCCACGCTGTAGCAGAGTTATAACATGAACTTCCGTTGTTGCCACCGTTACTGATTGCTTGTGCAATAGAAGTTGCGGCAGTTTTATCTTTTGAAAGCATGTTGGTACCAGATGCACTATATGCGGGACACGTCGCTATGGTAAACGTAGAACCTCCCGCTGGAAGATAAGAATTCGAATTATTCACAAAAAATAATTCAGCAGCATTGGCTATGGAGTGCAAATTACTTTTTACTCCTGCATCCCCTCCCTTACTACGAGCATTATTGAGTGCAGCAAACACAACCGCTGCCATAAGCGCGATGATACCCACCACAATTAAAAGTTCTAATAGAGTGAATCCTTGTTTGTATATTTTTTTAGTATTCATAAACATGTAATTTAAATAATAATGACCTAAGGACACACTGTCGCGTCACCAACAAGTGAGGTAGCTTCTTTTGAAGCACCAGTTGAGTCCACGCACCAGCCAGCATCAGTAGTAGTAGGAACCTTTAATGATGCAATCACTGCCCAGGCGGTAGGACTATCATGACACACTACTGCACCTACTCCACCTGCTGGATCATAGACAAAGTCATCAGTTGTAATCCCCACTGAAGGTGATGCGGAATTAAGTTTTTCTGCTGCGCTTTGTGCCATTGCCCCAATGCCACCCGCATTGATACACACACCAGCGTATGTTTGACCATTGTCATCATAGAATAACGCAGCTTGTGCGCGTGTGTTGCTTAATGTACCTTTTATAGCTGCATCTGTTCCTTTGGCTCGTGCATTATTAAGTGCCGCAAGAACAACAGAAGCCAAGATACCAATGATTGCTACAACCACCAAAAGTTCTATCAATGTAAAACCTTTTTTAAATATTTTTTGTTTAGTCATATTTATTTTTTACATATAATAATATGTTTTAATTATATCATATACAAAACAAAAACCACCCGATAAGGGTGGTTTTTGTTAATAAACTTAAGAACGTCTGACTATGCACAAACAGTAGCGTTTGCAGCAAGCACAGCTGATTCTTGTTTTGATTGTCCTGTACTATCAACACAGTACATAACAGGAGCACCAGAAGCACTAGCCTTCAAAGGAGCTTCAGCAGCCCATGCGGTAGCACTAGAGTGACAAGTAGCGATGTTATAAGCACCAGCAGTAGCAAGTGTAGTGCCAGGAGTACCAGAAGCACCGTATGCTGTATGAGCAGCGAGTACAGAAAGGTAAATACCTTTTACTGAGCCTGTTGCAAGGATATTACATACATCTGTTGCAGTTCCAGCAGTACCTACATAACTACTTCCGTTTGAATCATAAAACAACTCTGCTTGTGCACGAGCGTTTGCTAAGTTAGCCTTTACAGCTGCATCAGCACCTTTTGAACGAGCAGTGTTAAGTGATGCAAGAACAACAGAAGCCAAGATACCAATGATTGCTACAACCACCAAAAGTTCTATCAATGTAAAACCTTTTTTAAAATTCAATTTTTTCATAATATATTTTCAGCGCGAGGCTGATCCGCCTCAGCGGAAATTATTAATAATAACTTATAATGTATAATCGACTATTTTTTAATAAACTTATTATACCATATGTATATAAAAGTTATCCACACTCATTATTAGCTAATACCTCCAGCCAGGTTGTAAATAGGGACAAGAACCGACACGAGAAGTATTCCAACACCGAGACCAAGCACGACGATCATGACAGGTTCGATTAATCCTACAAGAGTATCGACGGCACTGTCGACTTCACGTTTATAGAACTCTGCAAGTGTTTTTAAAATAGAACCAAGGGACCCGGTTTCCTCTCCCACCTTGATCATCTGAACCATGATACCAGGAATTTGTTCATGATGTTTTTCAAAGGACGCAGAGATAGACAGACCGCCCTTGATATTATCAGAGACTTCTTCGAGTAACGCCTGGTACACGCGGCTCCCTACGACTTTAGATGTGATGTCAATAACACGCAGAATCGGAACCCCAGAGGAAAGCATCGTATCCATGTTATCAGCGATACGTGAGAGATATAATTTTTTATATAAGTTACCCACAGCAGGTATCGACAGACGCATGTTATCAAGATAGATTTTACCTTTCTCTGTAACTGCCATACGCCAAACCCATACACCAAGCAAGACCAAAAATATAATCGCGATGAAGCCGTAGTTCACAAAGAGGTTTGAAATACCAATAATTATTTTTGTGTAGATCGGTACTTCTTGACCAGAGTCTAAGATGATAGAAGACAACTTTGGAATCACCACGACAAACATGAGTGTCATCACAATGAAAAACGTCACGATAACAAACACAGGATAGATGAGTGCATTTCGTGTTTTTGAAGTTAGAGAATACTGACGATCTAAGTATTCAGCAAGGTGAAGAAATACCTGGTTTAATTTTCCAGTCTCCTCCCCGACCTTAACCATGTTTATATAAAAATCAGAAAACACATCTGGATGACGAGAGAGTGCCCCTGAGATGGACACACCGGCTTGTAAGTCATCTCCGATCTGTGTGAGTTTTACACTCAAACTTTTCTTCTCGGTATTTGCTGCAAGCAAGGTGAAGGCTTTAAGTGCAGAGACTTGTGCTTCGAACAATGTAGAAATCTGTCTCGACAATATGACAACATCTTTGGTGGATATAGTATCAAAAAAAGAAATAGAAAATAGATTTTTCTTTTCTTGTTCATCTTTGATAGATATGACTACGAGCCCGCGGCGCTGCAGCCCACTAATCGCCATGTCGCGATTAGGTGCATCAATTTCACCTTCTTTGTTTGCGCCCCCTTCATCTACTGCTTTGTATTTAAATAACATAGTATATATTTTAAAATTAAATCATTCGCTCTAGTCCTTTTGGATTAAGTGAGTATTGGCGTGCGTTCTCTATAGAGATCTCCCCTGCGCGCATGAGCTCGACCAGTGAATGATTGAGGTCCACCATGCCTGACTCTGTGCCTGTCTCTATCACCACATCGATCTCGTGTGTACGTTTTTCACGAATCAGATTTGATACGGCATTATTGTTTAACAAAAGTTCATATGCTGGCACGAGTCCGCCGGTAATTCGCGGTATTAATCTTTGTGAAAAAATACCGAGCAGTGAAGAAGAGAGCTGTGCCCGGATCTGATCTTGTTGACTACCAGGGAATGAATCAATGATTCTGTCTATGGTCTGTGCTGCATTGTTTGTATGTAGCGTCGAAAAAACGAGGTGCCCAGTCTCAGCTGCGGTAACTGCAGTAGCTATTGTCTCTGGAGTACGCATCTCACCTATCAATATCACATTGACGTCTTCACGAAAAACTGACTTGAGTGCAGTATGCGGATCTTTGGTATCAATACCAACTTCACGCTGATTGATGATTGATTTATTTTGCTGATAGACATACTCGATAGGATCTTCGATAGTAACAATGTGTCGTGCTTGTTCATTGTTGATGAGGTTAACCATCGCAGATAATGTAGTCGACTTACCTTGCCCGACTGGACCTACCACCAAAAAGAATCCTTGTTTCTTACGAGTAATTTCTTCTAAAATTGGAGGGAGATGTAATTCCTTGATTGTCTTTACTTTCGGCACAAGTCGAAACACAATGTTTACTAAACCTTTTTGAAAAAATCCATTACCGCGAAGTCGTGCTTCCCCACGAAAATCATAAGAAAAATCTAACTCTTGGTCGTTTAAAAACTTTTCGACACGTGGCTTATCTAAAATCTCATTAAGAATACCAAGCATATCTTCAGGGGTAAATGGTGCATGCTTCACCAGAGAAATAAGCTCACCCGAAACACGAATAACTGGTGACCGCTCAGCACCGAGGTGAAGGTCAGATCCACCTTCTCGAATAAGAGTAAGCACAAGTTCTTCAAATAATTTTTTATAGTCCATGTGTAAAATATTATTAATACCCAATTATTATAACTCGTTTACAACGTTTATGCTATAGAAGAAAAACTATTTTGTTGTGATTACGCAGTAACTGCAACTTTTCCTGCTAAAATAGTATTTACCTGTTCAATAACTTCTCGTGGAGTAGAGTTAGCTTTGACTATATAGCCAGAGACGCCGAGTTCGTTACCACGATCGACGTCTTGTTGTTCACTTTTATTAGAAAGAATGATTTTAATCGAATTAGGAGAAAGATGCTCAGTATTAATTTTCTCTAACATTTCAAAACCATTCATTTCTGGCATTATGATATCGAGTAAGATAAGATCAGGTGAAAGACCGCCTTTGAGTTTCTCGACAGCCTCTACCCCACCTCCTGCTGTATAAACTTCAAAGTTGCTCTGGCTAAATTTAAGAGCATACATGTCCAAAAGAAAATTGTCGTCATCAACTATTAAAATTTTTTTCTTTTCGCCTTCCATATATTAGCTAATTAAAGCTATAATCTGTGATTCCTATATTGTACTACTAATTTTATTTAAAGCAGTGTACCCTGTGGATAACTTTTAGCTCACCTACCCACCCGCTCTATATCATCTAATCTCGCTAGAATTAAGTGATAGGTTCTTTCTAAATGCTTCATTTTTTTCATATATTTTCCTCAGAGAGTCGATCTGTAATGCAGGATTTGTAAACAACTTTGCTGCATTATTGTTATCCATATTTGTGATTTCTCTAACGATAACCCCGACATCAAGCATAATGCGGATAAAATTGGTTATGGTGATTGGTTTACGATGAGATGCCCCCTCGCCCATCTTAAAATCCTTCTCACTGAATTCGTGAGTTAAAAAATCTAACCCGTATTCTTGTTTCATGCTTTCTAAAAAATGTAAGGCAAAGCCAATTTTGGTGACACTGTGAAAGATATTTTCTGGTAACTGCTCAAGAGAAATATTGTTTGATATGAGTTCACCATCAATAAATTTAAATTTATCAGGATCTATTGATTTATTCTCAGTATTAAAAACTTTCTCAGTAGGAGGAAGATTTGCATCAGTAGTTGCATTCAACCACGCTTCGATCTGTTGGCGATTTTCTAAAATATGTGCTGGTAATTTCTTTGTAACTGGTTCTTTAGACAGATCTGGTGAGCTTCTCTGACTAAAGGAATGAGGTGTGTGTTCATTCATATATTATCTATTCACTCTCATTACTAAAGTTATATACTTCTTTGAAAGGAATAAGCCCCTGGAGAGACTTTAGCATCGCATCTTCTCGCATCATAAGCATCCCCTTTTTGCGCGCCACTTGATAGATCGCTTCATTGGTAGGCTCTTTTAAGATCACAGCTTGCATTTCTTTATCAACAGTAAACATTTCAAAAACGGCAATACGTCCTCGAGTCCCTGATGGACAATTTTGAGAAGGTACTGTTTCATACATCTCGTTCTTATTTTGAAGTTCAGTAAGATCTTTTTTAAATTCGTCAGGCAAATCTTTTGTGAGTTCTTGTATTTGTAATTTGATACTTGGATCCATCGGCACAAGCTTACGTGAAGATTCACAGGTCATAAGTGCGAGACGTTGTGCAATAGAGATAATTAGAGTCGGAGCGATCAAGTATGGATCGATGCCCATATCTATGAGGCGAGGTATTGCACCAATAGCACTGTTCGTGTGAAGTGTAGACAACACAAGGTGTCCGGTAAGTGCAGCTTGAATGGCGAGCTGAGCCGTCTCCTTGTCACGAATCTCTCCCACCATGATGATATCTGGGTCTTGACGCACGATAGAACGTAGTCCCACTGCAAACGTATACCCTATCTCCGGCATCACCTGTGACTGACTCACATCAGGCATATGGTATTCTACTGGGTCTTCGAGTGATACAACGTTATTTTTTTCTTTGTCGAGCTCATTCATCATCGAATAGAGTGTCGTCGACTTACCAGACCCTGTCGGTCCGGTAATGAGAATCATGCCATATGGTTTAGCGAGTGATTCACGAATCATTTTCAGATTAGTCGGTGATAGATTTAATTGGTCGAGCGTCTTCACCCCTTTGCCTGGATCAAGTATTCTGATAACCACTTTTTCACCATAATACGCAGGCATCGTAGATACACGAAAATCTATCTTATGTTCATCTATGTTTGCACTAAAGGAACCGTCTTGGGGTTTACGTTTTTCATCGAGGCGAAGCTTAGCGAGAATTTTAACACGCGCCACGACACCATTGTAGACATTAGTAGGTAAAATGATCGATGTATATAATGTGCCGTCTACTCGAAAGCGTACTTTAACCTTTTCACCGGTATGTTCGATGTGGATATCTGACGCATTCCCCTCTATCGCGTTACGTAAGATTACTGCTACAATTTTTATCACTGGTGCATCTTCGACTATCTTTTTTTCTTCGCCCGATTTAAGGTTATTGATTTCTTTATTTAGGTTTTCTTCAGTAAGCGCTTTGGTCTCCATTTCGTCTTGGTCGATGCTCTCGAGCGCTTCAGCAACCTGACTAGAAATACCCTTATACGCATTCATCACATCGTCATAATCACTGTCTGAAATTAAGAAAACTTTAAAAGGTAGCCCTATCTTGGTCGAAATAAATTGTAATGCGTCCATGGCTTGAACATTTTCTGGTTCGGTAACGCCGATGTAAAGGACACCATCTTTTAAATCGATCGGCACAAAGTGGTAGTGAGACGCAGAATCTTCAGAGACATATTTGAGTAGATCAAAAGATGTATCTTTGAGATTCACTTTTTGGATTGGAATATTAAAATATTCTCCCTTTTCTTCGAGAATTGTTTGTTCAGAAAGACCGAGGTCCATTAAGGCTTTGGTGATATTACCATTATATTTATCCCTGGCATGGATTTTTATTTCACCAATCTGACTCTGTTTTATTAAAGATTTTTTTGCTAATGCTTCTAAAAAACTCATAATATATTAGTTTGTTTTACCTGGAGCTGTAGGGGTTGTTGGGGCAGAAGGCGCTTGTGTTGTATTAAGGTTTATTGTTGTTGCTGTTTGTGCTGCTGTCGCATCTACTCCTATTGGAGCAAATGGATTTGGTCTACCTTCGTTCCCATCAGCAGTAAGAACAATACTTGAATCATGTAAATTTTGAAACGCGATATTTGAGAATATTGCATCGTCCAGTTTCACATTTTTGACATTGAGTAAAATAGTGAGGAAATCTTTGGTACCTAAGGCATCATCATTAGACATCGAAGAGGTTGTGGTCGCATCTGTGGTACTCGCAGTAGAGACTAATCCAGGTTGTTCTGGAGAAGGTCTGATGAAATAGATGTAGACAAAAACAAGAGCTACTCCTACTACTATGAATATGATTATGTTTTTAAATTTAAGCATTGTCGTATATTATATTAACTTTTTAACCAATACGTTTTAATCTTGAAGTTATATTTGTATGCTCCGGAAGGATTTGTTTTCACGTCACCAAGGTCGGAAGAAAAATTCACAGAAGAAATATCGATAATGCGGAGATTGCTCTCGAGATCTCTCGTAAAGTTAATAAAATTAGCATAGGTACCGATCACCGAGAATTCCATGTCGAGCACCCGATAGTCTTTCTGGTTCTGCTCAAAAGTACTCACCTGCCCACCGCTTACGACAGCTGGTGTTGCACTTGTATCGGCTGTATTGTATTTCACATCTTTGAGGACCATCCCGTACGGTGAAGCGATCTTCTCTATCTCAAGTATCAAGCGAATGTTGTCGATATTATCAGGAAGAAGTTTTTGCAATTTATTGAGGTCGTCTTTGTCGAGAGAATTATATTTTGAGGTAAGTTTATCACGCTCGTTCTCAAGACTTTTAGAATTACTGAGTGCTTCATTATATGAAGCCGCATCAGCACGAAGACTCGCTATCTGTTCATAGATCGGTGCAGTGAACATGAAAAATCCAGTGACTGAAATTGCTATTAAAATGATTGATATGATGATTCGTGCCATAAATTAATTTGTTACTGGAGCTGTTGCTCCTGAAGGGGCGGGAGCAGCTGGAGGTAGCGGTGCAAGAGCAGGTGTCGCAGCTTCTTTTTTATTTGTTAAAAGCATCAACTTATAATCCACAAAAGATGGGTCAACTGAAAAATTTAAATCAAAATTAATATTGCCGTTATCGGCAAGAGTAAGATTAGAAAAGACTGGATCGATAAAATTTTTATTTTGAGCAAACAAATCAGACTGTAGTGCAAGGAAACTATATCCGAGCGTAGTACCTGACATCTGGATATTTACTTTAGAATTTTTTTCTTCCCCAAAGCTATAACTGAACTTTGTATATCGCACACTCTTCATAGTGACGGCTTGTAGTGCTTCGAAAATAGGGGTAACGGCTATGTGCTTAGAGAGTACTTCGTTTGCAGCATTGAGACGCTTATCGAGCACTTGAAGCTCTTTTATTTTGGCTGGTTCAAAGCGATTTTGGGCGAGTGCTAGATTGCTTTTCATGGTAACCAAATTTTTCTGCATCACACCTTTATAAAAATACAACGCACCGGATGTCAGGAGCACCGTAAATAAAATAAATATAGAAATAATGGTGAGCAATCCGATCGGCTGAGGTGCTGCCGCTGGTTCTCGTACCATTGGTTTTTTAGGTATGAAAGATGTTTGAAAGTTTTGCTCCATGTGTATACATTATATTACAAAAAGAACATAAAAAGAAGTATATTGTGTATAACTCATACAAAAAATGCACGCGAAATTTTAAACCTTATTGCAATTTACGAAGTGCGAGACCAAGAGCAACTGCAAATTCTGGTCCAGTTGCTTCTAAAACCTTATCAAGGAATGCTGGCGCATTGATTTTACTAAACGGATGCCCTATCTCTATTTCGGCACGAAAATTATTCGCTGCAACTTCTTTCAACCCCTTCAAAAGAGAGCCCCCACCAGTAAAGATCACCTTTGAAACAATACGGTCATACTTTTTCTCATATACGAGTAGTGCATTGTTCGCTTCGGCGAAAATATAATCAGTGTGCACTTTAATCACATCGGACAAACTCTTCTCGGTAGGATTTCCAAAAAGACCGAAATCTTTTTTCATTTTTTCTGCCTCAGAAAATGGTATGCTTAGTGATTTAGAAATTGAATCTGTAATATCAGAACCTCCACGCTCTATCGTGTGATAGCTTTTCACCATACCAAACTCCACAATAGATAACTTGGTACGTGAAGCACCAAAGTCTATCAAGAGCACTGGTGAAAGTTCGTGTTCAAAATTTGCACGGATTGAAGAAAAAATCTCGATTTCGAAAAAGGCAGCCGAAAGACCAGAAGCGGATACAATGGATCGATACTTTGAAACAGCATCATTTTGAGTTGCCACGACAAGAACATTTGTTTTCTCACCAGATGGTGTGACGGGTTCAGGAGTATTCAGCTCTACAAAAGAAGGCTCTTTTTTAGGTAAGATCGAATAATCAATCGAAACCTCAGTAATAGGCACAGGAATATATTTGCGAGCTTCAGTAGACACGATGCCTGACATTTCGCTCTCTTTGATTTGTGACGGTAGTTCAATCGTAAAAATCAAACTTGATTGGATAGGGACAGACAAGGCAACCTGGGTAGTAGTTACACCGGATTGTTTCAAAACTTCTACAAGAGCTTCGGATAATTTATCGGCGGGTAGATTAGTAAGACGCCCAGCATCTTGGTTGTCATACGGACCAAGGGCGATGGCTCCATATGTCTCGAGAATGGCTTTACTCCCCTTTTTCTTTATTTCAACTATTTTAATCGCTGAAGAACCGATGTCTATCCCGACAGCGGTGTCGCTCTTGCCACTCATCATTTTACGTATGCTACCCAGAAAATTTTGTAAAGGATTATCCATTGTTTTAAAATTAAATATATCAGAATATGCAGCCAAATGGGAATATATGCTAAAATACCCCTAAAGTATATCATATATGACTTTTTTAAACACTATTCTAGAAAACATCCTTGAGATTGTATTCCCTATGAAATGTGTCGCGTGCAAACAGTCCGGCTCGGAATTCTGTATTGCCTGTCTGGGAGAAATACCGGGAGCCGAACGTGAATGTGCCTTGTGGATATACCCTGCATTTGACTACCGACACCCTCCGCTTAAGCAAGCCCTCTGGCTTCTCAAATATAAAAACAAAAAAAGAGTAGCAAGGATCTTTGGTGAAATTCTGTACGGAAAAATTATGGAAGAGCTCGCGGAGCTAGGTCCACTTAATAATTTTCGTGACCCACTTGTGATACCCATACCTCTATCTGCGAAGCGGTATAGAGAACGCGGATACAATCAAGCAGAGCTTATCGTAAAAGAACTTATACGCTTAGATACCGCTCATGATCTACAATTCGAAAAAAATATTTTACTAAAAATAAAAGACAACGAGCACCAAGCCCGCATCAAGAATAAATCTGAACGACTAAAAAACATAATTGATTCTTTTGCGGTGAGTGAGAAATACCAAGATACTCTCAAAAACAGAAACATTATATTGATCGATGATATCATCACCACTGGCGCAACCTTGACGGAAGCCAAGAAAATACTAAAAAAACATGGTGTAAGAAAAGTGATTGCGTTTACTGTGGCGCATTAGAATTTGCGAAAATTACAACCTAGGGTAGGATAAAAATATGTTCAGAAAAAGCCAAATCAATACTTCACCGGTACCTC
>CAZUCZ010000019.1:0-15503 GCA_964618925.1 uncultured Candidatus Saccharibacteria bacterium | reverse complement strand
AACTAAAAGTTAGTCCACACTAAAGTGGTAAGAACGAAACAAAACAAAAAACAGCAACTTGCCCCGCCGTGGCGGGGTGAACTATTTTATTTTATAAACTTGCTTCATCCTAGCTCGTAAATTATTACTCAAAAAAACTCTTGAGACTTGCTTCCCGGCTCCCGGCCGGGGTTCTCAATTTTACCCCGTAGTGAAACTTTCTTAAAAGTTCTACTACAGGGTTTATTCTGTTTTCAAAAGACCTGACTAGAGTATGCGGGCTGGTCTGAAACAAAAACGCCCTATCCAAGAGAAGGAAAGACGCTGGTGCAAGTATATATGAAGGCAAATGCCTTGTCAAGCACATAAAAACCCCTATTTTAGGGGCTTTTATGTGCTTTATACGCATAATTCTTATTTCTTTATTTTCTTTGGTTTTTTCTTCTCTTTTCTCATCCCTGTACCTTTTGCCATATATTTTTTATTTTGCAAATCACGTCACGTAAGTCCTTTTGGCGCAACGCTCTTTATGTTATTTCTAATACATTTATTATATCATACCTAAATTTTTTTCAATCTCTATGAGCCTCTCATATTTACACAACCTCTCTGGTTTGGTCAAAGATCCAGACTTTACGTATTCTGCACCTACGCCGACCGCGAGATCTGCGATAGTGGTATCCATGGTTTCCCCTGACCTATGAGATATAAACACCGACCAACCTGCACTTTTGGTCAGCTGTATCGCATCTATGGTTTCAGAGATAGTACCGATCTGATTCAACTTTATTAAAACAGCGTTGATGGATTTTTCTTGGATGGCTTTTTCTATTCTTTTTATATTTGTAACCGTGAGGTCATCTCCGACTATCTTTACATGAGAACCAAATTCATTTGTGATTTTTGTAAATGAAGCAAAATCGTCCTCGCTGATTGGATCTTCCAAGGATATGATCTGATGTCTTTCGACGAGCTCTTTATACCAAGAGATCATTTCATCAGGATTTAAATTCTCAGTCTGACCATCTTTTTTAATTTTATAAAAACCATCTTCATAGAAGCTCGTTGCAGCTGCGTCAATACTTATTTTTATTTGATCTAAAGAATAACCAGAAGCAAGAATCGCTTGTTCGATGAGGTCAATAGCTTCTTCGTTTGAAGATAGTACTGGAGCAAAACCACCTTCATCACCTAGATCAGTTGAATATTTTTTTTCTTCAAGTATTTTCTGTAAAGTATCTATCACCACTCGAGATGCATGTATCTTTTCGGTACATGTTTCAAATTGAATAGGGGCGATCATGAATTCTTGTAGATCAAGTCCACTCTCAGCATGCTTACCACCGTTAATAATATTTAAAAGAGGTTGTGGAGTTTTAAAATTCTTATTGCCGGCAAGGCTTCCAAAGTATTCATAGAGTTGTGTATTTTGTTCTTGTGCGCATGCCTTCGCAAATGCCATCGAGACACCGAGTATTGCATTCGCACCTAGGCGCGACTTGTTCTCAGTATTATCGAGTTGTATGAGTGCGTGATCTAGGGTTCGTTGTTCAAACTCTTTACCTGCTAAAAAATTATTTATTTCAATATTCACATTTTCTACCACACCGAGCACACCGAGTCCTGCGTATCTATCCATGTCATGATCGCGTAACTCAAGGGCTTCATGCGAACCGGTGCTTTTACCAGAAGGCACCGCAGCCTCTCCCTGCGCACCACTTTCAAGTTCACACAGTACGGATATCGTAGGATTCCCTCTTGAATCTAAAATCTCACGTGCTTGTAATTTTTTTATTCTGGACATATTACAAATTATTAAATAGGGCTGATCCGTCTAAATGCTTTTCTGCTTCGACGATGATTCGCTCCATGATGGTTACCGCTTCTATGGGATATGTACCCATGGCTGTCTCTTCGGACAACATCACCGCATCCGCACCCTCCATGACAGCCGCCTCTACATCGGTGACCTCGGCACGCGTCGGCAATTCATTGCTGGTCATAGAAAAAAGCATTTGTGTAGCTACGATGACTGGCTTACCTTTGGACTTTGCGAGTTTCACAATTTTTTCTTGAATAAATGGTATCTCTTCGATAGGAACGTCATTACCGAGATCTCCTCGAGCAACCATCACTGCATCAGTAGCGTCGATAATCTCTTCGAGGTTATCGACAGCTTCTCGTCGTTCTATTTTTGCAATAATTTTCTGAGATCCTGAATATGAGCGAACGAGGTTTTGAGCTTCGCGCACATCCGCTTGTGAAGCCACAAACGAAAGTGCGATATAGTCTAGGTTTTGTGCTACAGCAAATTCTATGTATTTTTTATCTGCGTCTGTGATACATGTCTCTTTCGTATGGTCGAGACTATGATGATACGCTTCCTGTACGCGTGGTCCAGGTATATCAGCAATGATTTTGATCGTGGCGTGTTGCAACGCCGCAACTTTTTTAATCAAATCTATCGTTACTTTTTTCTCACTCAATTCCCCCCAAGAGAAATTCAGCCGTGCGACGTCCATACCTTTTTCTATCATAGACTTCATAACCTCTTCTTTGGAAGAAGCTGGTCCGATAGTAGCGACGATTTGTGTGTGTGAATTTGGCATGTTATTTATCTCTTGCGCATCTCCTTTTTTATAATATGACCATCATCATCTAAATCATAAATAAGAATCGTATCAAAAGGCACCTCGAGGTCTGCAACCGCTTCGTCGCCTATATTCTCTATATACTTCACGAGAGCTCGCAATGAATTCCCATGAGCTACCACGAGTACATTTTTATTTTCAGCAATGACTGGTAATACATGTTTGATGAAAAAAGGCACCACCCGTTCATAGACCATCTTGAGTGATTCACCATGTGGTATCGGATAATCCCACCCACGTCTTAGTTTTTTGAATTCCTCTTCGCCGAGGATTTTTTCCATTTCAAATTTATTCTTGCCAGTATAATCCCCATAATCTCGCTCGTTTAATGCGGCGCTATGTTCAGTGGGGACTTTATATTTTTTACATACATTTAAGATACAAGACAAAGTCTCTATGGTGCGGACTGCCATCGAGGCAAAGGCGAAGTCTATATTCAAATCTCTAATGAGTAGCCCTATGTCCTCTGATTCTTTGAATCCTGCTTCTGTTAAATGCACGTCGCGAGAGCCAGTCCACTTGCCGAGTTTATTCCATTCTGATTCTTGGTGTCTTGCGATGATGAGTTTACCTTGCATATTATTTATTTACTATATTTTTTAAATCCTTACCTTCGAAAAAATCTATAATATTTTGTGCGCATACCTTTGCCATATCTTCTCTTGTCTCCATACTTGCAGATGCTATGTGTGGAGTCAGTATCACATTCTCTAGGGCGATCAATTCGGGTGAAATCTTAGGCTCGAATTCAAATACATCGAGCGCCGCTCCAGCGATTACTTTTTCTTTCAAGGCATGCACCAGTGCGCCCTCCTCGACCACTGGTCCACGTGAAGTATTGATCAAGAAACTTGTCGGCTTCATTAGTCGTAAAGTTTTCTCCTGTATTAAATGTTGTGTCGAAGGAAGAAGTGGCACATGTAGACTTACAAAATCTGACACAGGGAGTAACTCTTCGAGGGCAGAATAAAAAGTAACCCCGTATTCTTTTTCCATTTTTTCATTACGAGTGACATCGGTGTAGGCGATGTTTAAACCGAGACATTTACAGAAGTGTGCAACCTTGTCACCGATCCTGCCTGCGCCCACGAGACCGATAGTTTTACCAGAGAGGTCACTTCCCAGAAAACGCATCGGTGCCCAGCCATCATATTTTCCAAGTCTGATAAATTTATCTGCTTCGACGATTCTCGTAGAGAGTGCACAAATAAAACTCAATACGTGTAAGGCGACCGTTTCATTCGTAAGATCTGTAGGAGAATTTGCAACCACCACATCACGATCCTTTGCTATCTGTATATCTACGTTGTCATATCCAGATGCATAATTTGAAACTATTTGTATACTTGGTGCCGCGTCGAACACTGATCCATCTATCTTATCTGTAAGTAGCGTGATCACGGCATCGTATGGCTTCCGTGCAACGAGATGTATAAGCTCTTCTTTCGTTAATACTGAATCTCCATGTTCCATGTCTACCACATAGCCTTTGTTTGTAAGTAATGATACAGCAACATCGGGTATCGTGCGGGTAATGAGTATTTGTTTTGTCATATAGTATATATTAACACTTACCCGTAAAATACAAAAATATAGTAAGATACTATATATGAGTAAGAAAATAATTTATTTTGTGAGACATGGTGAGACCATTCTAAACGCTAAAAACATCAGACAGGGTCCGGATGGATCACTGAGTGACCTCGGTAGAACACAAGCCCTCGCCACAGCCAAAAGATTCCCCAAAAAGAAGGGTCGCCCGCAAGTCATCATATCGAGCCCATACCAAAGAACGAAAGAAACCGCGGCGATTATCGCCGAAGAGCTACACATGAAGGTGGAATACAATGACCTCCTTGTCGAACGAAGGAACCCATCTGAAATCATCGGACATGAAGGTACCGAACCACAAGTTCGCGCGATCATTGATCGGATAGACAAAAGCTACCATGACGACAATCTCCGTGTGTCTGACGAAGAAAATTTTATGGACCTCAAAGAGAGAGCGCGAAAGCTACTGATCTACCTTGCAAAGAGAAGAGAGAGACAAATCATCGCTGTGACACATGGCATCTTTTTAAAGATGGTGGCGTCCTATATGCTCTATGGAGAAAAACTCACGGCATCACAATACAATGAACTTAGTTACAAAAATGCAGCAAACAACGCGAGTATGGCTATCGCGTCGTGTACTACTCACCTATTTAGAAAAACCGAGTGGAAACTAATAACGTGGAATGATCTAGACTAATTCTTACATCATCGCCTCACCATCAGCTGCTGACATAAACTTGAACATATTTCCACCACATACTTCACAAGTACCCTTTGCAGAGTATCTACCCTTTTCGTTTTTAGTTACGACTGGGTTTACCATCGTTCGCATAGTAGGCTTGTTATCAGTTCTACATTTCATACACAAAGCTTTTAATTCTTTCATAAAATTTTTAAATAAAATTAGTGAACAATTATTAATATCGTTACTATACCATAGTATATCGTTATTGACTATATTCCAACAACTCCAAAGAGTTTACCGATACCGAAAGTGATGACCATCGCAAGGATGCCACCGACGACTACTCTGATAGTGGCTTTGACTTTATTTGCACCACCCGCATGCGCACTCAATATTCCTGTAATGATTAGTGCGATAAATACGGCAACGAATGTCGCCACGATTTCCATAGACACAGGGACGATGAGTATCGCGATGATCGGGACGATCGCTCCGCAGAAAAATGCGATACCTGAAGCATATGCCGCATGGAACGGATTAGTCAGATCATTTGGATCGATATTGAGCTCTGCGTCGAGATGCGCTGCAAAAGCATCTTTGGCAGTTAATTCTTTGGCGACAACTTCGGCGGTAGCTCGAGAGAGCCCCTTACCCTCATAGATGACCACTAATTCTTCGAGTTCTTTTTCAGGAGCGAGTTCGAGCTCCATCCTTTCTGTATCGATGAGTGCTTTTTCAGTATCTCGTTGAGAGCTCACAGAGACGTATTCACCGACAGCCATAGACAAGGCGCCTGCCACAAGTGCAGCCACCCCGGCAGTCAGCACAAAGCCTCGCGAGCTTGAAGCACCTGCCACACCCACGATCACCGCAGAGACGGAGACGATGCCATCGTTTGCACCGAGCACTGCTGCACGCAACCAGTTCAACTTTTTATTAGTTGAACTGGTTTGTATTTCACTATGAGCGATAGGGTCACGTAATGCATCCATTGGCTACAGTATACCACAGACAGCACTAAGCACTCAAAATAAATGAAGCGAGGAGTAGACCGATGAGTGAGTAACTCACCATGATGCCGATTTGCACGAGCCAATACTTTTTCTTGGTACTGCCCCAGATAACACCAGCGATCTGAGTAGGAGCGATAAACCCTATCCAGAGCCAAAACGCAATATGGTACATACTAAAATCAGTCAGATATGGTGCGAGGTTTGCCAGAGAGATGGTCATGAACAATGTAAGGAAAAGCTGTAAACCATAAAATGGCATCATCTCCTTTTGCATCTTTTTTAATTCTTCTTTGGACATGTGAACGCAATCCATAATACGCATCCACCATCCACCAAACAATAAAGGAGAATACCAGAGAGCTCCTAGAACAAACTGTGCTATCGTCGCTACTACTACTAATTTATAATTTACATCTATCATAGGATTTATATGTTACTACTAATGTGACTATTATAATACCGATACTATCCAAATACAATTAAAGTTTATAATTTGTAATAATTATCTCCTTGCCCTTTGTTGCTGTTTTCTTTTTATAGTTATTCATACCATACTGCAGTTCAAATGGTTTGATGTAGGCAAAAGAAAATAGCGCACGTATCTCGGGGCAGTCGTCATACGTGACGAGCCATTTATGGGTGACCTTCTTCATGACCCGAGCAAAACGCGCATGATCAAACGTCGTATGTAGATCCCCTTTTTTGCCATACAATTTTGACTTGGTCGTAGAAAAATACGGTGGGTCTAAAAACAGAAACACGTCTTTGCCTTTTGCCGTGACAACTTTTTCATAATCATAATTAGTGATCTTCGTGCGACCAAGGAGTGGAGACACACTCTTTAGTCGCTCTATCGCAGACTGAGTAAAGCGCCCGAGAAATGCACCCTCAGAGTATCCACCCGAATCTATGGTGCCCGAAAAGGTGATACGATTCAAAACAAAAAACCGAATTGCTTTTTGCATACTCGACTTTGGAGTACGAGTGACTAAGTGTGTATGCAAATTCCTACCAGACTTTTCTGTGTCTTTTATATGTTGTACCCCTTTGAAGAGCTGTTTTGAATGTTCTTTGAGCTCTACCCAAAAATGATATAAGTCAGAATTGAGATCATTGATCCAATACGTTTTATCTGGAGATCTTTGTATAAGTGCAATAAACACAGAGCCACCACCCACGAACGGTTCGCGATATTCCTTGAATTCTGGCACAAGCGGCACGAGTATCTTGACCGCTCTTGCTTTGCCGCCGGGATACCGAAGTGGTGTTGTGATCATCGTAAGATTAGATTAACTTTTTCAAGTCTGCTTCGTATTTCTTCATAACTGCCATACCAGCATCTGTTTGATTCATACCGGTCTTCATCTTTTCTTGGATTTCTGTGGCAATCGTCTTGAAAAGTTCAGGGTTCTTCTCCATCATATTGATAAACATTTCTATTTGAGCTTCAGGCACACCCTGCGTGCGAAGCATTTTCTTAAGTAAAAAATTTTGAAACATGGCTATATTTTAGACTTTATTTTCGAAAATGCAATCTTGCCCCAAATTAAAAGTAATGCAGAATAATTTATGATCATATACCACTGGTTGCTCCACTGTACTCCGTACGGGAAATAATAATTTGAGATTGGAAATAGGAATGGTGTAGGAAAAAACGCGAGCACGTGTGAAGGTATATCGATCAAGATATGCAGTGCCCAGCCGAGTAGTTCGTACCGAGGGCGTTTACACACAAACCATACAATAGAAAACACTACTGCCCATATCACGAGCGAATGACTGTAATTATACAAATAATGAGCGAGCTCAAAACCTTTGGGAATACCTCCTTCGACGATATGCGGTCTTGCAAACAGAGCAGAAAAACTTTGCCCAGCAACAAGTATCGCATAGAAACGAATCACAAATGGAATCGTGAAGGCAAATAGATCTGGGAACACTCCCCAGAATGCTGCCCAGCCGGGGCTCACATGAAATTTTTTACCTTCTTTACTCGCTACCGCATTCGCTGCTCGTGCGCCAGCATTTGTCCAAAGTGTGTGTGCAAGTATGTCCATTAATACAGTATACCCTCTTTCTGTGAAATTTATTCGTAATAATTACCACACTGCAATGATTGCCCCCATAGCAAGGATTGATAGGAGTGAACAACCTAATTCAAAAAGCCACAATTTGTATGACTTGCCCATCCAGATGACTTCGATCGAAGACCCGCTCACGATGAACCCAAACCAGACGAGAAACCCGACACAAAGACCAGTCCACAGACCAGGTATGCCGTATGAAGAAGTCGAAGCATAGAGATACACAACAGAAAGACCGTATGCAAAGACAATATTTACTAAGAGGTTCTTTATCATCTGAGGCACCATATCAGAGAGCTTTTCATTGCCGGTAGGAGTGATGTTTGCAAGCTTCATCCAGAGTTTCCCTGCGATGGGACCATGCATCAAAAAACCAATGATAAAATTTACAAGCGCTGCCACTAAGACTGCTGCATAATTTATTGGTAACATATTTTTATAATTAAATTAATAATCATCAAACTACGGTTTATATTATATCACTCGTTTATTATATCTTTCTAGTGTCGTACGCCCAGTGGAGTAGTGCCTGCCTTTGACGTGGACGACAATATATATCTCCTTTGCGACAATTCTTGGTGAGACCTCCGATATGCCGACGGATCGCATTCCATCTCTTTATCTGGCGCGCATCTTCTTTTTCTAATCTACGCCCCATGTAATACCGACAATACCATTCGAACCATCCCCGTGGATCATGTTTACTGATCCAGTGATTATGCTTCCACACAGAAAGCGGTTGACTCGCATTTACTTTGAATAGGTTGAGTTCGCTGTGGCGCTTGTGGTCAGGTGAGAGCTTGGCTTTGGTAAACCAATTTCTTGGATATTCTTTCGGTTTATCACTAAAATACAATCCGCCAAAAACTCCGAGTTCGAGCATTTGCTTTGGGGTGAGGTCAGGCTTGAAATCAGGATGAAAATTCTTGCCTGGTTTTTCAGTCAGAACATACGTATACCCCTTTTGCATTATATTATTTACGACTACTTTTTTATTCATCACCCAATACTATCTATTTAAATACGTTATGGTTAATTGTAATGTAGTCGCAAAAGAAACCCAAGCGAGATACGGGATATTTACATACACGATCCATCGCAACTCTGGCACCGCATGCCATAGTACGATAAGTGCCCAGATGAGTGTGCCTAAGACAAAGAGTATGTCGATAGCAGCGAGTAGATTGTTCTTAAGTCCAAACTGAAGCGGAGTAAATATAAAATTGAAAACGAGATTGAGCGCAAACGGCAGCGTCACCATCCACGGGATCTGTTTGGTAAATGCTTTATAGAAAACTGTTCCAAAAGAAACAAAGATAATAGCGTAAAGCATCGTCCACACCGGACCAAATAGCCACGAAGGCGGCGCCCAACTCGGACGGATTAGAGTCGAATACCAATTGTATGCGTTATTCATATATTAATTGTAACATTTTCAACGAAACTATCGATAGAGGTGTGAAGTTCTTTTTAATTCAGCGCGGATCGTTTTGTGGTCAGGAACCACTCGAGAAACTAAATTCCAGAAATTTGCCGAATGATTAAATTCTTTTAAATGGCAGAGTTCGTGCACTATCAAATAGTCAGCGATGTGTGGTGGTAGAAATAAAATCTTGTAATTAAAATTCAAATTCCCCTGCTTTGAGCAGCTACCCCAACGAGACTTTGTATCCCGTATGGCGACTTTTCTAATGGGAAAATTATAATGCGTATTAAGCTCAGCTATTTTCTGATGCACGAGTGCGCGCGCAGATTCTTTGTATTTTTTATAATCCCAGCGGGTAAACTTTTTCTTTCCCAATAAATTTAAAATTTGATTCACGAGCATTCGTGAATTTTAGCATAAATTATTTTATTTTTATTAAAAGCAATTTCTCTGCTCTCGTCAGCTTTTTAATCCGAGCTTCTTCTTTGGAAGCGTCGGATCTATTTTTAAATTTCTTTGAATACACGAGCTTTACTGGTCGGCGCGCTTTTGTATACCTTGCGCCAAGCTTGCTGCCTTTTACCCCATTATGCTCCCCCACCCGCCGTTTCAAATCCGTAGTGATGCCGGTGTACAAACTTTTATCCGAGCATTTGAGAATGTAGAGGTAATACATATATTAAAAATGTATTTCTATGGATACATTTATTTCTGAGCCGTCATATAAATTTTCTTCGTAACGTATTTCTTTTTTGAGAGGCAAGATGTATGTATTCGAATGCCTATCTGGGAAAATAGAAGTCTGCCATTCGCTCTTTTTTATCTTTGCCTTGGCGTACACAGCACCCCAGCCACGACGCAGTTTCCCTTTTTGCATTTCCTTTATCTTTACTGAAATCTTTTCTGGCACCCGCGCAAACCTCCAAGCCCCCTTGTCATCACCTTTGTGCATACTCACACCCCAGACTATTACCTTACTTTTGAATTTGAAAGTTGTTTTAGTTATCTTTTTCACTTATTTTAATTTCTTAATCTCTCTAAATAAATAGAACATTATAAATGCTAACAACATAGAAGCAGATGCTCCAACCCATCTAGTAAGCAAGCGTTCAGAGTCGATAGATGCTAAAACAAGTTGAAACATACCAATTATAACTTGCACAACAGCAAACGTAAGTATCGCCCCTTCATACCTCCTATTATCTAAATCTTTTTCTCCTTTATTCTTCATTCCTTTGAATATATTAGTCTAAAAAACCGCCCTTAGGCGGTTTTTGTTGCTTTAGTTTCAAGAATTTTCTTTTGATCTTCTGTTGCTTGCCTTAAAACATCCATAAAAACCTTCTTTTTTTTTCCAGAAGAAGCTTCCCTTATAAACTCAGAAAACTCGGTGTCTTTTTTATTTTTTAATTTAAATAATTTCGCCAACATCATATAATTCATTGTATCACAGTATTTAAAGTTTCAATAGTATACTTTTCTAACACATAATTGTCAATTATGTCAATATTCTCTTTATAAATCTGGTCAGAGCCATCTATGTTTTTAACAAGTAAGTCAACTTGTATTTTATCACCAAATTCTTTTTTTAAGCAATTAACACTATCACGAGCCGCAAAATAATGATTTATAAAATGTTCTTTTCCTATTCTTCTACCTTCTAGTAACTCTCTTTTCTGCACAAAATTCCATGCCTGAATAGGATCTTGATAAACATAAAATATTTGAACAAATCTACCTTTATGAATAGATCTCTGTATGTTTTCTCTAGCTATATTGACCCTGGAAAATGTTCCATCAAAAACAAAACTTTGGTGATTTTTCAAAGCAAGATCATGAATTTTTGAAACCAGTATAGAAACTGCACGCTGAAATAAATATGAATTTTTGCCTGTATATCCAGGAATTCTATCTCTCAACTCATCTGGATCAATACGAAGAATCTGTCCTCCATTTTTTGAAAACTTTTTTATAAGATTTTTAGATGACTCAGTTTTCCCTGCTCCAGGAGAACCAGCCATAAATACAGAGACTGGGTTTAATTCAGGTAAAAAAATATTTGTATTAGTAACCTCAACAGCTATTTCTTTCTTGTAATTATTTGCAAAAGAATCAGCTTCATCTTTTATTTTTTGTTCTTCTTCTGAGTAATCCATATTTTTAAAATATTATTTTTTTAAAAATCCAAGTTCATATACTTGAGGTTGAAGTTTTTCAGTTAATGTTTTATAAGCTTTTTCAAATTCAACAAAGCCTACTGGTGGAAAATCTCCACTTTCGTTTCTTTTTTTTAAAGCATTACGAATCTGATACCAACCAACATCTACTCGATTTAATTTTAAATCATCACGGATATTATGCGTGTCTGTGTGCTCAAAGTATGCTTGCCATAGTTTTTTAGCTTCATTTAAAACAGTTTTTGATTCTGCTGAAAAATTTTTATCTTTAAAATACTCCACCATAAAATTTGATTCAAATCTATCAGGAGAACCTACTTCTTCTTCGGTAAACGGAATAAAGTGATTTACAATACTCCATTTTTTACCATTCCAATCTAGTTCATTAGCACTAGCAGTTAAATTACTTCCGTTAAACAACATCCAAATTAAACAATCATTTTTAAATTCTTCATCAAGCTCACTTGTTGGTTGTAAAAACTGGTCACGGTCATTTATCCATGTCGGTTTAATTAAACGACGAACAGAAAAAATAATCGCAGCCTGCCATAAATTGACTGGATTAACATAAAATCCATGTCCATCACTAAACACAGAAGAAAATAGCGCTGTAGACTGAGAAGCATGCTGTAAATCATTTGTGCCAGCCCGCATATATGCAATTGCTTTTTCCGACCATTTATTCAAAATATTTTTAGAATTTCCAGCAGGTGAAATTGCATTTTTTAATGGAATAACTTCCGTTTTATTTGATTTTGGTCTATCGATCCAAGCATTTAAAAAAAGGTGGTTTGGTAAATTATAAAAATTCTTCTCACTAATTGGTTTTGCGTTTTTATCTAGGACATCAGTTGTAATTTCCCCAATCTGACTCAATGTTCCATCGCCATGACTTGTTTGCCAAACCAAAAATCCTATAGGGAAATTACCCTTGAGTCCTTCGAACGATTTACTGGGTACAATAAAACCTCCTAGATAATCTGCATCCCATTGTTTGCGGAATTCTTCAAAGTTCGGAGCATTTACATATTTTAATTTACTAAACATTGCAAGAGTTGCTTGTGGAATTTCTTTTGCAATACGAACCACAAACTGAGTAAAGAGCTCGTTGCTTGCTTTACCATAATTATTCATTGCAGTTGCTGCAAATTTGGTTTTCGCAACACCTGATTTTTTATTTAGAAAATTTGATGACGCTTCACTATAAGGTGGATTTATAAGTACTAAAATTTTCTTTTTTCCTTCTTTTATTATTTTCTGTAAACTTTCTGGAACTTTATTTGTAAGACTATAATCAATCTTTCCATCATCTGTAATGTCGTCATTTAAATAATCGTATTGGAATTTAGTCGCAGCAACACATGTTTTAGTAGCCCGCATTACATCTATGTCTGGTGTGTCTAGTGTGCTCATAAAAATATTACGAGGATTAGAATGTTTAACTTCTAAATTTCCAACTCCACAACACATATCCCAAACTATGTATTCTTCTTGCCAGTTATCTCCTAGCGTCTCAGTGAGTTTATCATAAGCCTTATCTACGACATGGAGTGGTGTATAGTATGCACCTTTAAAACTACGCTCATCAATAGGTATCAGGCTATCACGTCTCTCTAGTAAATAATCACGGTATTCTTTTTTGGGTGGCTTATCATATATAGCCCAAAATTTTCTGTAACCTTCTTTATTACCTAATTCATAAATTTTTCCATTTAAAGAAAATACAGGTGCCCCATTTTTATGCAATAATTCTGCTGGCAAATTTTCATGAGTAGATACTGTCCCATCGTGCATAATATCTGCAAAGAAAAGCAGTGAATAGTCTTCCTTATCCACTCCTCTTATTTCTTGACCTATAGTTTCAATCCATTTATCAAAAACTTGCTTTAAATTATTTGGAGTAATCTGAGTACGGATAATATCACCAGTTTTAATAGCGCTTTTTATAGCATTTATAAACTCTTCTTCGTGTGTACTTATTTTATACGAAACAAAATAAGCACCTATATAAGCAGACACTATGTCGAGAGCTTCCTGGGTATAATTACTTGCAGATTTACCCCATTTTATAGTTTTCTTTTCAAGTAAAGGAATAGCATTTTCTGTTTTCATTATTGCTGCCTTTTCTTTATCAATAACACAAAGAAATGGTGGTATTTTTTCACCTCTATCTAAAGCCATTTGTACATAATGCAACAATTGAGTAAACATTTCGTATGTTGTTGTATTGCTTTTATCTTTCGCTTCAAACCAAACTTCATCTGTTTGGATATCTATTAAGTTTTTACGAAAACCCTTAAGTCCAAGAGCTTTTATGTAAATATCCTTTACATCTTCTTCGCTACCAGCTTTTTGTAGTTCTTTATAAAGATTCATATATAAAAGTATAATACCTTAATACAAAAATAAGCTCAATCCACCACCAAAAGTTTGCTCGGATGGTGATGTCCATTCACAATACGGACTTTGGTTACCGGGACTTTGAAATGCAGGGCAACGAGCGCAAGCAGGCGGGTGTTTGCCTGATTGCGCTCGGGTTTTTCTTTTAAGGATGCTTCGAAATGATCTTCAGATTTTACCTTGAAAGATTCTTTTTTAGCTCCGGTAGTGACTTTTACGTGAATATAGCTCAATTATTTAAAAGGATTTTGTCCTCTGATCACACGAATCAATACGAGAATAATGGCTACCACTAAGAGAAAGTGAATAAAGCTCCCGAGGATGTGAAAGCCGATAAAGCCGAGAAGCCAGAGAATAATTAATATGATTGCGATTGTTGTAAGCATTGATTTAGTTCTTATATAATAATAATGTATTTTAAAACGTATCGAGAGAAAAAGCTACTTGGTACCACACTTTGCATCAAATGCCTTGATGTCTGCATCTGAGAGTTTGAGTGCATTACCTTGGTTTAATTTATACATGATCGCATTCTTGTCGTCGACATGGTCGAGTCCGAGGGCGTGTCCGAGCTCGTGGGCAAGCACACGCACGAGCTTGTCTCTATTGCTGAATTCGTAGATATCTATTTCACTCTCTGTACCATCGGTCGTATACACACCCTCTTCGAAGCTCTCGCCTCTCGTATCGTTGGTCGTATTGTATTTCTCCACTGAAAGGTTGAGCACACCCACGAGTCGATTCAACACGGCGACAAGCGCATTTAATTCATCTGCTTCGTTGTTAAGGGTAGTCTGCGCAGTCTGTATTTTATTTGATTCCGCTTCGAGCGCGGCACGAGTGGCTTGGAGTTTGTCGTATTCATCTTTTGGTGCACCGCCTTTTGCATTCCAATAGTCCACCTGGTCTTCATATGCTTTTTGTTTTTGATTCAAAGCCTCTACTCGGGCATTAAAATTCGCTTTGTCTTGCTCGTACTTTTTCTCGAGCGCGTCAAACTTGACCTTGAGCATGTCATACGAGGCTCTGTTGTTTTTGACCACAATGCCGAGAGAGCTGAGTTTGCTCGTGGCTTGCTGTCTGTAGTCGTATACCAAATTCACCTTCATCGGGTGTGCGGCATCTGGTGCATATACAAAGAGTTGTTTGTCGTAGACTTTCTCCCAGATCGCTTCTGCATCGAGAAGTGCACTCAAAAAATATTCTTGCGAAATATTAAATCGTTTATCAAAGCCACCGAGACTGTATGGGATGGGTTCCACACACGGATTGACTGCATAGGATAAATGTAATGCACTACGCACCTGCTCGACATACGGATCTAATTTCTCACGGATTTCAAATCGAAAATGATACCCCGCTGCAAAGAGCCCTACGATCAAAATCAGTTTGAGTATATTTTTCAACATCATATCAGTTTTAAGTATACTGCGTCTGCGATGATAGAGCAAATGCTTGACTTTTTAAGAACTTTGTGCTACAATGAAATTATGGACTTGGATATCCGGTCGTATTAACTTGAGCCTCCAACACT
>CAZUCZ010000018.1:0-19249 GCA_964618925.1 uncultured Candidatus Saccharibacteria bacterium | reverse complement strand
AAAAGTAATTATAAATCAAGATGTTTTCGGAGTTCTTTGGGCGATAGGTTGGCTTTTTGCTATCGGATACCTCAGACTTTCCTTCTGGAAGGGGGTCTTGGCATTGATAGTGTGGCCATATTATATGGGCAAAAAGTTTAGTGACCAGCCTGAAGTAAAAGCATAGTCCTTCCTATCCTTTTCTGATTATTAGCAACCAAATCACATTGGCAGTCTTTTCTTTATGAAAATTTTTTATTTTTACTTAAAAAAATATTGGAAACTTTGTTTACTCACTCTGACTCTGGCGACCGTCAACCAGGTTTTTTCTTTGCTTGATCCATATATCTTTAGGCACGTGATTGACGGATACGCGAGCAAGCCGGATCTCTATACCAAGGTAGAGTTTTTCCGCGGCGTGGGGTTGCTACTCCTTGCGATCATAGGTACTGCATTTATCTCTCGCACTGCAAAGAACTTTCAAGATTATTTTTTGAATGGTATTAGTCAGCGCGTCGGTGCAGATCTGTATCGAGACGGAGTGGCGCATGCGCTCTCGCTGCCATATAGTATTTTTGAAGACGAGCGCAGTGGCGAGACATTGGGTAAATTGCAAAAAGTTCGTAGTGATACAGAAAAGTTGATCGCTGCATTGGTTAATGTACTCTTCGTGTCATTGATCGGTTTTATCTTTGTGGCGGCATATGCGACGAGTATTTACTGGGGTGTGGCAGTTGCTTTTTTTGGTACGATACCGGTTATCACCGGTATGAGTTTGCTTTTATCTAAAAAGATAAAAAATATCCAACAAGTGATCGTCAAAGAAACCACCGCGCTCGCTGGATCTACGACAGAATCTTTGCGTAATATCGAGCTCGTAAAATCACTCGGCTTAGCGAATCAAGAAGTAGGACGCCTGAATACTACGACAGATAAAATTCTCGAACTCGAATTAAAGAAGCTCAGATATCTTCGATCTTTGTCTTTCATCCAAGGCACGGTGATCAATTTTATTCGTACGAGCTTGTTGTTCTTCATGCTGTATTTAATTTTCACGCATACGATTACGTTTGGCGAATTCTTCTCTTTGTTTATTTATTCATTCTTTATCTTTAACCCGCTTCAGGAAATAGGCGCTACCATCGGTACATACAGAGAAGCCGAAGCATCACTTTCTAATTTCCAAAAATTAATGGACACTCCAGCCGAGCTCGTCGTAGAAAATCCAAAACCTCTCGGCAGGGTAGAGAAATTATCTTTTACCGATGTGTCGTTTAAATACAATTCAAGTGAGCAAGATGCTCTCTTTAATATTTCTTATGCGACGTCTCTCGGTAAGACGATCGCATTCGTGGGTCCTTCTGGGTCTGGTAAAACTTCACTCGTCAAATTACTCGTAGGTCTCTATACACCGACTCGCGGTAATATCGCTTACAATAATATTTCTTATGAAAAGATAGATAGAGAAGAATTGCGAGGGCAGATAGGGTTCGTGACTCAAGATACGCAGCTGTTTGCAGGTACGATACGAGAGAATTTACTCTTCGTAAAGCCAGAAGCTACCGATGAAGAATGCCTCGAAGCTCTAAATAAAGCACAGTGTCAAAATCTCCTTGCACGAGGTGGCAAGGGTCTCGATACCCTTATCGGTGAAGGCGGGGTGAAGGTATCTGGCGGTGAACGCCAGCGTCTGTCTATTGCCCGAGCACTCCTTCGCCATCCGAGTATTCTCATCTTTGATGAAGCCACCTCCGCACTCGACTCTCTGACCGAAGAAGAAATAACAAAAACTATTCGCGATGTTTCCTCATTAGATTCGAGAATTACGATATTGATTGCACACAGGCTCTCTACGGTGATGCATGCTGACACAATCTATGTATTAGAAAAAGGTATCATAGTTGAGTCTGGCACACATGCCGACTTGCTTGCTACCCAAGGTCTGTATTCTGCAATGTGGCGTCAACAGATAGGCGAACGAGTTTAGGAAAATCTGAAAACATGTTAAAATATTAACATGTTAAAAAGTGGACAACTCAGGGTGACATATGGTGGTTGGTATCAACGTACCACGTTGCATTTGAGTGAGGTCCATTTTTTGTTTACAAGTGGTAATTCTAATTTAAATCTCTCAAAAGAAAAATTAAGAAAGCTACACAAGGCACTCAACCTCAAAGAAGTCTCTCGTGAGGCGGATTATTTTGAGTATGTGAAGGCGGTTACTGGTTCTGGCATTGAAATTCGTTATTACGAAGACGGGCTTTACACTCTTGAAATTATCACCACCGATACTGAAGACATAGATACGACTCACCAAACGCTCGAGGATTATTATCAAAACAAATTACAACCAGCACTATCATATATTTTTTCTCGAGGTGCACCCACTCCTAAAAATCTCGCCAATATTAAGACGAATCATCCAGTGGTGATCAGCTTTAGAGAAGATGAAAATAGCACTTTTCAAATCGATGAAGAAAAATTTGGCATGGTGTATTCTAAAATCACGAGTAATGCCCTCACCGTATATAAAACACCTAAATATATTTTTATTTCTGCATCTACTAATTCTACAAAGTCACTTGTAGACATCGTCGGCATGCAGATCTTTTTCCGAGAATTCAAAGACCAGCTCGAAAAATATCTCTATATTCATAGGACTATCTGGGAGGAAATATCGAGTATAAAGGAAGCAAAGGTAATCATGGGAAAAGACGTGGAGACAATGCGTGGCAAGCTCGACAGCTATCAAAAAACCATTAGTCTTATCAGCAATCGTATTAACCAAATGGGATCCTATGTGTCGACACGTTCTTCTATCGCTAAAAATTTGGAAATAGACAAAGACCTCGTGTCACTCTTTGAATATAAGTTTGAGACACTCACGGATACCTTAACTTACATAAAAGAAATCTGGAAAATGACAGGGGAATATCTCGGATCAGCAATAGCCAACATGGTGGAAATAAAAAATCAAAGCACCAGCAACAACCTGAAGTCATTGCAGACGATTACAAGCATCGGAGTTATCTCTGGAGTACTCGGGTATTTGTCTGCAAGCAAGCTGCCTACGATCAGTTTTTCTGGTCTGATATATTTTATAATTTTGTTTGGAATGACGTGGCTCATGAATTATGTTATCGTTAGGAAATACCAGAACAAGCACTATAGCTTAAAATTTGGTGATAGGGCTAAAAATCTATAATGATGCGAAAAGATACAATATGGTTGTTTGTGATTATTTTATTCATACTCGTTTGTAGTATGGTATTTTTTATATTCCCAAAAGTATTTAGTAGCACCGAAGGCTATCCACAAAAAGAAGAAACTAAAAAAGAAGAAGGAGTGGTAGATAAAATCATCAACACCACAAAATCCTTGACCGCCACTCAAAAAACCTTAGACAGGGATGCGTATGACAAGAAATTACTCGAGCTCGCAAACAATCCAGTCCAGCCAGGTCCGACGACAAAGACAGTGACTGATAAAAAAACTGGTAAAAAGACCACGGTGATTGTGCCGGCAAAGACCTTGCCTGTGTCACCATGGCCTGTCAAAGCTCCGTATCCAAACGATGGGGCACTGCTGCCGTTTAATCGTATCGTAGCCTATTATGGCAATCTGTATTCGACAAAGATGGGTGTGCTCGGACAATACGAAGAAGGCGAGATGCTACAGAGATTAAAAGCAGAAGTCAAAAAATGGGAAGATGCTGATCCAAATACTCCTGTAATCCCTGCGCTTCATTACATAGCAGTGGTGGCTCAAGGTAGCGCCGGCAAGGATGGCAAGTATCGTTTTCGAATGCCAGACACAGAGATAGATAAAGTCATCAAGATGGCAGATAAAATCCACGGAGTCGTGTTTTTAGATGTTCAAGTCGCTTTGTCGAATGTGGAAACAGAGGTGCCTTATTTTGAAAAATATTTGAAGTTGCCAAACGTGCATCTCGGCATTGATCCTGAGTTCTCTATGAAGACAGGTAAAAAGCCAGGCACGGTGATAGGTACGTTTAGTGCGAGCGATGTGAATTTTGCTGCAAATTATCTCGCAAAGATTGTGAAAGAAAATAACTTACCATCAAAGATACTCGTCGTGCATCGTTTTACGAAAGGCATGGTGACAAATTATAAAGATATCAAACCTTTACCAGAGGTGCAGATCGTCATGGATATGGATGGCTGGGGAGGGCAAGCCAAGAAGATAGGTACATATAAAAACTTTATCTATCCAGAACCAGTACAATTCACCGGCTTTAAGCTCTTTTACAAGAACGACATACTCACCCCTGGTACGACCATGATGACTCCACAGGATCTACTCAAATTAACTCCACGACCGAGCTATATCCAGTATCAGTAGTTCTAGATTTTTCTTTGGTATGATATAATATACACGTTAATAATTTAATTACATAAATATATATGAACAATACAAATAAAACAATTCTTTCGGTAGTAGTTTTGGTTTTAGTAGCGGGTTTGGCTTTTTTCCTTCTTAAACACAAGAGAACAGAAGCTCCTATGAATACTGACTATGATTATCAAAATACTATGATGGATGACCAAGGACAAAATCCAGAGCAAGCAGGGGAACAAAATCCAGGAACAGTAGAGACTGGGACTTCTGCATCACTCGAGACTCTGAATCCAAATGCACAAGTAGATGCTACCGTGAGTGCAAACAATGTGAAAGAATTTACTATCACAGGAAAGAATTTTTCTTTTAGCCCATCTAGTATTACGGTGAAGAAGGGTGACAAGGTAAAAATAACATTTAAAAATACTGAAGGTTTTCATGATTTCAAGATTGATGAATTTGGCGTAGCTACCAAACAAGCAAAATCTCCAGACACAGAAGTTCTCGAGTTTGTGGCTACAAAGTCAGGTAGTTTTGAATACTATTGTTCTGTAGGCTCACACCGCTCTATGGGCATGAAGGGAACTCTCATCGTTCAATAAAAGTATGGCGGAGACACAAGAAGAAAAGGCGTGGCGTCGGGTTAAAAGTAAACAGAAATTCGAGAATGCATTTCGAGGCTTGCGCATCTTTGGCGTAACTACCAAAAATCTTTATGTGCATATACCTGTCGCCGTCCTTGTCATCATAGCTGGATTTTACTTTTGTATTACAAACATAGAGTGGATCGCTCTTATATTTGCGATCGGCTTTGTGCTCGTCGCTGAGGCGATCAACACTGCGATCGAGATAGATATCGACCTTACCTCACCTGAGTATCACCCCTATGCGAGGGATACAAAGGACGTCGCCGCAGGGGCAGTACTCTTGGCTACGTTTACGGCGGTCATCGTCGGACTCATAATATTTCTGCCACTGATTTCAGTGAGGTTTTTCTAATATTTACTTTTGTTAAAAAATGATGTATAATATACTCAGATAAATTACAAGAATTCTCTTGTGTCTGAGTACCGGCAGCTCCCGGACTAGCCCACAAACAGTTGGGTGATTTGTTATTTTAAGGAGAAAAAAATGAGTAGTGAATTAAGAAGTAGCCAAATGGGCATAGTGCCCAGAACTTTTAAATTATGTGGATTATTCCGTGGTGGTATTTACTACGACTTACCCCCGCAATTTGAAGAAAAGTTTGGGTTAATTAATTTAGATCAGGACAAAGGGGACCATTCGGATTTATGGGAAAAATGGCAAAAAAGTCCAAAATGGACAGAGGACGAAATTGTCAGCTACTGTGAAAGACTTCCATTTCAGCTTTTAAAAAATTCTTATTTTGGTTCTTTCTTTGTGCTAGCTGAGAAAAAATTAGCCACAGACAGTCAAAGCAATCGGAATGAACAAGTTGCCATTGTCACATTTACTGATGAAGGTAAAATGGAGCTTTTTGTATGTGTGCTACCTCCACACTATATTTGGATTGCCTTTCGTCTTGGTTTGTTTTTTGAAAAAAAGGAACAAACGGCAGTGGCGTAACTATTCTTGACTTTGCCTTAGAAAGTGGCATTTACTTTCTAGCCCCACGGATACAATGTTATTCGTGGGCTTTTTTGCGCCAACTTGCCCTATTTGGGGTAAATTGATAGAATTTGGATATGGATCTCGTAGTAGATTTTTAGTTCGATTATGTTCTACATTTACATCTTGCAAAGTTTAAACAATAAAGAATTATATATCGGGTATACTTCTGATTTAAAGAAAAGAATAGTAGAACATAATCAAGGGTTAAATTTTTCAACTAAAAGGTATATACCATGGGATCTCATATATTATGAGGCATGCAAAGAAGAAACCGATGCAAGGCGTAGAGAAAAATATTTAAAAACAACGCAAGGCGGTAGGTTGATAAAAAGAAGAATCAAGGATTATTTATATAAGTCGAAAAATTTAACAAACTAAAAATTCACTACAAGATGGATAATAAAAATAATGTAAAGATATTTTTAATAGTAATAGGTGTTTTGGTTTTAGGAATGATAGCTACAATCTTACTACGGTCTCACGCTGCACCCGCAGGACCTGGTAAATACGATGAATTCGCAACATGTTTGAAAGACAAAGGTGCTGTATTTTATGGAGCATTCTGGTGTCCTCACTGCCAAGCAGAGAAAAAGCTCTTTGGTTCTTCCGCAAAACTTTTGCCATACGTCGAGTGTTCTACTGCTGATGGAAATGCACAAACTCAAATCTGTATCGACAAAGGGGTAAAGAGTTATCCGACATGGGAATTCCTCGATGGTTCTCGCTTAACTGGTGAGATACCGCTTGCACAACTCGCAGAAAAAACTTCATGTACATTACCAGACTCAGCAGCTGCTGTTGCACCTGTAAACACTGGTGCAAGTAGTGCTGCAACACAATAAAAATACTATGAATACTGAAACAGTACACTATTTAAATGTATTTCTTGGATTTGGGGCGATCTGTTTGCAGATAATTTCTGTCATTACGCTCGGCATGCTGTTCTTTGGTCCAAAGAAGAATGCATATTTGGATTTTGTAAATAAACATTTCTTACCACTTGGTTTTGTGATCTCTCTGTCTGCTGTCTTGTTTTCTCTCGTGTATTCTGAAATTGTAAAATTTGCTCCTTGCTACCTTTGCTGGTGGGCACGAGTATTCATGGTGCCGCAGGCATTTTTGTTTGGACTTGCACTGTGGAACAAAGACAGAAAAGTATTAAATTATTCTGCACTACTCGTCGCGGTGGGCTTTATCATATCCGTGTACCATAATTTTGGTTATTATTTTGGTGAGGCATCGAGCCTGCCTTGTGATGCCTCTGGAGTTTCTTGCTATCAACACCTCGTCTCTGAATTTGGTGGCTATATCTCCATACCAATGCTCTCTCTTACGAGCTTGATCGGGCTGGTAACACTTGTGGCTGTAGCGCACTTTTACGGCAAACGAGATTAGTAGCGAGGATTTACTAAAACTATATTGTGCGGTAAAATAGGAGTACCTGTCCCGTACTAAATTTCTAGGCGAGTGACAGAGTCGATATTAGAAAAGTTTAAAATTTTAGTACTGGGATGAAAAAATATACTATAATCGTGGTTGTGTGCGTGGTCGCCATTCTTTTGACACTCGTATTTTGGAAGCTTTATGACAAGAAAAACACAGAGCAATATCAAAGCACAGATGCATACGCGAGCCGTACACTAGACGAGCAAACAACACCTGACACACAAACAAGTCCGGAGACACCTATTACAAATGTAACAGATAACAAAAAAATTATGAACGCAACATTACATACAAACAAAGGAGATATACAAATAGAATTTTTCGATACGGATGCGCCAAACACAGTGGCAAACTTCACCAAACTGGCTAGCGAAAAATTCTACGATGGCATCAAGTTTCATCGAGTTATAAAAGGTTTTATGGTCCAAGCTGGCGACCCACTCACCAAAGACGAGACCAAGTCTGCCTTCTGGGGCACTGGTGGTCCTGGATATAAGTTTAATGATGAGATCAATCCACAAAGCGATCTATATGCAAAAGTAGGGTACAAGAAAGGCATCCTTGCCATGGCGAACTCCGGACCAAACACAAACGGCAGTCAATTCTTTATCATGCATGCGGATTACCCACTGCCTCCACTCTATACTATTTTTGGTAAAGTAACTGCTGGACAAGATGTCGTAGATAAAATCGCAAACGTAAAAACTGGACCAAATGACAGACCAGTAGATCCTGTGGTGATCAATAGCATAACTTTAAAATAAAATGATTGATCCAAAGAAAATAGACATGAGTCAATTACCAAAAAAGTTTTGTGATGGAGCTATCGGCTCACATGCAAAAGAGATATTTTATTTTGCATTCACTTCAGGCAATACACTTGATTCTTTTGCAGCGACACCACAAACAATGAAAAGCATCGCATTGTGGGCACAAGGACAGGTGACTAAGTACGAACAAACATTTGGTGAGATAGACATGACCCCACCACTTATCTCGAGTCCTATCCAAATGGCGGATTTAAATAAAGGTAATAAATAACATGCTTAGACATAGAATCATTGTTTTCTTATTGTTTCTCGGATTTTTATTCTTCTTTGGCTTTTTGGCTACGTATTCAAAAATAGAGAGGCTCCCTTCGGCTGCGGAGCAAGATATCTCTGTACCAGCTACTGTATCTGATCGTCCGGATGTCATAGCAGAAGTGCCACCCTTGGTACCTTCCTCTGCCGCGGTATTTGGGCGCACAGTAGAGCTCAAACTACATGACACGGTGTCCTTTCCTGATGGGCTCGTTGTCACTCTAAAACAAATCAACGACTCACGCTGCCCAAAAGAGGTGGATTGTATCTGGGCTGGTGAATTATCAGGTGTGTTTACATTGTCTGATGCAAATACAGATACCACACAAGAAATCACCCTGAGTACCATCGTAAATAAAACTGCAACTCTCGGTATGTATACATTTGCTCTCAAAGATGCTTCTCCGGAACGTTTTGCTCTTATCGTGTCAAAGCAATAAAATCATCTATGTCTTTATTTACTCAACACGAAATACTGTTGATGAAAAAAATGAATACGCCGGCAAAGATCCAAGATTTTTTGAATGGACTATCATTTAATTTTGAAAAAAAAGGTGAGACACTCAAATCACCCATGATGGTATTGCGCACAAAGTCTGCCCACTGTATGGAGGGTGGGCTTTTTGCGGCACATGTATTGTCTCTCCACGGGTTTACACCATATATACTTTGTTTAAAAGCAAAGAAAGGGGATTTTGACCACATCATTACGCCATTTAAAATAGACGGACTCTGGGGTGCCATCTCAAAGACGAATCACGCAGTGCTTAGGTATAGAGAGCCTCTGTATAAAAATATCCACGAACTCGTGATGTCATATTTTCATGAATACTTTTTAGATGATGGCACAAAGACCCTTCGACAATATTCACAATTATTTAATCTACAAAAATTAAAAGGTGATTGGGCAACGAGCGAAGCAGATCTCTGGTATATCGACGAAGCGATAGAGCGTGCAGGGTATTATGATATCGTCCCCGCATCGTATATCAAGAAGCTTCGCAAGGCAGATAAGGTAGAGATCGCGGCTGGTAAAATCGTAGAATACAAGAAGCCAAATGTGCGTTAGAAAATAAAGTTGAGAAACTTAGTGAACCAGCCCTGGGGTTGTATTTTTGGTTCTATGAGTGTGTTCTGTTCTTCGACTGAAGGCAGTGTGATTGCCGCTGATACAGGGTTTTCTTTTTTGATTTTGATTAGTTTTTTGATCGGTGCTTTTTTCTCTGTCGATTCTCCGAGTACGGTACCTGCATCGTTGGGTTTTTCAAAAGACTGCATGACTTCATTCCAGCCCTTACCAGCGTATGCCTTCACTGCATATGCAGTTTCCCATATTTTATTCTTCTCATCTTCGTTTATCATGCCGCCGTCTGTGTCTTGTTGTGTGGCAAGATATGTAAATGGTGTCTGTGTATTATCTAGTCCTTCTTTCCAATCATCTGGTTTTTCATTGAGTGCGAGTATGCCTTCAATAGCCCATGTGGTGGCTGATACATTACCAAAACCCCCATCTGCCTTTTGATTATCTTTCAAGAAATCCTTGGCTTTTGCTATCGCAGAAACAAATTGCTTTATTTTTGGGTCGCTGTCTGAATCTGCTGATTCAGCGCTGCCTCTCGGCTCGTCAGCCTGCGAGACACCCAAAAACAAAGAATTTTTTTCTGCTGCACTTGTCAGAGCGACGAGCGCAGCACCTGTCATATCTACACTATTATCCCAAGAGCCATTATCCTTTTGTCGTCCCAAGATAAAATTCGCGCTGTCTGTGAGCATTTTTTCATCGCTCTTAAATCCAGCATTGCGTAACACAATGAGTGCAAATATGTCATCGTTGTCTTCGGTAGGGCTACCAAATTGTTTTCCATCAAAGGCATCGGTGATCTTTTTGATGTAGTTTATTCCATTTGTATTGTATGGATTAAGTCCTACAGACAAGAGCGCCATCGCATGTCTCTCGTAGTCTGTGAGGTTGGTGCCTGCTGGGGTATTTTGTGTAAAGTATTTGATTAGCTGTATGGTCTGTGGTTGATAGTTGCCAGAGGCAAGTGCGATGGCAACCCAGTCAGTGTATATATCTTCACCAAAACTCCCATCGTCTTTTTGTTTTGATATGAGGAAGTCAAATGCTTTTTTGAGGTTAAACTGAGCGTTACTCTGGTTTGTTGGTGTGGTTTGCGTGACTGTAGTTTCAGTACTGCCACTGCCACCACCTCCAGAATGGTGAAGAGTAGGAGCAGCGGTCACGGTGAGCGCCTCGGTAGGGAAATAGTAATCTTCTCTGACACCGACATTGTATGACCCCGCGGCAATGTTTGAAAATACTGCATGCCCATCTCCATCTACTGCACTTGTTGTTATCTCTGTAGGGTTAAATGGATCCGATGGGTTGGGCTGCGTGAGTCCGACTGTCACACCGGTGCGAGTGACCCAGCCATTATTTTCGTAGTCATAATCTTCGGTGGTGACAGTGAGGGTGTCGTTTGTGTCTATCGCGTTAGAGCTCAATGTTACTTTATTTTGTGGACCAAAATACACATATACATTTTCGCCACCACTTAAAACATTTTGATCCATACTTGCAAAAGAAGATGCACCGTCGACGACGTATTGCCAGTTGTCACAGTTTTCACCTGCGATGCTGGTCAGACATTTTAAATAAAATGCACCGAATGAGTCGAAATATTGTAGGTTTGAAATTTCCCAGCTTGTGTCAGCAAGATCCGCATCATGAATCATTGATAGTACACTGTCAGCATTTGTACTATGAGGGGAGCCATTAGAGTCATTTAGATCCACCATGCCAGTGCCATGTATCGGTAGTGTGCCAGAGTATATAACGGTATCTCCGCTTCTGACCGTGAGTGCGATGGTGAGGTCTTCTGCATAGGAGACACGTACAAAAGATGCGAATACTATTATAAATGCGACGAGAACTTTGGGAAACATGTGTTTAATATTTTTCATAATTTTGGTCACACCTTATAGAGATGGACAGGTTATTTGTTAATCTATATCTTTTTCAAACTTCCAGGATACGACATCTCCAGGATTTATTTTATAATTTGAAACTCCAATTAATGCTTTTTTACCGTTCACATAATAAATCCAATATCTGTCTCCGTCGCTCTGTATGCCGTCTATCGCTTCGATGAATTTTCCCATACCTATGTATGTCTTATCTGTAAAACTTATTTTTCTATCCTTTCTCAGGCTATCCATAAAGTCGTATACGCTCGTATTTGTGGTGATGAGGGCGTGATAGGTCTTTCCATTGATCTCGAGAGTTGCAGTGTCTTTGGTGTCGGTTATTTTTGGGATGTCTACGTTTTGAGAAGAATCTGTATGGGGAACGTCCACAGGTTCGGGGCTCGTCTCCATATTTTCTTGTTGTAAATTGTGTTGTTGAGATTCTGTACGTAGGCGGTCAGATAAGAAAAGATACGCTCCAGCTAGCACAGCAAAGAGTACTACAATACCAACTATTAATTTTATATTTTCTTTTTTTAACATACCTCTTTATCATTCCCGAATTTTTGTATTCTAGAATACAAAAATTCGGGATACAGAAAATTATATTCGCTGTGCTCCTTAATTTTCAATAAAAAAAATCCTGCGCGTGCAGGATGTGGGGTACTCTCAAAAATTGGGAGTATGTCCTGCTCGGGATCAAAAAACGTATTAAAATAATTGGTAGTCGGACTTGTTCCTTTTCGCCAAGTTGGCGTATCAGGACTTACCGTAGCGGCACTGTACTGGAATCCCCGCCTGCAACGTATTATGCGTAGCATTTCGGGCAGGTCACCAGTTTCCCCAATTACTTTTAAATTTTCAAAAGGAACGTATTTATTATATACCCGGTAGTGAATTTTGGCAATGTTCCAAAGAACGCTTGCTTTACAAGCTTTGCCAAAATCTACTAACCGGGTATACTTAGTTACAAATGATACAGAAAATTACTAAAGTAATGGTTTTCGGGACTTTTGATGGCTTACACAAAGGTCACGAGAATTTTTTAAAGCAGGCACGGAGGCTTGGACCAAGTGTGTTCCTCGTGGTTTCTATTGCTCGAGATGCGAATGTATTTAAGATAAAAGGTGAGAAGCCACGACTCAAAGAAAAGGAAAGGTTGCTTCTCTTGCAAAATTCTCCGCTTGTCGACAAGGCGGTGCTCGGTGGAGTGAGAGATCATATCCCGCATATTGTAAAAGAGCGTCCGGATATTATCGGACTTGGGTATGATCAAAAGGCATATATCAAAAATTTAAAGAAAGATTTGAAAGATAGGGGACTGATGGTAAAAATAGTCCGCCTCAATCCACACAAAGAACATATCTATAAAAATAGTTTACTGAAAAATAAGAAGAAATAAAAAAGAGTGATCCTAGATATCACTCTTTTTTATTGTTGACGAGAGATAGACACCATAGAGCATGATGCCGCCCAGGATGAGGTAGATAAAGTTAAACGCGGGTATAAAAATAAATATAATGGAAGCGACGATCGGTCCGACGATATATGACACAGGCGAAGCACTTCGGTAGACGCCGATAAATTCTTCATTTTCTGGTTTGATGTGTTTAAAGAAATACGCATCGCTCATGATCTCTATCGTAGAGGCGCCGACACGAGTGATAAAGAGCAAGGTCGCCCAGAGGAGCAGGTCGTGTGTGTGTATTAAAAATAGTACGCAGGTAGCGCATGCTGTGATGGTAAAACCGAGCATAAGGAGGTATCTCTCACCTATCTTGTCAGCATATTTTCCCATATGAAATGGAATAATAGAAAATGGGATAAGCATGATCGCAAAGATGATACCGAGCTCTTTCCAGGTAAACCCGATATGATGATAGAGGTATATCGGTGTATAGATAACCATCCAGCAAAAGAAAAATTGTAATAAAAAGCTGAGCGCATACGCACGACGGAGGCTGGTATTTCGAAAGAAGCTACGCAGGTATTTGATCGTTCTTGAATTATCGTAGTGTGGGTCGGGGATTGTTTTTAGTTTTACGAATGCAGTCACGAGGAGTGTCATCATAACCAAAAAACTAATAAAGTATATGGCTCGGAATGAAAAGCTGCCAAGGACGGTTCCCGAAGCGAGCTGGGCGAGGATCCAGGCGAGGTTGCATATCGCCAGATACATGCCGCGTATTTTACCGGTTGCAGAATCTTGAGAAAATATTTTTAAAATTTCATCAAGAGAAAAGATGATGAGCGTGTTGAGTGCGAGACCAATGATGAATATGAGGATGATAGGCAGTGGATGGTCTACCACCACAAGCCCTAAAAACGAAAGTGCATTAAATAGCACCACCAAGGTGAGGAATTTGTATCCCCCGATCTTGCGGATTATTTTTGGGGCGAGGAGGAGCGCGATAATAGACAAGAGAGATCCGATCGCATACACAATACCGATAAACTTCTCACCGGTAAACGAAGATATGAACGTAGAATTGATATAAGAGGCGAGTGCAATAGGTATATAAAATAAAAAGCCTGCGAGATATATTATATGTCTATTGTGTTTCATGTATCTATTATACACTTAAGATGACAGGTATGACGAGGGGTCTCTTTTCTGTTTTTTGGTATAAGAATTTAGAGACATTTTCTCCGAGCTCAGCTTTGATGTGGTCAAAATTATCTGTATTGCTTGGTTTGAGCGCGGCAGTTTCTACAAGTTTTTTGATCACGATGCGTACTTGGCGTAGGAGCTCTTGGTTTTCTTTTAGGTATACGAATCCACGCGAGATCAGGTCCGGAGACTTTTTGAGTTTACCGGTTTTTTGATCGATGAGTGCGATGATTACAAACATACCGTCTTGGGCGAGCATGACACGATCACGCATGACCACTTCTTGTACGTCTCCAATAGACAACCCATCCACGACCATGAGGCTCGCTGGCGCTTTTTCTTTGCGGACCACCATCTTGGTGCCTTTGTCTCGCAGTTCGATGATCGAGCCATTGTCTGGCACGATAATATTTTCTTTAGGGAAATTATTTCTCTCTTGGATAAGGTGTGCGTGAATACGGAGCATAAAGTGACTACCGTATCCTGGCATAAAGAATTTTGGACTGACCATTTTGTTGATCCAGACCAAGTCTTCTTGTCTCGCGTGTCCTCCAGAGTGCACTTCGGCTGTGCCGTAGTGGATCAGTGTCAGGTCATGTCGATATAGTTTGTCTTTTAATTTTTGGATGTTTACTTCGTTTCCTGGGATCGCTGAAGATGACAGCATCACGGTATCTGTAGAGTTCAAGCGTAAATATTTGTTTTGATTTGTCGCCATACGCATCAGTGCAGCAAATTCTTCACCTTGGGCACCTGTGGCGATGATGACCACTTTGTTTGGTGGATAATTATCTACATCTTGGGCAGTGATAAATGTATCATCTTTTGGTTTGAGTAGTCCTGCGAGCTTTGCGATCTCGAGGTTGTTTTTGATACTGCGTCCTTCTGCGATGATCTTTTTGTTAAAGTGCTCACAGATTTCTACGATTTTGATCAAACGATCAAACTGTGATGCGAATGTACCGATGATGAGCCGCCCCGATGTAGTGCGGATTATTTCCTCGATGTTCTTCTGGACTTCTTTTTCAGAAATTGAGAAACCAGGGAGTTCAGCACTCGTCGAGTCAGCGATCATAAGGAGTGGTTTTTCTTTGCCGAGAGCTGTCCATTTCTTTTCTTCTTTTGGTGTTGGCTTGTTTCCTTCGTGTTCGAGCTTCATGTCTCCAGAGACGAGGATGTTACCATCGGGTGTCATGACTTTTACACCCATCGAGTCTGGGATCGAATGGAACACAGGGAAGAACCCGAGACCGAGTTCGTTGAACCGTACTACGGTGTCTGGGTCGACAACATTGATAGTGAGTGGTTGCTGAGTAGGGAATTCTTCTTGTCGCTTTTTTATCATGAGCGTCGTTAGATACTGAGCATAGATCGGTGGGTTGCCGATGCGTTCCATGATAAATGGTATACCTCCGATGTGATCGAGGTGTCCGTGGGTGATAGCTACTGCGCGGATCTTGTGCTTATGCTCCTCGAGGTATTTGAAGTTTGGCAAGGTGAAGTCTGCACCCATGGTCGCTTCTTCATCTATAAAGTGAAAACCGACATCGAGCACGATGATGTCGTGTTCGGATTCGACGAGCATCATGTTTCTACCTACTTCTTCTACTCCACCGAGCGGGATGACACGGATAACCCCTTTTTCAATAAGCGGTATTTTGCTATCTGCTTTATGTGGTGTTTTGTTTTGCGGTGGGCGACCTCCTCCACGACCCCCTTTGGAGTATTGGTAGGTAGAGCTTTTAGACGCTCTGTTTTTGTCGCGGTTGTTTTTGGTTTTTGGATGTGCGGCATGTGCCGTGTGTGCAGGTGTTCCTACTTGAGCTGCTTTATGTATTGCTTTGTCTTCTTTTTGTTTCTTGTCTTCTTCGATACTCAAAGAGCTGAAGGGTAATCTTGTTTTTTTCATTGTTGTGCTTGTTGCTGTGAGCGGATAGCTTTCGAGCAGTTATTATTAATTATTATTTTGTAAATATTTTCCATACGCCGTATTTTTCTGTATACCATTTGTATACATCTAAGAAACGGTTTGATGGGAATGTAATGTGATCCAGTGAAAGTCCACCGAGATCTTTTGACACGACATATATAAAGTCAGGTGTGTACAAGAAGACAGCAGGCATGTCTTTTCGTATTTCATCTTCGAATTGTATATATTTCTTTGTTCGAGCGTCTCTGTTTATGGTAATGAATGCGTCTTCTAAGATCTTGTCTACGTTGGCATTCGTGTAGAGAGCCACATTGAGTCCAGGGTCTTTGCGTTGGGAAGAGTGCCAAAATGCAAACAAGTCTGACTCGTTGTTGATAATTTCTCCAAAAAGTAATGCGTCGTATTTACGAGGTCGAATGACTTCTTGGTTGAGGCTACCAACTTCAAATGTCTGGATGTCGACCTTGATGCCGACTTCAGCGAGATTCTTTTGGATGATGAGTGCAGTGTTTGCGAGCTCAGGAGCATCACTCGTGGAGATCGAAAATTCGAGTACTGAGGTGGTTTTCTTGCCGCCCATGGTGACGGTCTTACCTTTTGAATTTTTGGTGGTGACTTTTTTCTCTTGTGTGGTTTTTTCTAAAAATCCATCAGCGTTCTTTACCCAGCCAGCTTTGGCGAGTGATGCTTGGACTTTTTGTATCACTTCACTGCGATCTGTTTTGGTGCCGTTCGTGACTTTTTGATACTGCAACATGTTTGGTGGGATTGGGTCATCGATAGCCACCCCATGTCCTGCGAGGACTTCTCTTATGATTTCATCTTTGTCGATGGCTTGGTCTATGGCACTGACTACGGTCTTGTCTATGAAAATTCTATTTGAGTTTTGATTAAAAAAGAGTCCAAATACCCGGGGGAGTATGGTTGATTCGATGCGGTACCCTTCTTTGCGTAGCAGTTCTGCATTGAGAGGTGTGATGGAGCTGATCTGGTCTACTTCGTTGTTCCTGAGTCCTTTGATGAGGGCGTCTTCGCTGTCATAGAAATGCAGATGTATTGTGTCGATATATGGTGCACCGAGCGCGAAATCCTTAAATGATGCAAGGTCGTAGCTGTTGATAATACCTGAAGCGAGTTTGTTCATACCAGTGACCTTGTATGGTCCAGAGCCGATTGGGTTGATGTTGGTATTGTTGAGTTCGACTGGGCTGCCTTGCCAGAGATGTCTCGGCATGATGCCGATGGTGGTGTTTTCTAAGAATGATGCGTATGGTTGTTTTAAATTAAATTGGATCGTCTTGTCATCGATCTTTGTGATACTCACACCATCCCAGGCAGCTTTGTGGGGGCTTTTGATTACCGAATCCTTTATCGTGTTTATCGTATAGACGACATCGTCAACCGTGACTGGCTTGCCATCGTGGAATGAAATATCATCCTTTAAGACAAAGGTATATGTGAGTCCATCAGGAGACATCTCATAGCTCTGTGCGAGGTCGGGGATGATGTTGCCATCTGGAGTTTTGCGCATGAGCCCAGAGTATATGAGCGAGACGAGGTCTTGGTCGGCGAGTGAATTTTCGAGTACTGGGTTTATGAATCGCGGTGTGCCGACGATGCCTTCGGATATCGAGCCTCCGTGCATAGGCACAGTGACCATAAAGTATCTGTTGATGCTGTGTAGTATCGAAAGGGTACTAATGATGAGTATGAGTACAAGCACTGAAAACACTACTCGTTCTCTTTTAGAAAAAGACGCGAGCGCAGCGTTTATTTTTGAACGTTCTGGTAGTTTACCAGCGATTTTTGAATTACGTATACGATTGTAGAGTTTTTGCATAAAAACAAGATTTATAAACAAGATATGTTATCTAGAGTTTAAGAAAAGAGAAATTAAAATATTTTATTATTACTTAATAATTATAGATAAAAATGCAAATAAAGCAAAGAGAATACCACACACAATAGACAAATAAAAGAGAAACTTTTCAAAGCCGCGGCGTGTATGATGAAACGCGCCAGTATCACTACCGCCGAGTGCACCACCCAAACCTGCTCCAGATTGCTGAAGCATTATTGCTGTAACCAGTATTACTGAAAGGATAATCTGCGCGTAAGGCAGAATGTTCGCTACTAGATTCATATGGGGTACATTATTACATAACAGAGGTTAAATTGCAATACATTTCCCTTGGAGTATATAATATGAGTATGCAAGAATCATTTATACCTACAGCGAGCAAAAATCCCGATCTAACCATACAAAATAAGAATCAAAAAGAAAGATTCAGCCCGCCAGACGATAGCATTTCTCCAACACAGGCTGCGACCAAGGTATTTAATTTTTTTGAGAGACATGCAACTGAGATAGAGCCGTCTGCGGATCCTGCCATTCAGCTATATCTATATAATTTTCTACGGCAGCATCCGAAAGCAAAAAGAAAGGAATTAAAACAGGCTTTCGATAAAATTAGTAAATTATCCACTCTTGAGACTGAATACATCAATCGGAAACATCCGCTTCCAACAATTGGCGTAGAAATTGAAATACCCATGACACATCTAGATAGAGATAAAATCTCTGTACTAGATATTCTTGATGTAACAAATGAAGATGCAAATGATGACGAAGGGGAGTTGTGGGAGGTAAACCCAGATTTTTCGTATAGTCCATGGGTGCAAGGTAGGATTATTCAAGAGCTAGCTAATATGGGCGCTATCCCTCTAAGGAAAGATAAAAATAAAACAAACGGAGATGTATATAAAATCTCAGATCAAGCAAAAAATATATTATCTCTACATCTAAACTTTGGTATGGGGCAACACATTACGTCTAAAATTGTTGAAAAATATGATTTCGAAACTCTAATACTCAGTGATGCCTTGGTGTATGCATTTACTTCAGGCAAGCGCATACGACACAGGAAGACATTTTCTTCTTATCAGTATAAAAATGCCAGAAATATTGGAATAAGTTTGAGCTCTATACGTCTTGAGCTCAGAGCGAGCGAGTTCAAAGATTATCCAACATATAGAATGCTATCTGAATCTCAAAAACTAGTCGCCATGTTTATCTCTTTTATAAATGTACAAAATACCCCTGACAAAATAGATGACATAGATCACAAGCTTAGTGAATTATTTAAGGTATTTTTGGTAGATGTCGGGGATTTGTTGCTCAAAGATATGAAAATGTCACCTAATATGGTTGATATACGATCTCATACAATATCGGAAATCTTG
>CAZUCZ010000017.1:0-19536 GCA_964618925.1 uncultured Candidatus Saccharibacteria bacterium | reverse complement strand
GCTTCGTACGAGTCTTTAAATTCATAGATACGTTGATCATTAAATTGAGCTTCGATAGCGCCATCTTTTATCCCCTGTGCTCGTGGACCCACCACTACCAGTGTATCCATGCTGCCAGTTAATATCTCGCTTACCACCTTGCCTATGTTTTTGTGTGCTTCGAGAGTGTGCTTGCCGAGTTCGAGCATGTCACCCAAGACCACTACTTTTCTATTGTTGGATTTTATTTCACTCAAGGTGATGAGTGCAGATTTTACTGCCATTGGTGATGAGTTATATGTATCATCGATAATCATCGAATCATGAATCCCTTTAAGGAGGCGCATGCGTCCTGGAGGTACTTCATAATTCTTGAGTGCATCTATCGCAGTGAGTGTATTTAATTTGAGTGCAGATACGAGTGTCAGTGCACAGAGTGTGGCATAGACATGATTCCGTCCAAAGACGCCTTCGATCACCACAGGCAAGCTGCTACCGTGTTCATCTATTCTAAATATTATCCCGCCCGGGATCCCGTCTTCTGTGTAGAGAATGCTGTCACTCGAAGCACGAACATCCACATCGGCGTTGAATCCGTAAGTCATAAATATGTGTTTGGTTTTTGTATGCATGCCGAGTACATCTGGATCATCTGCATTCAAGATCAAGATACCGTCATGCTTCAGGGTTTTGATCAGTCCTGATTTTTCTTCGATCAAATGTTTGCGAGAATGGAAAAATTCTATGTGGGCAGGTGTCTCACCTATCGCGGTGACTATCACTGCATCAGTCCTTAGCCATGACGCTGTCTTTTTCATATCTCCTGCCTTGCCGACACCGACTTCGAGGACAAGCCACTCTGGATATAGGTGTGTAAACATGATGAGTTTTAGCCCGGTAATTATATTTTTGAGCCATAGGGTGGGGCTACTCCATGCATTTGGCACTCCGAGTATCGTCAGTGGTAAGCCTATTTCACTATTAAAACTTTTCTCACTCCTTCTCACATTGTAGAACTTGGACAACACTGCATACACGGCATCCTTTGTAGAAGTTTTACCGACCGAGCCGGTGATGGCAACTATTTTTGGTTTGTATTTACGTAATACGAGCTGTGACTCTACGCGCAAGATATATGTTATGACAAATTTTAATATTTCTTTGATATTTTTCATTATAAAAATTATTTATTTACTTATGATGGCTATGACAACACCTATTATAGCGCATACCGCCGACAAGACCCAAAAACGCATTGTAACCTTGTATGAGGGCCATCCGATCGCTTCAAAATGGTGATGTATCGGTGCTAACCTAAACACCCGTTTACCTTTTCGTAGTTTCTTAGAGGTCATTTGGATAATGTCTGAACCAGATTCAATAACGAGCGGTAAGGCGATCACTGGCAAGAGAAGTGCAGTATTGGTTAAAAAAGATATCGTCGCTAAGGTCAGGGTAAGTGCCATGATCCCCGTCTCACCCATATAAAAACGTGCAGGCGGGATATTGAACCACAAAAACGCCAAAATACAGCCAGTGGTAACTCCACAGAATGCGGCGATGTCTATCTGGTTGTTTGTGTACGCTATGATTGTGTATGAGGCAAAGATGGAGGCAAATACCCCACCAGAGAGTCCGTCGATGCCATCTATTACTCCACCTGAAAATGTCGCGAGTGCCACCAGGATGAAAAATGGAATGATCAGTATACCTAGATACAGATCTCCATCAAATGGGATGCTGACACTCGTCATTCCAAGCTTGTAATAAAACCACATACCGATGAGTAGTGATGCTAAGGCGATGAGTCCTGCTTTCCACCAACGCCATGATGCTGCATCTCGAGCGATCGCATTGTGTCCGTATATTTGTACTAGGTCATCGATGAGTCCAAGCACCGCTCCAAAAAGTAATGTGAAAAAAGGAATCAATGTTTGGTTGCGACTCAAGAAATTTATTTTTTCAGTAGTTGATCCAGGAAATAAAAAAGATAAAAAGAAAAAGACTACCGTGGTGACAAGTACTGAAAACCATACGATGATGCCTCCTACTCGTGGTGTATTTAGTTCAGCTTTTCCTGCATGCACTTTGGCAAAATCTGAATTTGAGATGGCCTCATCTCTCGAATATTTCTTCCACATTTTGTATTTAAAGAAAAAGTGTGTGGCGACAGGAGTCATAAACAGCCCTAAAAAGAAAGCCACTGTTGTCGGTATAAAAATTTTAATCAAGTTAATATACATACTAATTTTCTAGTTTATCTTCGTTAGGAACCTTCGGTTCGACGCACACCTCTTGTCCTTTTTGTATGTCTTCTTCTGAAATATGTACCGGCGTGTCGCCTTCTATCTGAGATACATCTGGCTCTACGCAGATTTCTTCAGCTTTTGTAGGATCTTCTTCTTGTTGAGTTTTTTCTTCTTCAACTTCAGCAGCTTTGTTTATAGAACTATTTACTTCAGCATAATCAGGCAACTCTTCGACAGAGGTGACACCCATATATGACAAGAGCTCAAAACTTGGCTTGTATACATAGCGCCGTGAATCTTTTTGATCGATTGTTTTCTCTATCAGTCCTCGGACAGACAGAGCACGAAGTGTGAAGCTAGAATTCACCCCTCTGATATAGTCTATCTCTGCTCGGCTTGCTCCATTTTTATATAAAATCACAGACAAGGTTTCCAGGCTTGCTTTTGAAAGGTCTCTATTTAGTTCTTCTTTGCGAAGCTCTTCGATCATGCTGCTCATTTGAGGGGCTGTGCCGAGCATAATATCAGCGTCTTGTTCTATGAGCACGATGCCTCGTGTGTCCAAGTTCTCTTTGAGCTTCTGTATGCCATGAGTGATTTCATCACTCGACACTTTCAAAATATCAGCAAGCTTTTTGCGTGACATCGGTTCTCCTTTCCAAAACAAGATAGCTTCTATTTTGTGTTCTAATTCCATGTTCTTATGATTCGTTAGTTGTTAATTCGGGTTCTTGTTTACTGATGACGATGTCTTCGGCGTGGTCATGTTGTACTGCATTTAAGATACCATTTTTCACAAGCTCAAGCATCGCGAGAAAGCTCACGATGACCATTACTTTTTCTGCTCTTGTATGCGGAGTGCCTGTTTTCTTGCCTGAGAATTCTCTGAAACTAACCTGCATTGCATTCTGTATGCGGTCTGTGAGTTTATCGATGACTTCTTCGATGCTGATAGTCTTCCTGACTTCGACTTCTGGGAGTGCAACTTTCTTAGGCATACCTCCGAGCACTCCACGTGCGAAGGTCATCATACTGTCTTTGGTTATCTGACTGTCTGGCAAGAATACCAAGATATCATTCTTCTTTTCGAGCGGTGCAAAAATAACATGCTTTCCAAAATTATTTTTTATGTTACCACCGAGTTTGATATAGAGCTGATACAATCGCAACCTCTCTTCTAGATTTTTGATATCACCTTGTTCCTCGTCGGTCAGAGAAAGGTTTGGGAGTAGTGATTTGGATTTGATCAAGATGAGTGTGGATGCCACGAGGACAAAACTCGTAATTTCATCTGGGTGTACAGACTGTGGTCCACCGAGCTCATTCATGTATTTCAAAAAATCTTCAGTAACAGTAGCCAAGGATACGTCATTGACGAAGAGCTTTCTTTTCTCTACGAGATCGAGTAGTAGTCCAAAAGGTCCCTCAAAATTAACGGTTTTTACTGTGTAATTGTTACTTTCCATTCAAATAATATAACATTTTTTTACCTGTCCTGCACTAAATTTTTGATTACGTGCTATAATCCTGAACATTAATATTAAAATTTTAGTGTAGGATGAAAAATAAAAATTCAAAGAAGAAAGCCACCAGTGTCCGACTCTCCAAAAATGTCGTACCATCTGTATATTATATAGAGCTCCGCCCGGATCTAGAGAACTTTACCTTTAGAGGTGTCGAGACTATTCATTTGACTATCTTAAAAGATACGAAGGCCATCAAACTTCACTCTAAAGAAATAGAAATAGATACTGTACACGTATTACTTGGTAAAGAAAAAGTATTCGCAAAGATTTCTTATGATGATGCATCCGAGACAGCTACGTTTACATTTCCAAGGGCGATCAAAAAAGGCAAAGTAAAACTCACCATAGTCTTCACTGGAATACTAAACGATAAGATGCGTGGATTCTATCGTAGTAAGTATTTGAACATCGACAAAGAACACAACATGGCTACCACCCAGTTCGAAGCCACAGACGCGCGTCGCGCTTTCCCTTGTTTTGATGAACCAGCACAAAAAGCTATTTTCAATGTATCACTCATCGTCCCAGACGACAAAACTGCGATATCAAACACATTACCTGCTGCAGTAGGAGAGCATGAAGCTGGTTTTAAAATTGTAAAATTTGCACCGACTCCAAAGATGTCTACTTACCTACTCGCTTTTATAATTGGGGATTTTGAATACTTAGAAAGTAAAACCAAGAACAAAACTCGAGTGCGAGTATACACAACTCCAGGTAAGAAACATCAAGCAAAATTCGCTCTCGAATGCGCAGTCAAAACTTTAGAATTCTATGAAGAATATTTTGCTATTAAATATCCTCTACCCGTACTAGACATGATCGCTATCCCAGACTTTGCTTCTGGTGCCATGGAGAACTGGGGTGCAGTCACATACCGAGAGAGCGCCCTACTCGTAGACGAAGAGCATTCTTCTGCTTCAAATAAACAATGGGTAGCCCTTGTCGTCGCTCACGAGCTCGCTCATCAGTGGTTCGGGAACCTCGTAACCATGGAATGGTGGACACACTTGTGGTTGAACGAAGGCTTCGCTTCATATATAGAATATCTCGCGGTAGATAAAATGTTCCCTGCATGGGATATCTGGACTCAGTTCTCTACGAATGACCTTGGTGTAGCTCTACGCCTCGATGCACTAGCAACCACACACCCTATCGAAGTGGAAGTACATCACCCAAGTGAGATCGGTGAAATATTTGATGAAGTTTCATATTCTAAAGGTGCATCTGTCATCCGCATGCTCGCAGACTATCTCGGGGAAAAAGATTTCCGCGATGGACTCCGATACTATCTAAAAAAGCACAGCTACAAAAACACGGAGACGATTCACCTCTGGCAAGCATTTGAAAAAGTTTCCAAAAAGCCTGTGTCCAAGATGATGCATAATTGGACGAGTAAGCCTGGCTACCCTGTCGTCAAAGCTGAGATAAAAAATGAACAATTAATTCTTTCTCAAGAAAGATTCTTCACGAGTCCTATCTCAGCAAAGAAAGTTAAAGATAAAACCTTGTGGCAAATACCAGTGAAGAATTCGTTGCAGGTGCAGTTTTCGCGAAACATTGCGCAGGCTGGCGAGCCGAGCATAGCAATTTTTCAACAGAAAAATATGCGCGTTGAGCAAAAACTTGTACCAAGAAAGAATTCTGAAAATTTCTTGAAACTTAACTTTGGCGAAGCAGGCTTCTACCGAACAGCATATTCAAAAGAACTTTTAGAAAAACTCTACGAACCAATCCAAAATAAAAAATTATCTGCACGTGACCGACTCGGAGTTATCCGTGACTTATTCGCCCTCTCTGAAGCTGGAGTAATACCGACCACAGATGCCCTAGAGTTCATCAGCGCATACAAAAACGAGGATAACTACACAGTCTGGGTTGAGATAGCTACAGGGCTCGCTCGCATCGAACAACTATTAAAAGACAATGTAAATTTAGATGCACTCACCATCGAATTATTCTCCCCTGTCTTTAAAAATCTCGGTTGGGAACCTGCCCGCAATGCTTCCAGCATAGCTAATGCAGGCGGGAAGAAGGACAAAGAATCACACGCAGACACCCTACTCCGTTCACTAGCCATTTCCAGACTTGGTAGAGCTGGTGATAAAAAGGTCATAGACGAAGCGAGAAAGAAATGGAAAAGTGATAAGCTCAATCCAGATATTCGCGGAGCTGTATATGGCGTTGTAGCTTCTGCGGGTGGTAAAAAGGAATTCGAAGAATTCATCAAAAAATACAAAAAGGAAACTTTGCATGAAGAAAAGAATCGCCTCGGCTACTCTCTCGGAGATTTTAAAGATAAAGAGCTTTTGCAAAAGGCTTGTGAGTTTGCCATGTCTGAATACGTACGTATCCAAGACACTGTAAGTATCCTATCAAGCGTCGGATCCAATCCACTCGGACGCGACATCTGGTGGAATTTCTTGCAGAAGAATTGGAAGACCTTAGTATCTCGCTATGGTGAAGGCGGGCTCACTCTAGGCAGAGCTGTGAAAGCCATTGGTGGCAGTGCAGAAGAGCGTCACTTTAAATCAATCAAGAAATTCTTTGCCACCCACGAAGCTCCAGGTGCAAAGCGTGCCATAGACCAACTCCTCGAACGCCTCGAAGGCAACATCGCTTGGCTGAAAAGAGATAAAAAGATTATTGAGAAGTTTTTGAATAAATAAATTGACAACTTCTTTGAAAAATTGTATTCTAAAATTGGATAATTTTATATTCTATACAAAAAAGAGGTAATATAAAAATGAAAAATCATATTTTTTCGACTTGTGAAAAACAAGTCGCAGACCTGAGTAAAGAATTCCCAGAATTTTTTACTGGAGACCAACTCGGCATAAATGAAGCTTGGTTGGGCGACCTACCTTTGGATATGGCCGACGAACGAATCGCGGCATACCACGCAGCAGGAGCAACAAGTGCTCGTAGATCTTCTACGTCGCATATTGGGGAAATTTTACTCAGCGGAAAACCGACAGAAATAAATCTTTATAAGGTTTTTATAAAAATTGAGGACTTACCTAAAATTCTGCCGAAAAAATGGTGGCAGTTCTGGAAATAATAGCCACCAAGGGAGTCACCCCTTGGTGGCTTTCTAATTTTATATAGAATATAATCAACTAATGAAAACCATAAACACTCGCACTACAGAATACCCTATCAACGACATATTTTTAAAACGCTATTCGCCACGAGCATTTTCGGGTGAATCTATTTCCAAAGAAGACCTTTTAACCCTATTTGAAGCTGCACGCTGGGCTCCATCTGGGAGGAATTTTCAACCTTGGCGGTATATTTACGCGACTCGAGATTCAGCAGAATTCGAGAACTTTTTACAATTCCTCACAGAGAGTAATAGAGTCTGGTGTGCAAAAGCTGGAGTACTCGTAGTCGTCATCTCAAAGAAGCACTTAGATGATGGTTCACTACAGAAAACGCATTCATTCGAAGCAGGGCTCGCTACTCAAAATTTACTATTACAAGCAACAGAGATGAACATACTCGCTCACTCTATGGGCGGGATAATTAATGAAGTTATAACAGAAAAATTAAAACTATCTGACGAATACACAATCGAATGCATAATAGCCATAGGTAAACATGGAAAGATAGAAGACCTCCCAGAAAAACTTCAAGCTCGCGAAGCTCCAAGTCAGAGAAAACCTCTCGAAGAAATAGTTTTCGAAGAGAAATTTACTGGATAAAATAAAAATATGAAACAACAAATACTTTGCATTCATGGTGGGGATTTATACAAAGAGCCAAAACAGCTTTTGAGTTCTCTAAAGAAGTACAACATACAAAGCATCGAATATTTCTTTCAAAAGAAATGGAAAGAAGGCTTACAAAAAGACCTTGGGAGTAAATTTCAAGTCATTTTACCTGAAATGCCAAACAAGCGGAGTGCCATATATGGGCACTGGAAAGTCTGGTTTGAGAAAATAATACCTTTTATACACGATGACATTATCCTCATCGGGCATTCGCTCGGTGGCATGTTCCTCGCAAAATACCTCGCCGAAAATAAATTCCCAAAGAAAATCAAAGCAACATTTTTAATCTCAGCACCATACGCAATCAAAAATAATACATCCAGGAATTTTGCAATCCCTAAAAACCTGAGCAAGCTCAGCAATCAAGCCGGCAAAGTTTTCCTATATCACAGCACAGATGACAAAGTAGTCCCATTTAAAGATATGGAAAAATACAAAGAAGAGCTCAACGGAGCTACAGTTAGAATCTTTAAAGACAGAGGTCACTTTAACCAAGAAAAATTCCCAGAACTTCTGAAAGATATAAAGTCTTTTAAATAGCTATTCTTCATCCGTCTTTTTCGGATCTGTCATTTGTGCCTTATTAGTACTTAGAATATTTATTTTACCCTTATCTCCATACATGCTTAAGAATTTTTTCCTTGTCATATAAGCATATTCTGGTTCCCCATAAGTATTTTTCTTTAATTTAGGTAGCAGTACATTACTGTTCTTGATAGAATCTCTTTTATAAACAGCTTTGGCTATTTTGACATCTAGTGTATTTTCGTACACAATTGTGAAACCTAGCGACTCCATTAATTTTGGATGCTCTTTAACTATCCAGGATGTAGCTGTAATTTTATCAACATTCCTCCATGGACTTCTTTCTCGCAAGAAAAAAGCAGTACTCCATAGACCATCTTTCAATAAATCAATCTTTTCTTTGAACGTTTTATCTTTTAGATCAGCGCAATGGATACTGAGCTCGGTGTCAGATTCTAGGCGTATTCCGATAGCTTCATTAATTCTTCTCTTGTCCTTGAAAGGGCTATCTATCACCTCCTTGGCTACTTTAAATGATTCCATAATTTAGTTATTATAACATGGACTAGATTAGGGTAATAGTTGTTGAAATACATATTGCCATCTTTTTACTTTTCCACAGCTTATTTTCTACTTTACTTGACTAAAGTACTTTAGTTTGCTAAAGTAGCGACATGAGTAAAGGTATGAATAAGAAAACATCAATACAGACAGTAGAACTAGTAGAACAAATCGGCTCTACAGTAGACTGGAATGCAAAAGAAAACAAGCAGCTCCTTGAAGCTTTTCTGGCACTTAAAAGTACAAATGAAGCAAAGAATTTCTTAAGAGACTTGATGACAGAAGCCGAGATCAAAGAATTCGCAAACAGACTCGAGGTAGCTTCCCTGCTATCTAAAGACATTCAATATAATGCGATCAGTGAGAGTACTGGGCTTTCTTCTGCAACCATCGCCCGCATCGCAAAATGGCTCAAGGGAAGCCTCGGTGGATATCGTTTAGTACTATCTCGCTTAGCAGTACAACATCATAGCAACCATTCCAAACTTAGGAAAGGGTTGTCTTTGAGTCTGTAAATCTCATCAGCAATAGTCTCGAAATTAACCCCTTCCTAAGTTTCGTTAGGAAGGGGTTTTGATTTGCCAACCATAACAAAACGGCAAAATTTGTTATTTGAAAGGAGAATAAAAATGAAAAAAATAATGGTTGACATAAGAAAATTAGGTAGATTATTAACATTTGATTTCAGGGGGACATCTATCAACAAAGAACTAGAAAAATTATTCTACGAGAATATTTTACCAATATTAAAAACAGATGAAAAACTCATCACGCCAATATTAGAAAGCCTTAACTGTAATCCCTTGTTTTTATATATTTTGATAAAAGAAATATCCATGTCAAAAGATTTATTAATTGACGTAACGGAAACTTTTTTTAGAGAAATTCAATATAGACAAGGAGTTGATTCACATGTAAGCAAATTACTAGGTGATTTTATTACTGAATCTAGTTTTGTCTCAGAATTACATAAACACCTCGAAAGACTTCAAGAGGTTTTAGTAAAAAAAGAATTTAATGAATTATTATTCAATCTTTTTACATTAAAAACTGGTAACGCTGCCGCGTATATAGTCCCAACTATTTTTTGGGATAAGAAGTTTTTTGATATAGATATGCTAATTGACCTAGGACTCAAGTTAAAAAATTATATTTCACCATCCACCTTGGATTTACGTCAAATTATTTTCAAAAAAATCGAAGATTCTATCTTGGAAATCAATGAAAATGTTCTTCAGAAGAATAAGCTTATTATGAATTATTTCGATAAAGACTTAGACACCTTCAGTGGTCCGGGATTGGGAAAATCAGCTTATTTGTTTCTTGAAAAACTTGAACTTAATAAAGATCAAGTTTTATATATTAAAAAATCTTTTGATAAATGTTATTTAGACTACAAAACCATGCTAACATTTTGCAACTTTGTTTTTAGTTATCAAAAATCAATTCCTCTCTCTGAAATAAGAAGATGGAGGAAGATTTACGAAAACGAAGAAAAAGCAAGACTAAAAAAGATTCAAGAAAATGCTTCAATTCCAAATACTTTTTGTGGAATCCATTAGCAATGAGGCGGTGCTCGTTTAAGAGACCCGCCTTTTTTATTGCATCGCGTCTACCTTAGCAGCGATGATGAAATCATTTACTGAAAGTCCATCAATAGCATGAGTCCAGAGCTCAAGGGTGACGATATTGTAATGCACATGAATATCTGGATGATGTCCTTCTTCTTCGGCGATGTCTGCTACCCTGTCTACAAAGTTTATCGCACCGATGAAATCTTGGAATTTATATTCCTTGGAAATCTTCTTTGCATCCTCTGATAAAGTCCAGTGATATGATTCATCCACATAGTCTTGTGCATCTTCTCTGCTCATCGGCTTCATACCCTTTTTCTCGCACGGTCCGCACCTCTTCTTTACCAGACTCTTTTGAGTTTTGTCATCGGTATCCATATATTATGATTGCTGTTCATTTTTTTCCCTGATCCGAGAAATTTGGAAAATACAGAATACGAGGATGATAGCTGCGAGCCATTGTGAGTGCGAGAGCACTGTGTGGTTCACTTTCATATCTATAAAGATCGCAATAAAAGGAAATGTAAGCTCAAGAATCGTGGACACGTGTACTGGTGTCTTTGACAACCCTTTGTAGTAGATGAGGAGTGCCACCATCCCAGTAGACACCGCAATAAGTATCAACAACTGGAATTGACTCATGCTCGGAATAATGAACCCGCTCCCGAATCCACCTCCAAAGAAATACAATATCGGTAGCGCAAAAATAGTGGTGAACAAGAAGCGATAAAAAGTACTTACCTTGAAGTCCACTTTATTAAGGAGCATCTTAGAGAATGTAGTCGATGAACCCCAGGCGATAGCGGCACCGAGAGCAAATAATGCTGCGATGATGGTCTCGCTACCTGTCTGTAGATTTGGAACTCCACTCGGGAATGTGACAAAGTATGCAGCGAGTATGGAGATAAATGCCCATTTGTAATATCGTTCGTCTAATTTTTCTTTCAAGAAAATACGTGCAGTCGAGATCGCAAATAATGGTTGTAATTTTTGTAACAAGAATACCACTGATATAGATATAAAATGCACCTTGCCGAGTGCCGTGGTGAACCAGAGCGTACCGAGGAACCCAGACAAAATAGCCACCAGAACGACAAGCCACCATTCACGATGAGTGAGCTTTGTGGTAAGCACATGTCTCAACACAAATGGAGTTAAAATAATAAGTCCGACCAAATGCTCAAAGAAAATAATCGTGAGCGGAGGTAGTGTATATAAATGCTGACGGATGAGCCCATCAAAAGCCCAGAGAGCTGCTGCAATAATTATAAATAAAGGTCCACTATACCAATTGGTTGATTGTGACATATATAAAATATTAACACATTTGTAAGTCTTTTTCTATTTGCTCTTTGAGCTCTGGGATGGTTTTAAATTTTTTGAATTTGCGAATAAACGCATGTATCTCGAGTGTGGCTTGTTTGCCGTATGCATTTCCTTTATATCCGATGATATGCGCTTCTATTTTAGGTAGATTCTTTTTGTCCTTTGGTCCGATTATGATTCCTGCTCGATATATCTTTTTAGACATTGCCACCATGCCCGCATACACGCCAAATGGTGGTTTCTTTTTTAATTTGAGAAATTCTTTTCGGTCGATATTTATAGTTGGGTAACCGATCTTCTTGCCATAACCATCACCTCGTATCACCTTTCCAGAAATAATGTATTTCATGTTTTTATTGTGAGAGTCTTTCGTCTATGCGCTCCATATCGCGTGGGAACATGGATGCCTCGCGGACATTTTTGAGCCCAAGAAGTTGCATGGTAATGCGTTCAGCACCAAATGCAAAGCCACCTTCAGGCGGTACACCATATTTGAAAGCTTCTAGGAACATTTTTACTTTCTCAGGATCCATCTCCCAGATCTTTACATGCTCCATGAGTTGATTGTAATCATTTATCCTGCGTCCACCAGAGAGCCATTCGAGCCCCTTACAGAGGAGATCCATACCTTCGTTAACTTCTGGGTTTTCTGGATTAGGATACACATAAAAAGGCTTTTTGCGTGTAGGGTACCCGTATACAAACACGAAGTCAGAACCAGTCTCCTTTTTAATTATTTCACAGAGTTCGCGTTCGTCTTGAGCATTCAAGTCTTTTTCTTGTCTAACATCACGTCCAAATGTATCAAATATCTTTTGTTGCGCTTTTTTGAGCGATAAAGTAGGAGTCTTATCTATCATGACTGGAAGTTCTGCTTTTAATAATTTTAATTCTGCAGCATTCTTTTCCTGAACTTTTTTCAAAATATATCTTACGGTGTTTTCTGCCATATCGCGTACGTCTTCCCATCCATCGATAAATCCCATCTCGGCATCGAGTGAGACTATCTCTGTGAGGTGACGAGTCGTCGCAGATGGCTCTGCGCGGAATACTTTGTTTACAGAGAAAACCCTCTCGAATGCAGTCATGACTATTTGTTTATAAAGCTGAGGGGATTGAGTAAGGAATGCTTTTTTATCAAAATAATCTATCTTGAAAACTTCACTACCACCTTCAGCTACTGCTGGAGTGATACAAGGAGCCTGGAATTCAAAAAACATATTTTGTTTCATGAATTCTCGGAATGCATCGATGATAGTTTCTTGGACTTTGAATACTGCTTGAATTTTAGGATGGCGCAATACGAGAGCTCTATTATCTAGCTCAGTCACAAGTTCGAGATTGTATCCATCGAGGGACATGTCAAAAGGAAGCTCTTTTGCTTGGCTCAGTACCTCGATACCTAAAACTTCAAGCTCTACGTCTCCGTTTAACACATCAGCTTTGATATTCTTTTCGGGACGTTTATTTACAAGACCAGTAACCTTGAGAACCCATTCAGAGCGGATGTGCTTTGCTTGTTCTATCGCTTGCTCGTGGCTTGGCAATGTGACACATTGGACTTTGCCAGTCATATCTCGCATATCAAAAAAGACCATTTTACCCTGATCACGACGAACGTCCACCCAGCCAGCAATAATGATTTCCTTACCCACATGATCCTTTAGATCTTTGATATATATACGATTTTTCATATATTTGGATTTTATCACAAACAAAAAAAATTGGCGAACGTCTTTAAAAAGTCCGTCCGCCTATATTTTAATTATTTTTTTGGTTTTTTGGGTGGTATCCATGGGTAAAATGGTCTTGGTTTAGCCATAATAACCTCCTTTATTTTTTATCGAATAACAAATCTAGTTTTCTAAAAAACTAGTGCTTAGGTTCTTTATCTAAAACCCAGGCATCAATTTTTTAATTCTATTTTTTAATTATCAAAAATGTGGTCATGTTGAGTGGATCATGCTGCATGTCATGCTGTAACACTTTTAACCCATATGTTTCTGCTGCGCGTGCTGAAGCGAGGGTAGCTATGCTTTTTGTTAATTCTCCATGTGCTAATCTACGCGCGCAGAGTGCTGTGTCGTCCGCATCTTTTCCAGGGAACACTTCGATCTGTGCAAAGATATCATCTAGTGTTCTTTGACATTGGTCGATCGCCTGTGGATGTGCAAAAATTTGTTTCACTTCATCTATACTTTTTATATCTGGATGCACCAGGAGACATTGTGATACTTGCATGCCATAGGTAGCGAGGATCTCTATCCGATGTTTAGACAGAGAGTGCAAGGTAAATGTGCAAACCCCAGAACCAGAATTTGCAACAGCAACAACACCTCGATCAATTTGACCACTAATAACTGCTTCGATAACTTTTTCTGCTTCTACGAGGTATTTTATGTCTACATTTACAACCTCGATCCCCACTTCTTCGCAAAATCTATAGAGTGACTGTTCTGTAAAAGACCCCGGTGTACCGTGTATGCCGACTGTAATTTTTGTATCTTCAGGGAAAATTTGATGATTCTCCTGTTTTTCTTGAATTTTTATTTTTGGTTTATGCATATTGTTTATATAATGAAAAACACCAGCTGGTTTTAAGGGCTGGTGTTTTCTTTGTAAGTTTCTAATAGATCATTACAGCGAAAAGACCAGGCTTCTAAAGAAGAAGCCTGTAAAGAAAAAAGTATTTGCAGAGCTATTTACTTTTTGCTGTTTTATAATCACCTTTTTATTATAAATAATACCTATAAAAATGCAACTATATATTAAAATTGGCAGCACTCCGAGAAGTACTGCCAATGATTATTCGCCGATCATTATTGCGAGATCGACTTTTAGATTCAATTCTTTTATTTTACTCAACACCTTACTTAACCCAAAATGTTTTACTAGATTTATAAATAAAAAATTATAAATTGCATGATTATAATGATTATTTACATCTAGCTGCAAAACGATGAAGTCAAACAAGTATGTATTGTCCCGATTAGACCCAACAAATTCATGGAAATTATTAATTATTCTTTCCAGAATCAAATTATTTAATATTGCTACCAGCATTCTAAGCCTCCTTCTTTTAATTCTTTCCTTAGTTTATTAATTTCCTCTAAAATCTGATCAAATCTTCTAAAATTACCCAAGCTTATATAATTTTTGGCTTCTTCTAGTAAATTCATTAATTTTGTTTCTTCTGGTTTTCTATTGTTATGTTGTATCGTGACCAAATCCCACATAATTTTCTCCTTTGTCTATTTTATTTTCAAAAAACTTATTTTAGTTATAAAAACTAAAATGACGCTCGTGCGCCATTTAATAAATTTTTTGATTAAAATATTTTAAGAAAAAATCAACAGAATGACGTACGAGAAAAAGGCTCTGTGCGCCACCAAAAACCCCCTTGGATAATATTATCGGACTTAACTGATTTAACTGAACCACTCTTCTGTTTTTTCACTATTACTATCATACTAGTATGCTAGTATATATAAAATAAAATGCAAGGGGGTAAAAAGTAGTATTGTGGATAACTACATACTCACTATTTACCTTGCACTATCTTTAAAGCCCTTCTAAAGCCACCATCTTTGTTTCGCATCTCTCTTGATCCCCTCGTTACCGTAGCTACTCCGAGGTGTAGATCTTCGGCTATGGATTGATGATGCTCCCCTTTTGCGAGCCTTTTTACTATCTGCCAGCGTACGCCTATGGTCTCGTATTCACGTGGAGTTAAGATATCCTTCATAAAATCACCGAGCAGGGCTTTGTCTTTAGCGATTTTATAAATCACGTCTATGAATTCTTTTTTATGTTCCTCAGAATTATTTTTCATGTTAATCAAAATAATCTATTCGTAGAGCCTTGCGAACTTCGAGCATTGTCTTTGCAGCTTCCTTGCGAGCTTCTTGTATACCATCTTCTAAGATCTTCATGACCTTTTCTGGATCCTTAGCATATTCCTCTCTCTTGTTACGTATTGGAGTTATGAGATCGATCAACACCTTAGTAAGTCTCTTTTTCAAAACGGTATCCCCAAGCCCACCTGCTTGATATTGAGCCTTTAATTCTGCGACACCAGCTTTGTCTGGATCAAACGCATCGAGATATGTAAATACGACATTACCCTCGACGGTTCCCTTGTCTTCTATTTTAATATGGTTTGGGTCTGTATATGCCTGCATCACTTTCTGCTCTATCTCCTCATCGGAATCCGAAAGAAAGATACAGTTGCCGAGTGATTTTGACATCTTTGCGTTACCATCTATGCCGACAAGTCGTGGCAACTCGCCCACCACGCCGTTTATTCTAGAAAACAATTCTACTCCATAGATCGCATTAAACTTTTTGATGATATCGTTCGCTTGTTCGAGTACTGGCATCTGATCTATCCCTACGGGAACTGTGTTGGCTTTACAGAAAAGTATATCTGCCGCCTGAGATACTGGGTATGCCAAAAAACCAAAAGGTGTACTTTGCTCAAAACTTTTCTCTTTTAACTCTGTTTTGATTGTAGGATTATGAGAAAGCTGTTGAAGTGTGACTAAGTTCATAAATAAAATTGTGAGCTCAGCAATCTCAGGCACTTGTGACTGTATGAAAAATGTAGTTTTCTTTGGATCCACGCCACATGCAAGGTTATCGAGAACCACTTCCATGACATTGTCTCGTACTTTGCCTGGATTATCTGCATTGTCAGTAAGTGCCTGAATATCAGCAACCATATAAAAAGCTTTTGAGACTTCGTCTTGTAGTTTGACTCTGTTTTGGATAGAACCAACAAAATGCCCTAGGTGTAGTCTGCCTGTAGGGCGGTCTCCGGTGAGTAATATCTTTATTTTATCGTCTGTGTGTTCCATGGGTTCATAATATCATATTTCAGTATATGCGCCCAGTTATTTGTTCACAGTTTAATAACAATATTACTCACTTTTTGATTTTGAGAAATCTGTGACTATGCTAGAATACAGTCATGACACAAGGCAAGGGATCACAAAATTTTAAAAATAATTTCAAACCCGCTACGCATAGTAATATGCAAAAAGGGATTCGGGTCCCTCCACAAAGCATCCCATCTGAGCAAGCAGTGCTCGGGTCTATCATGCTTCGCAAGGATGCGATGCATGAGATAGAAGACATGGTCATCCCTGATTCTTTTTACGTTGAAAAACACAAAATCATTTTCAAAGCGATGCTCGACCTGTCTTCAAAGAATGAACCGATCGACATGCTCTCTCTTTCTACAAAATTAAGTGAACAAAAACTTTTAGACAATATCGGTGGCAACCAATATCTCGCAGAGATAGTAAACACGGTACCATCTTCTACTAATGTCAAACACTACGCTGACATCGTACAGAAAAAATACGTACTCCGCAGTCTGATCGAAGCCGCAGACTATGTCTCCGAACTCGCATTCGAAGAAGGCGACGATCACATGGACGATATTTTAGATATGGCAGAAAAAAGGATGTTTAGTGTCGTATCGAGCCCTAAGAATCAAAAATATGTAAACATGAAAGATGCACTCCCTGAGGCATATGAACGCCTCGAGAAACTTCATGAGAACAAAGGCATGCTTCGTGGACTACCGACTGGATTCAAAGACCTCGACGCGATGCTCTCTGGGCTCCAGCCTTCTGACCTCATCATCCTCGCTGCTCGTCCAAGTATGGGTAAGACTACCCTCGCCCTCGATATCTCCCGCCTTGCAGCGACAGTGCATGATAAATCTATCTTGATATTCTCACTCGAAATGTCGTCACAACAACTCGTCGACCGTATGCTCTCTGCACAATCACGAGTTAATGCATGGAACCTCCGTACCGGGAACCTGTCCTCGGATCGAGACTTTTCTCAACTTCGCGACTCACTCGATAAACTCGCTAAAGCAAAAATCTACATCGATGACCAAGCTGGGAACTCCATCGTCCGTATGAAAGCTCTCGCTCGCCGTATCAAAGCTGAAAAAGGATGTGACCTCATCGTCGTTGACTACTTGCAGCTCATGACCACATCGAAAAATTACGACTCTATGGTAAATCAGGTTACAGAAATATCCAGATCTTTGAAAAGCCTCGCTAAAGAGCTCGATGTACCAGTGCTTGCACTCTCACAGCTTAACCGTGCTGTCGAATCTCGTGGAGGTAAACCTCGCCTATCTGACCTCCGTGACTCAGGATCCATCGAACAGGATGCCGACGTGGTTATGTTCATCCACCGGGAGGACAAGATGAAAGACCAGATGGATAAGACAAACATAGCCGAGATCCTCGTAGAAAAACACAGAAATGGTCCGACTGGCAAGGTAGACCTATACTTTGATGAGAAGACTACTACATTCCTCAATCTTGAAAAGAGCAATTTGAGTGAATTTTCTGCCACACATGTCGCAGGTGATTTGGATGACTTTTAGCACAGCATACCGATGGATATCATAGACACACTAACTGAACTATTCAAAGAATTCCCTGGTATTGGCGAACGACAAGCCAAGCGTTTTGTGTATTTCCTGATGTTTAAAAATAAAAATTATTCTGAAAGTCTCGCTCGTGGCATCCTCGAACTCAAACAAGAAGTCTCTCAATGTAGTGAATGTTTCAGATTTTTTATTGCCGGAAAAATGAATTCTCGCATCTGTACAATATGTGCTAATCCCAACATAGAGAGAGACACCCTCATGGTAGTAGAAAAAGATTCGGATTTAGAAAGTGTGCACAAAAGCGGATTTTATAATGGTAAATATTTTATCTTAGGTGGGCTCGTGCCGATCGTCGAGAAAAATACAAAGAGTCGTGTCCGGATCGAGGAACTCAAACAAAAAATTAAAAAAGAGATAGAACACGGCGGACTCAAAGAGATCATCATCGCCTTTTCTCTGAACCCCCAGGGTGACTACACTGATTCATATATCCGTGAGGAGATCAAAGGGCTTACTGACTTGCACGACATCAAAGTATCATCTCTCGGCAAAGGACTGTCTACGGGCACTGAACTCGAGTATTCAGATAACGATACACTCAAAAATGCATTGAAGAACCGACAATAAAAAAATCCCGAATTCGGGATTTTTTTATTTATTTTATAGCAGTAACTTTGATTTTGAAAAAAGGTTGTCTGTGTCCGTTGCGGCGTAGGTAGCGAGATTTTTGTTTGTATTTCATTACGAGAAGTTTGCGTGCACGTCCGATCTCCACGATTTCTGCCTCTACAGCTGCACCACCAATATATGGAGTACCGATTGTGACGTCTTTGCCATTGTCTACGAGGAGCACTTTGTCAAAAGACACCTTGTCACCCTTTTTGTATTCAGTCTTAGTAGACTTAAGCTTTTCAATAGAAACAACAGTCCCCACAGAGACTTTGTATTGCTTTCCGCCTGTTTTTATAACTGCAAATTCATCTGATTTCCCTGTTTTCATATGAGTCATATAATATACGATTTCCCCAAAAAAAGCAAGAAAATTAAGCGATAGCTATGCTATAATCGAAAACATCATGAAAATAATTCTAGAAAGCCCTATATTTTATCTTTTTCGAAAGACTTATCAGTACGCTGGAAATAGGAAAAGTAAAGTAATATTTGCGACATCTTTACTCGCTCTTGCTTCAATAATTCAGGCTTCTCAACCACTTATTTTTGGATATTTCTTAGATAGCATTCAAAAAAACGGGATAAATAGTAACAGTATCTATAAATTAATTTTTATCTTAAGTGTTTTCTTTTTAGCTGAAATATGTTTTTGGATATTCTGGGGTCCAGCTAGAATAATAGAGCAGAAAACTTCTTTCTCAGTCCAAAAAAGCTATAAAGAGTACTTAGTACACGGGGTTATGGATCTACCAATATCTTGGCATACTGATCATCATTCAGGTGACACAATAGATAAAATTGAAAAAGGTAGCAAAGCTATAATGGATTTTTCTGAAAATACCTTCCAGTTCATTGCAGCATTCATTAGAATTACCACAGCTTTTTGTGCATTAATATATCTAAACTGGAAAGCTTCTTTGATCACTATAATTG
>CAZUCZ010000016.1:0-21976 GCA_964618925.1 uncultured Candidatus Saccharibacteria bacterium | reverse complement strand
GGTCATCACACGCCTCGCAAAACAACGCAAGGACTCTATCGAACAATACACCAAAGGTGGCAGAGAAGACCTCGTCAAAGAAGAACAATCCCAGCTTTCCATCTTGGAAACGTTTTTACCAAAACTCATGGATAAAAGTGAAGTAGAAACGATCGCAAAGGCTAAAAAAGATGAGCTTGGAATTACAGACGGAACTAAAAAAGGCATGCTCATGTCTGCACTCATGAAAGACCTAAAGGGTAAAGCTGATGGCTCTGTGGTAAAAGAAGTCGTCGATGCACTCTTTTAATACTTGTCCCGTACTAAATTCAACAGACAATAAATGATCACTATTAACAAAAACTTAAAATTTTAGTATCGGGATATGCATACCGTAGAAACTCTTCGTTATATTATCGAACAAAATCAAGTCTTAGCGTATCTTGCTATGACTCTCATCACTGTTGTTGAAGGTGAGGTGGTTACCATCTCAGCTGGAATTTTGATACTGCTTGGTGCGCTTAATTTTTGGATCGCGCTTATCGCCATCGTGATCGGCGGTATTGGTAAGTCTATCTTAGGGTATTTTGTAGGTACGATGCTCAACAAAAAATTTGACCACAATAGGTTCTTCCAATACATCGAGCGAAAAGTGCTCTCGGTGATGCCGCACTTCGAAGAAAAACCTTTTTGGTCTATCTTTGTCTCAAAATTCTTGATGGTAAACCACTTTGTGATTATTTTCTGTGGATACAAAAAGATAAATTTTAAAGAATACATGAAAGCTGAACTCGCTTCGACGCTGCCATGGGCGCTGTCGTTGCTCGCCCTCGGATACTTCTTTTCATACGCGGCATTTCGTATCAGTCACAGACTCACTGACTTTCTCCTCATTATCGTGCTCTGTATCGTCGGATTTTTCTTAGTGGAGAAAATAGTGTCTTTACTATATAATGCGTTTGAATCAATATTACACGACCATGGAAACAAGTAAAAAATTAGTAACGCATAGCGGGTCTTTTCATTCAGATGACATCTTTGCCACCGTTGTCTTGTCTTTTATACTCGAAAAGGCAGGGGAGAAGTTTACCGTGACTCGCAGCCGTGATCCAGAAATAATTCAAAATGCAGACTATGTATATGATGTAGGCGGTATATATGACGAATCTACCAATAGGTTTGATCATCATCAGGTGGGCGGCGCAGGCAAAGATGAGAATGGGATAGAATACTCTTCGTTTGGATTAGTTTGGAAAAAATTTGGCACAGAGCTCTGTGGTTCACAAAAAGTTGCAGATATCGTGCGCGGCAAGCTCGTCTCTCCGATAGACGCACAAGACAATGGCATGGATTTAGTCACAAATAAGTATCCGATCTCTCCGTACCACATCCAGCATTTTTTCTCATCTATGGTTCCTACTTGGAATGAAGATGCCGCGCAAACTGACGAGAAATTTTTTGAATGCGTTGCGATCGCACGCACACTATTGACTCGTGAGATAAAACAAGCACAAGATTTTCTACTCGCTGAAGAAAAAGTTTTGGCTGCGTATCACGCAGCAGAGGATAAAAGAATTATACTTTTAGATAAACACTATCCTTCTGAGTACATCCTCATGCAGTTTAGTGAACCATTGTATGTCATCTATCCTCGCAATGATAGTACCTGGGGAGTGAAGACCGTGACAATAGAACCAAAGAGTTTTAAGAACAGAAAAGACTTTCCCGCTCTATGGGCTGGACTCAAAGATGCCGAACTACAAAAAATAACTGGTGTAGATGATGCGGTATTCTGCCACCGTGCACTTTTCCTCTGTGTAGCCAAATCCAAAGAAGGAGCTCTTAAATTAGCACAAATTGCTGTAGAAAACTCATAAGTAAACTTTTAAAGGGGTTTGGCGAGTGACGACGAGCCAACTTCAGAAATTTTCAAGCTTCGAAAATTTCGTACCGACTAAAAGTTTACCTATGAGTTTTCGGGTTTTTAGTGTAAGATGTCAAGATATGGCATTTATCGACGAATTAATCATAGAAGCAGAAGCCGGGCGCGGTGGCGACGGTGTGGTGCGTTGGCGCCAGGAGAAATTCATACCAAAAGGTGGTCCTGCCGGTGGAGATGCGGGGCGTGGTGGCGATTTTTATGTTGTCGGTGTTCGTGATGTACACATACTCGCAAAATATAAAGCCAAGAAAGAGTTTAAAGCCGGACGTGGTGGCGATGGAAGAAATAAAAGCCTCCATGGTGCAAATGGAGAAGACTTCTTATTAGAACTCCCACTCGGATCTATCATCACAAATCTAGAAACAGAGGAAACCTGGCAACTCACTCGCGAAGGAGAGAAAATCAAAATACTAAAAGGTGGTTATGGTGGCTTTGGGAATGAACATTTTAAAAGCTCTACTAATACCACACCCAAAGAATGGCGCCCAGGAGAAGAAGGAGAAAAGGGAACTTTCAAAATAGAACTCGAGCTTTTTGCTGATATTGGACTTATCGGTTTACCAAATGCAGGAAAGTCTTCACTCTTGAATGCACTCACGAATGCTGAGGCGCGCATTGGCGACTATGCATTTACCACACTCGACCCAAACCTCGGAGATTTTTATAAATACATCATTGCAGACATCCCAGGGATTATCGAAGGTGCATCTGAAGGCAAGGGGCTCGGAGTCAAATTCTTGCGACACATCAAACGCACTAAAATGCTCGCACACCTCGTGTCCTTTGAAAATCTCTCTCTCGGCACTGGTGGCATGATGAAGGTGTACAAACAAATTCGCAAAGAACTCACTACATATGATAAAAATCTCGGACTGGGAGACGAAGGACTCGCACAAAAAGAAGAGATTATCATCCTTACTAAAACAGACACCGTCGACGACCCGAAGGTCATAGACAAAGCACTCAAAGCATTCGAAAAGCTCAACAAGAAAGTTTTCTTGCTTTCGTTGTTTGACGACAAAATGATAAAAAAGTTCAGTGATGACCTCATAAAAATCTTGAAAAAGTTAGACTAAGCCTTATAGATCTATCCCGTAACCTCTTTGAGAAAGAGGAATTTTGTGCTATAATTCACCAATATGATGAAAAAATCAATTGGTTTTGTTAAAAACAATAAACTCTATGTCGGTATTGGAGTAGTGGTATTGCTCGCCCTAGGGTATTTCCTATTCGGTAGAAACAACACGAACGAAGAAGTCTACACAGTGGGCATGGCTGACGTGCATCAGTCTGTAGTCCTTTCCGGAAAAGTACAGACCACAGACAGAGCAGACTTGGGCTTTGCTGCTTCTGGTAGAGTCGGACGTATTTTTGTTAAAAATAATCAAACAGTACAAAAAGGAGCTACACTCGCACAGCTCGAGATAGGCGACTTATTGTCTGATCTTAAAATAAAACAAGCAAACCTCCGCGCATCAAATACAAGTCTTGCGTCTGCGAAAGCAGAGCTTGATCGTGTAAAGACTCAAGAAGACGCAAAGGTAGACAGCGCATACCGTAATCTCTTGTCAGAAGACCTCATCCTCGACCCTGACACAAATGACTATGGACTCACTCCACCGACGATAAGTGGTATCTATGACGGCGATGAAGGACAATACAAGATAGAAATCAACAAGAAAAATGTCACCTTGCCAGATACACGTATCTTAGTATTTGGTCTTGAGAACAAAGAGCAAATCATCAACAAAGAAGCTCCTACCAAGCTCGGCACAAAAGGACTATATATCTCATTTCCATCAAACAACAGTGATGCATACTTAGACACTATTTGGTATTTAAATATCCCAAACAGATCAAGCACTGCATACTTGGATAATTACAATAAATACAACGAAGCAAAGAAAAACAGAGATGCCGCTATCCAAGCTGCGCAATCCAAGTACGACAAACTCGTCAGTGAAGGCACTGACGGCGGCACCACGGTAGCCCAAGCAGAGGTGGAGAAAATCAATGCTGAGATTAGAAAAAACACTATCTACGCTCCATTTACAGGAAAGGTAACTAATATTGAAAAAGAACTTGGTGAAAATGCATCTACCGGAGAACGAGTTATTTCCATCCTTGGTGAAAGCAAGCTCGAGGTAGTATTACAAGTCTCTGAGCTCGATGTATCCAGACTCGCTTCTGGTTCTACAGTAACCATCAAACTAGATGCGCTACCAGGAGAAGAATTCACAGGCACGCTCTCGACGATAAACTCTCGCGATACAGAGATCGATGGCGTACCTGTATATGAAGCCTTCGTAGAACTCAACAACGATGAGAGAATCAAGACAGGTATGACTGCGACAGGCACGATCAACATCGCATCAAAGACAAACGTAGTCGCAATACCAAATTATTTTGTCACCAAAGAAGCAGGTAAAAACACAGTGCAAGTAGTAGCGGCAAATGGTAAAAAAGAAACTCGTGAAATTACTCTCGGACTCGTAGGCACAGACAGCCTCGTAGAAGTTCCCTCTGGTTTACAAGCGGGCGACAAGATTGCTACAACTGCTAAAAAATAATGCAAACAAACAAGTTTAAAAATTCTACTCAAAAATGGTCAAAAGTGATATCTGTGGGTTGGTTTTTGGCGGTGCGCCAAATCAAAGGATCTAATAGATCGACCACACTACTCATCATCTTTATCATGATGCTTACTTTTCTAAACTTGGTGGTGGTATCGGGGATCTTAGTAGGACTCATCGAAGGTGGAAGCGTAGCAAACAAAAAACAATACTCTGGTGATGTGTTAGTAACCACCCTCGTGGGGAATAATAATATCGAACACACAAACGAGATAGAGAGCACCTTACATGGAATGAATGGTGTTGGTGATATCAGTACTCGTTTTATCAAAGGCGGACAAATAGAAGCAAATTACAGAACCCGTAGGGACTTTAGTGAGCCAAAAGATGTCGCGAGCACACAGATCACGGGTATACGTGCACAAGACGAAGAGGCACTCTCTGGAATTTCTAAATACGTTACCGAAGGAAGCTTCCTCAATGACTACGAGAGTGGATACATTGTACTCGGCAAGAACCTACTCCACAGATATTCAGAAGCTTTTGGTGATGTATTCGCTTCTATCGAAGGCACCTATCCTGGAGACGAGGTAAAAGTCACCGTGGGTAATAATACGAAAACATTTATCGTAAAGGGTATCGTGAGCTCAAAGGTAAACCAAGTGTCTTTGCGTGCATTTATCACTCGAGAAGATTTTCTACGACTTGTAGACAAAGCTGACTTGAATGCAAACGAAGTAGCGGTACGTATCGCTCCAAATTCTAAAATCACTCCTGATGACATAAAAGCAAATCTCGTAAATGCTGGTTTTTCCTCTGATGCAAAAATCCAAACAGCAGCAGAAGCGGTGCCTGAATTTCTAAACCAGATCCGTATTGCCTTTGCATTACTTGGGAACATCATCGGACTTATCGGTATTGTCGTCGCATCTATCACCATCTTTATCGTGATATTCATCAACGCCGTCACCAGACGAAAATACATCGGCATCATGAAAGGTATCGGTATATCAGACAAGGCGATCGAAATATCGTACATCATCCAATCAATCTTCTATGCGATGATCGGAGGAATATTAGGATTATTGATCGTGTATATATTACTGGTGCCGTTCTTTAACGCCTACCCACTGAACTTCCCATTCTCAGACGGTATACTCGTCGCACCAGTGAACGAAACGATATTTAAATTCTTCCTCCTTATGTTTGTGACACTGATCGCCGGCTACATACCTGCACGAAATATCGTAAAGAAAAATACATTGGATAGTATTTTAGGAAGATAATAAAAATACTTGTCCCGTACTAAATTTTTGATTACGGGATATAAAAGATAAAAATTATTAATTAAAATTTTAGTACTGGGATGATCAAAATAAAAAATTTAACAAAAACATACAAGACAAATGATATCGAGACCCCCGTGCTTCGAGGGATAGACTTGAACGTGCCCGAAGGAGAATTCCTAGGCATCATGGGTAAGTCTGGTGCAGGTAAGTCTACGTTTATGTATCAGATCGGACTACTCGACCACCCGACTTCTGGAGAAATAATTTTAAATAACACAAATACAGAAAACATGACCATGGAAGAACGCACCAACATGCGCCTCATAGAGCTCGGATATGTTTTCCAAGACTACGCACTGATTCCCGAGCTCACTGCAGTAGAAAATGTAATGATCCCGCTTCTCATGAAAGGACTTTCTAAAACAGAAGCACGTGATGTATCTATCAAGATGCTTGAACGCATCGGGCTATCACACCGTATGGATAACAAGCCGAGTCAGCTCTCAGGAGGTGAACAGCAACGTGTATCCATCGCTCGTGCTACCGCACACAATCCTAAGATATTATTTGCCGATGAGCCTACTGCAAACCTCGATACAGCATCTGGACTTTCTATCATTGAGCTTTTCAAAGACCTGCACAAAGCAGGGCAGACCATAGTAATGGTCACCCACGAAGAAGAATATGCAAAATACTGCGACAGAGTCGTGTACCTCGAAGATGGTAAGATCACTCGTGAATTCAAACCAGGCAAGTAGCTCTTGTAATTTTTATATTTTTGTGGTATTACTAAAAATAGAAAAGCACTTATGCTCTAAATAAGAAGGAGATTCTATGAACAGTTTCTGGTCACCGAGTGAGATTTTTATTTTTTGTGTCACAATCTTAGGAGGAATACTTTCCATTCCTCTTTTAATAATCATAACATCTGAAAATAATCTTATTAAGGAATTATAAGGAGTTAAAATGCGAATTACGGTCATATTTCTGGTGATGATCGTGTCGCCAGCATGTTTCTTCCTATTACTGGAGTCTTTCAAGTATTTAGATCGTTTTCTAAAATACTTGGATCATCTTGCTCGTTCTGAGCAAGACAAAGATTAAGGTTAAAGCCTCACAAGAAAGCCAAACAAGCTCTTGTGAGGCTTTCTTGTTTCTATATGATAAAAAAATTATCTGAATTAAAGCCCACTAAATATTAAGAGCCGTAAGGAAATTTTCCCTACGGCTTTTTTCTAAACTAAGATGTTAAAAATCTTTCTTGGTATCCGCGCGGGGATACCTCATAAGAGAACAGAATCACCTCCTTGGAATAAAAGGAGGAGTAAAAACTCACCTATTCCAAGCGCAGTATATCATTATTTTTATTACTGGCAAGTTTGAGCCTTTATTGATATACTCTAAACACATATGGAAACAAATAGAGGGAAATACTATGTAACTATCGGGCTCGAGATACACGCTGAGTTGAGAACGGCATCCAAGATGTTTTGCAGCTGTAAAAACCCCGCAGGAAAGCAAGCTTCCGACGGGGCAGGCGACCCAGAAGAATTACTTCCCAATACTCTAGTCTGTCCAGTGTGTATGGCACACCCAGGAGCCTTGCCAGTTATAAACAAAAAGGCTATTGAACAGGTGATCAAGGTGGGTCTTGCCCTCGGCGCAAAGATAGCTGACTTTACTGAATTCGACCGCAAGAATTATTTCTATCCTGATATTCCAAAAGGGTATCAGATCTCTCAGTATAAATACCCGATCGTGTCAGGTGGGGCATTGGCTGGCATGGATATCACTCGTATTCATCTCGAAGAAGATACTGGAAACAACAAACACGTAGGTGATTCATCACTCATAGATTTCAATAGGGCTGGAGTCCCACTCATGGAGCTCGTCACCGAAGCACATACTTTTGACGACGTAGAACTCGCAGCCAAGACTGCAAGTAATTTTGCCAAAGAATACCAGCTTATACTCTCATACATAGGTGCATCACACGCAAACATGGAAAAAGGCGAGATGCGCGTAGAAGCAAACGTATCCATTTCCCCAGATAAAGACAAGAGGTGGACGCAATATGTAGAAGTTAAAAATCTGAATTCTTTCAAGAGTGTTGAGAAAGCTATCAAATACGAAGCTGCTCGTATGATGGCACTCTGGGAAGAAGGCAAAGAGTCCGAAATAATAAAAGAGACAAGGGGATTCGATGAAAGCAAGCAGAAAACTTTTTCACAACGTTCAAAAGAAAATGCAGAAGATTATAGATATTTTCCTGACCCAGATCTACCAAAGCTCAAACTTCATGAAGCTTTTGATTTAGAAAAAATGAAAGCCGATCTACCTGAGTTGCCACAGACGAAGCGTGATAGATATAAAAATGATTTTGGAATAAAGGATGAAGATATCGAAGTGTATATAAATGATATCGAGCTTAGCGCTTGGTTTGAACAAGTAGCAAATATATTAAAAGATAAAGAAGCAATAAAACTGGCGTCGAATTATATAACTTCAGATTATATTGGACTAAAGAAGACGAATCCAGAAGTGAGACTCGCTAAACCAGAAAATTTTGCTGAACTTATTATGTATGCAAAGACAGGTAAATTGTCTTCGCGTGCCACAAAAGATATTTGGGGTAGGATTTTAATAGAAGATGGTTCACCTAAGGAAATTGCTGAGCAAGAGAATTTATTCCAGACCAATGACGAAGGTGCTCTAAAGGAGATTGTGCAGAAAATCATCAATGAAAACCCTGAACCAGTAGCTTCTTATAAGTCCGGGAAAGAAAACGCTATAATGTCGCTCGTTGGCAAAGTGATCAAAGAATCTAATGGATCAGCAAATCCACAACTCGTTATCAAACTTCTCAAAGAAATGCTTGCCTCGTCGTAGCTTTTTCTACGAAGACGGGCTAAAATAGGCTTACCTGTCCCGTACTAAAATTTTGATTACGAGACATAGTCGATCAATATTATTATTTAAATTTTTAGTACTGGGATGACAAAAACACTAAGAGAATGCGTAAAAGAAGCAGAAGCAAAAGGTGCGGCAATAGGGCATTTTAATATTTCAAATTTGGAGGCTTTGCACGGTATATATAATGCTGCAAAAAAGCTCAATGTGCCGGTGATCATCGGACTCTCAGAAGGAGAAGAAAAATTTGTAGGCATCGAAGAAGCATACGCCATGGTGCATGCGATAAAAGAAAAAGAAGATTTTCCTATATTCTTAAATGCCGACCATCATGCTTCTTTTGAATCTGTAAAGAAATGCATAGACGAAGGCTACGACTCCGTTATTATCGATGGAGCTAAGTTAAGCTTTGAAGAAAATGTAAAAGTCACCAAAGAATGTGTGGACTACGCAAAGAGCACAGGTAGAGATGTGCTTGTCGAAGCAGAGCTCGGATACATCGGGTCTGGCTCGGATATCAAGGATTCTATTCCCGAAGGTGCAGGAGTGCTGACAAAAGTCGAAGATGCAAAGAAATTTATCGAAATGACTGGCATAGATATGTTTGCTCCATCAGTGGGCAGTATTCATGGACTGATCAAAAGTGGCAAGCCACACATAGACGAAAAGCTCGTAGCCGAAATCAAGAATGCAGTAAAAATCCCACTTGTGCTTCATGGAGGTTCTGGGCTTCGCGATGAGGACTTTACTAATGCTATCAAAGCAGGAGTATCCATCGTGCATATAAACTCCGAAATCCGTCTTGCATACAAAGAAGCAGTAGAAAAATTCATAACAGAGCATGCAAATGAAATTAACCCATCAAAAATCCTCACACCTGCAGTAGAAGCAATAGAAAAAATAGTAGAAGCGCGCTTAAAGCTTTTCAATAACATAGTTTAATATGAAATTAATCCTGGCTTCAGACCTAAGCTTTTTATTAAAATATGGGTATAACCTTACCGGCATACCTAAAGACCAAATGAAAATTGGTTATATTATAACTGCCTCAAAAGTAGCCCGTACAGATTTTAATCAAAAAGTAAAAAATAGTATTTTAGAAAGTGGATATAATATTTTTGAGTTTGATATTGAAAATAAGACAGAGAATGAAATAAGAATTTTCTTTGCAGACAAAAACATTATCCATATCGAAGGTGGTAATTCATTTTATTTACTTAAAGCTGTGAGAGAAAGTGGCTTTGCTCCAATTTTAAAAAGTTTATTAGAAGAAGGTAAGGTTTACATTGGCACAAGTGCGGGAGCGTACCTCATGTGTCCTAGTATAGAGGTTTCTGATTGGACTAATGATGATACAGTTACTAGATGTGGACTTACAGATTTTACTGCGCTCGGATATGTGCCATTTATTTTGAAAGTTCATTATAAAGATGAGAACAAAGAATTACTCGAAGAGAAGATAAAAACTTCAAAATATCCACTTCGCATATTACGAGATGGACAAGGTGTTTTGGTTGAAGACGATGCGTGTACTTTCTTTGGTGATGGAGAAGAGGTTATAATAAAATAAAAATGAAAGAAGAAATACAAAAATTTTTTAGAGGGGAAGTTTTAGATGACAAGGAAACCTTGTTAAAATACTCACACGATGCGAGTTTGCTCGAAGTAGAGCCGAAGCTCGTCGTATTCCCCATGGATGCAACTGATGTGAAGAACCTCGTCAAATGGGTAGGGGAAAATGCACAAAGAAAAGACTTGGTTGAAAAATACGGCACTGTATCCATCACTCCACGCTGCGCAGGCACAGACATGTCTGGAGGGGCTATCGGAGAATCCATCATTATGGATTTCACCGCTCATATGAACAAACTCATCGGTGGTCCACTGCCTCTTGATTTTGTTAACAAAAAAACTGATAAGAAAGTGGGTCAGTACCCGCTCGTACCATCATCGATCACCGTACAACCAGGTATGTTTTATCGAGATTTTGAAAAGATAACCTTACAAAAGGGGCTCATCTTGCCTTGCTATACGGCGTCTAAGAGCCTGAACGCCATGGGTGGCATGTATGCAAACAATTCTGCGGGTGAACGTACCTTGAAACATGGCAAGACCGAAGATTATATCTTGTCGGCAAAAGTGGTCCTGTCTGATGGTAATGAATACGTCATAGAACCCTTGACCGAAGATCAACTACACCAAAAAATGACAAAGGGTGGCTTAGAGGGTGAGATGTATCGCAAGATGCATGCACTCATCAAAGACAACGAGGAGTATATCATTCATGCAAAACCAAAAGTTCATAAAAATTCTGCTGGGTACTATGTCTGGAATGTACTCGATACTAAAAACAAGAACAAATATTTTGATCTCAATAAACTCCTCGTCGGTTCACAAGGCACGCTCGGCATTGTCACCGAGATAACATTTAAAATTATCCCGGATATCAAATACTCAAAATTGGTGGCTATCTTTATGAATGACATCACACCACTCGGTCGCCTGGTGGATGAGATTCTCGAATTAAATCCAGAGACACTCGAAGCATATGACGACAAGACCATGAAACTCGCCATCAAATTCTTCCCTGACTTTCTAAAGAACAAAGGACTCCTCGGGTTCATTAAGATGGGGCTAAGTTTTTTACCAGAATTCTTCATGATGCTTTCTGGTGGTTTACCAAAGCTGATACTCCTCGCAGAATTTTCTGGTGACGATGAAGCGAGCGTGCACAGACAATGCGTCAAACTCGAAGAAAAAATAAAAGACTTCAAACTAAAAGTACACATCACCAAAGATATAGAGGAGGCAAACAAGTATTGGAATATCCGCAGAGAAAGTTTTGCCCTGCTTCGCAAGCATGTCAAAGGCCTACGTACGGCACCATTTATCGATGACATCATCGTCCGTCCTGAATTCTTGCCAAAATTCATCCCCGAACTCAATGCAATATTAAGCAAATACAAACTCATCTACACCATCGCAGGACACGCAGGAGATGGTAATTTTCACATCATTCCACTTATGGATTTCAAACGCCTCGACACTGCAAAAGTGATCATGGAACTCTCAGATAAAGTCTATGATCTGGTACTCAAATACCAGGGGTCTATCACCGCTGAGCACAATGACGGACTCATCCGTACTCCATACCTGGAAAAGATGTATGGCGAGAAGATAATCAAGATTTTCACTGAGATCAAACACATTTTTGACCCACAAAATATTTTTAACCCTGGCAAGAAAATAGCCACCCTCAAACAAGGTGGCACCAAGGACTACATCGCCTCACATATCGCAATAGAGCACAAAGCAAATCACAGAGTCTAGCCCGAGACCCATCTTTCGCCCAGGCATTTGCTTTTTTACTATTTTTATATATAATACTTGTTATGTTTACTATTAAAGCTAAAAAGAGAGAGGCGGGTGTAAAACTGGACACACTCAGAAAAGCAGGCGAAATCCCAGCTGTTTTTTATGGTATGGGTAAGGACACCACATCTGTGGCTATCCCAACTGTTGAATTTAAAAAAGTTTGGCGAGAAGCAGGAGAATCTTCACCAGTGCAGATCTCAGGAGACATGGGTACTATTGATGCACTAATCCACGAAGTACAAGTAGACCCGATCACAGACGAGCCAATACACGTAGACTTCCTCGCTATCGACATGAAAAAGAAAATCCGTGTTAACGTACCCCTTGAGTTCATTGGCGTATCTGCTGCAGTAAAGGGTGGACTTGGAAACCTTGTTAAATCACTCCATGAAGTAGAAGTAGAAGCCATGCCTTCAGCATTGCCTCATACACTTTCTGTAGATATCTCAAAGCTCGCTACAGTAGAAGACCAGATCTATGTTTCTGATATTACACTTCCTACTGATGTAACTATGATAAGTGAACCTACTGAAGTAGTAGCTTCTATCGTCCTTCAAGTAGAAGAAAAAGAAGAATCTACACCAGTAGACTTGTCTGCTATCGAAGTTGAAAAGAAAGGTAAGAAAGAAGAAGAGGGTGACGGCGCAGACGCTTCAAAAGAATAAAACTTTTTCTTTACTCAAAGAAATATGGTACAATAGAGCTATGACAAAGAAATTAGTCACAGCTTTTTTGTTTGGCGCATTTATAATATCGTTTGTTTTTTCACCATTTATTACAGCACAAGTATATGCTGGGTTTGACTGTCTCAAACTTACCAGTGATTCAAACCAATCCGACAAAGATTATTGTAAAAATGAGCTTGCTCAGATCGAAGCGCAGCTCGCCGAACTCATTCAAAAACAAAAAGAACAACAAAAAACCACAGGTACCCTCAAAGGAGATGTGGATTATTTAACCAGCCAGATCAACGCTCTCAAAGCCAAGATCAAAGCTCGTGCCCTCGCTATCGCTCAACTCAAGGTAAACATCACTGAAAAGGTGAACAAAATAGGTTCTCTTTCCAGTAAGATAGATCGTGAACACGCCTCTCTGGCAAAATTACTCAGAAATACCAACGAATTCGATGGAGGGAATATCTTGCACCTCATTTTATCAGACCAAACTGTCTCTGATTTTTATAATGACATGGAGTCCTACACCGCGATCAAGCAAGGTGTCGAAGACTCACTCGGTATCGTACGGGTCATAAAGAAACAAACAGAGATTGCTAAACAAGACTTGGAAGTAAAACAAAGTGCAGAATTTGATGCAAAGGCAGAACTAGAACATGCCCAAGCCGCAGTAGCCAAATCTGAAGCAGACAAAAAGAACTTACTTGCTATCTCCAAGAACCAAGAAGCTGCATACCAGCAGCTCGCCGCAGAAAAAAAAGCTCGTGCTGATAAAATCCGTGCAGCACTCTTCCCACTCGCTGGAGTTTCAAAAGGTATTCCATTCGGCACCGCACTTCAATATGCAAACGAAGCACAAGGAAAGACTGGCATAGAGCCTGCGTTCTTGCTCGCAATACTCACCCAAGAAAGTAACCTCGGAGTAAATGTGGGTCAGTGTTATCTCAAAGACACCACCACTGGTGCAGGAGTCGGTAAGAATACTGGTACACCGTTTGATAATGTCATGAAGCCTTCACGTGACGTGGCACCGTTCTTAGAGATCACAAAGGCACTAAACGCTGATCCGTTTACAACACCAGTATCTTGTCCAATCAAAGGTGTAGCAGGGTATGGAGGTGCGATGGGTCCTGCACAGTTCATACCTTCGACATGGAAACTCTTTGCAGCTCGATTACAAAATGCACTCGGACACTATGCAAACCCATGGGCTCCAGAAGACGCATTTATGGCATCTTCACTATACCTCACTGACCTTGGTGCAGTAGGTACCAGTGAGAGCGCTCAAAGCAAAGCTGCGTGTAAATACTATGGCTCAGGTGGAGCAACCTGTTCATACAGTAAGAGCGTCATGACACTCAAAGCTAAAATCCAAGCAAATATAGACCAATTGTAATTATTACCTAATCGCATGATAAGATTTGCCTTGGGTGCAAATCTGTGCTAATATATAAAAACTATGAAAAAGAAGATACATCCGAAATATGATTTAAACACCACAGCGACTTGCGCTTGCGGAGCTGTTTTCTTGGTGGGTTCTACACTCCCTGAGATACGCGTAGAAATCTGCAGTAACTGTCACCCATTTTATACTGGTAATGAAAAGATCATGGACACCGCTGGACGTGTCGATCGCTTCAAGAAACGCGCAGCTGCTACAGCTTCTGTTAAAACTAAAAAATAAACTTCAAGAAATAAAAGCAGATGCTTTTTGAATGGTCTGGCTGGGGAAGGGACCCAGAGAACCGAGGACCTGAAAAAAGTATTCTGCTTTTATTTTTTACTACTTTTAAAAAGTGTGCGAACAAAGATTTATCTGTATAATACACTCATGAGCTTTGACTTAGAAGAACTTAAGAAAGATCACAATACGAACTATCTCGCAACAACTCTCGAGAAGATTTTGCGTGAAGAAGCTGAAGTTCGAGAGATGCTCGACAGCGATGAATCGCTCCACGAACTCGCCGCAAAAGAACTCAAAACCATCCAAGAAGAAAGAGAGCGCATAGAAAAACAAATCCAAGACATCCTCGATAAAGATAAGGAAAAAGAAGAATTCCCAAACGAAATAGTGCTCGAAGTGCGTGCTGGCGCTGGCGGAGACGAAGCGAGTCTTTTCGCGTGGGAACTCGCCCATATGTACGAAAGATACGCAGACACACAAGGCTGGCAGTGGTATGTAAACTATGAATCAAAGAGTGATTTAAACGGCTACAAAGAGGCAAGTTTTGAAATAAAAGGTAAAGACGTATATAAAAAACTCAGATATGAGACAGGGGTGCATAGAGTGCAGAGAATCCCTGCGACAGAGAAAAATGGACGTGTGCATACCTCGACTGCATCAGTGGCGGTGCTCCCAATTAAAAAGAAAATTACTTTCGTGGTGAACCCAGCTGATTTTGAAATGGAATACTCACGCTCTGGAGGAAAAGGTGGACAAAACGTAAACAAGGTGGAGACTGCTGTGCGCATCATCCACAAACCTACTGGACTCGATGTACGTTCTACAAATGAACGTAGCCAGCTCGCAAACCGTGAAAAAGCTATGATGATCTTAACCTCAAAACTCCAACAACTCGAGGAAGAAAAAGATGCAGCAAAATACGGTGCTGAAAGAAAAAATCAAATCGGTACGGGTGATAGATCAGAGAAGATCCGCACGTACAACTACGCGCAAGACCGCGTGACTGACCACCGTATCAAAAAATCCTGGCACAATTTGCCAAAAATCCTCGAAGGTGAGATAGGAGATATCATCGACTCGCTCGAGTCCGGTGCTGTGGGGGATGAAGAAGAAGAAGAATAATTTGTACTTTTGCCTATTCATGTGGTATACTTTTAGTGTATTAGTTTTCGTTTAACGACGTGAATTTCTACGCCTGGCCTCGAAAGGCAGGAATTATAATTAGTTTTTGCCTGATTTTTAAAAAACAGGAGAAGTAAAGAAAATGGCTACAAAGCTATACGTAGGGGGATTACCTTACAGTACACAAGAAGCTGCTTTAAAAGAGCTCTTCTCACAAGCTGGAAACGTTGTTTCTGCTGTGATTATCATGGACAAGATGTCTGGTCGTTCTAAAGGTTTCGGATTCGTTGAAATGTCAACACAAGAGGAAGCTGCAAAAGCTATCTCTATGTTCGCTGATCAAGATTTCGAAGGACGAAAACTCACTGTCAACGAAGCTCGCCCTATGGAAGCTCGCCCACCACGAACAGGTGGTAATGGAGGAGGATACGGAAACGGAGGAGGACGCCGCGAATACTAACTCGCCCCGCTACGGCGTGGGTACAAAATTTAGTCTTTGAAACAAAAAGCACCTCGCGGTGCTTTTTGCGTTTTATAGGTTTTTTTGTTAATGTATATATTGTAATGAGCGTGTAGTTCAGTGGTAGAACGCTGTCCTGATAAGACAGAGGTCGATGGTCCGATTCCATCCACGCTCACCCATGGAAAGTAATACCAAAAACAATATTCCGTGGTGGGAGCCGGCAGTAGCCCTATTTGTCCAAGTTTCTGGATGGATTGTGTTTCCTATTATCCTGGCACTCATAGTGGGTAAGTCACTCGATACTCACTTTGACACAAAGCCAGTCATATTTCTCGTTTGTGCAGGTTTAGGCTTTGTCATTACCTGTATCGGCATCGTACGAATCATGAAAAAGTATATCGCAGAGATAAAAGAAATAGAAAAAAATACGAAAAAATAATTTTATGGAAAATATATCACACGAAATAACTTTATACGCAGAACCAATCTTTCACTACGGTAATTTTACTATCACAAATTCTCTTTTTACATCTTGGATTGTGGTCATCATTTTGATCATCGTATCTCTCATCATTCGCCACACTCTCCGCGAAGTCCCAGGAAAAATACAAAATATTTTTGAAATCATTGTCGAAGGTGCCCTCGACCTCTGCGACCAAGTCACAGGGAACAGAGCACTCTCTGTTAAAATCTTCCCAATAGCTATCTCAGCATTTTTCTTTATTCTCATAAACAACTGGCTCGGACTGTTGCCGCTCGGAGGGCTCGGACTCCTCGAACACGGCGAAGAAGGACTCGCTTTTATCCCATTTTTACGTGGCGGCACCGCCGATATCAACACCACCATAGCCCTCGCTGTGATGACGGTAATAGGTGCAAATATCTTTGGAGTCTTCTCTGTGGGTGCCTGGAAAAGTTTCAATAAATATGTTAATCTAAAGGCACTTGGAGGTATTTTTACGAAAATTCGTAAAGAACCTACAATAATCATTGTCGCACCGATCACGTTCTTTGTAGGCTTAATCGAGATCATAGGAGAGTTTGCAAAAGTTGCTTCACTGTCTTTTCGTCTCTTTGGAAATGTATTCGCCGGAGAAGTGCTCCTCGCATCCATGGCTGCACTCGTCGCGTACGTTATACCTATTCCGTTTCTATTCCTAGAAATATTAGTGGGTGTGATCCAGGCACTGATCTTTTCGATGTTGCTCGTCGTGTACTTTACCATTGGTGCCACAGACCACGATGAACACGAAGCGCACGAGGAAGACGCACATAAAAGCACAGAGAAAGTTTCCACTGCATAAAGAGGGCATATTCATTTTGAATATATGCAAATGTATTCAAATCGATCTGCTCTACAAGAGTCATATTGAAAGGTCACATTATTAATTAACTTAATCACCCCACATTGGGGACAAAATTATGGATATAGGTGGTATAGATTTAAATACAATTGCAAAAGCAGTAGCTATCGGTGTAGGTGCTGTGGGTCCAGCTATAGCGATCGGAATGATCGGCTCTAAAGCTATGGAATCAATAGGACGTAATCCAGAAGCTGCAGGCAAAATCTTAGTTCCTATGCTTCTTGCATGTGCGTTCGCTGAAGCTATCGCTATTTATGCGCTTGTTATCGCGTTCTCTATCAAGTAGTTTTACTGTGCACTAACTGGGTTCTAGTTCTGGGTTCTAGTTTTATACTAGTACCTAGTATCTAGCACCTAATAATTTATTTATGGAATCAATCATTTCAACATTTCACATAGACTGGAAAATCATAGTCGCTCAAGCGATAAACTTTGGTATCGTTTTCGTCGTGTTATACATCTACGCTTTAAAACCATTATCAAAATTAATGGCTGAACGGTCTGAAAAAATATCAAAAGGTATTGTCGATGCAAAGACAAATGCAGACATCTTAGGACAAACCCAAAAAGAATACGAAGAAACACTACAAAAAGCTCGTATCGAAGCACAAAAAATCTTTGACGAAGGCAAAAAAGAAGCACTCGCTAAAAAGAATCAGATGCTCGAGGACTCAAAGACAGAAGTAGCTACAATGATAGAAAACGGCAAAAAGAATCTCGAAGCTGAAAAAACAAAGATGATAGAAGACGCAAAGAAAGAAATCGTAGCGCTCAGCATGGCTGCGACAGAAAAATTAATCAAAAGTAAGGGGGATCTAAATAATTTGTAATAACTTGTCCCGTACTAAATTTTTGATCACTTACACCATGATAAACATAATTAGAAAGAAAAAAATGAAACAAATTATTATTAACAATTTAAAATTTTAGTACTGGGATGGCAACCGCATCAAACAATGACATAGCTCGCGCAATATACTCATATTCCAAAGAGAGTACTGACGCGCACACCACCACAAAACATGTCATTGATTTTTTAAACAGAAAAAGACTCATGTCGCGGGCGCCACAGATACTCGAACGCCTCGAAAAAATCATTCACAAAGAAGAGGGTCGGGTGATAGCCAAAGTAACGAGTAGCGAAGCCTTGAGCCATGAACACAAAAACAAAATCGAACAATTCTTGAAAAAGAAATACAACGCCAGAGAAATATCATTCAAAGAAATCATAGACCAAGGGGTGATCGGAGGAATCAAAATAGAAGTAGATGATGAAGTCATAGACCTCACGATCAAAAACAGAATCCATAAATTACAAGAATACTTAATAAAATAACATGAGCAACAACATTGTAGAAAACTTAAAAAAAGAAATAAATAATTTTTCACTCGAGTCACGAGTAGAAAAGGTTGGTCGTGTTATTGAAGTATTTGATGGAATCGCCAAAGTATCTGGTCTTTCTGATATCAAATCTTCTGAGATGGTGCACTTCCCAAGTGGTGAAGTAGGTGTGGCACTCAACCTCGAAGAAGACGCAGTCGGTGTCATCATCCTCGGAGACTTTTCTAAGATCAAAGAAGGAGATGAAGTAAAGGCAACAGGAAGAATCCTCGAAATCCCGGTCTCTGACGCAATCCTCGGACGTGTCGTAAATGCAGTCGGTGTACCGATCGATGGTAAAGGTGCTATCAAAAGTGACACCACATATCCAATAGAAAAAGTCGCTCCAGGTGTGATCACTCGTCTCTCTGTATCTGAGCCAGTGGTAACTGGTATTAAAGTTATCGATGCGATTATCCCAGTAGGTCGCGGACAACGTGAGCTCATCATCGGTGACCGTCAGACAGGTAAGACTGCCATCGCCATCGATGCAATTTTAAATCAAAAAGGACAAAACATGATCTGTGTGTACGTATCGATCGGTCAAAAAGATTCAAAGCTTCGCAAGATCGAAGCTCGCCTCGAAGAAGGTGGTGCGATGCCATACACCGTCATCGTATCTGCAGGTGCATCCGAAGCAGCAGCACTTTCATATGTAGCTCCATACACAGGTGTATCTATCGCAGAATATTTCATGGATCAAGGTAAAGACGTGATGATCATATACGATGATCTTTCAAAACACGCTGTTGCATACCGTGAGATTTCTCTCCTCCTTCGTCGTCCACCAGGTCGTGAGGCCTATCCTGGAGATGTGTTTTACCTACACTCACGCTTACTCGAACGTGCATGTCGCCGCAATGAAAAATATGGTGGTGGATCCATCACAGCATTTCCTATTATTGAAACTCAAGCCGGAGACCTCTCTGCATACATTCCTACAAACGTTATTTCTATCACCGACGGACAGATCTTCCTTGAGACAGATCTCTTCTACAAGGGTATTCGCCCTGCGGTAAACGTCGGATCTTCTGTGTCTCGTGTAGGATCAAGTGCGCAAATCAAAGCTATGAAGAAGGTCGCAGGTACACTCAAGCTCGACCTTGCACAGTTCCGTGAACTCGAGGCATTCTCTCAATTCGGTTCAGATTTGGATGATGCCACAAAACGCCAACTCGAACGTGGTAAAAGAGCAGTCGAAGTATTAAAACAACTTCAATACGCTCCAGTAAAAGTAGAGTACCAAGTTGCAGTTTTGTACGCGCTTACAAAGGGCTACATGGATGACATCGCACTCGATAAGGTCAAAGAATTTGAGAATGGACTTGTCGAATACGCTGATCGTAATGCAAAAACATTCTTCAAAGAAGTAGTGGAGTCAAAGATGTGGACAGATAAAGGTGAAGCTGAACTCAAAAAAGCAATCGAAGACTTTAAAACAAGTTTTGTAAAATAATATATATGGCGGGTACAAAAGAAATCAAAAGAAGAATACAAAGTGTGAAAAACACGAAAAAGATCACCAAAGCAATGGAGCTCGTCGCTGCAAGTAAGATGAAGCGTGCGGTGTCTGCAACCATGGCTTCACGTCTGTATGCAGATTATTCTTTTGAGGTCTTACAGTCTGTCGCCTCAAATATCACAGAATCTACACATCCATTTTTCAATCTACAATCGGAAGGTAAGACACTCCTCGTGCTCATCACCTCTAATCGCGGACTCTGTGGTGGATACAACTCACAAGTGATCAAAAAGGCAGTCCAAAAATTAAAGGAGTTAACGGATGACATAGATGTCGTCACCATCGGCAAAAAGGGTGATGTCGCAATGCGGAGAATTAATCAAAACATCACCGAAACATTTACTGACATTCCTGATGTAAACATAAACCTCTCTGATATTTATCCCGTCGCTAAAAGCATCATAGACGGATACACTTCGAAGAAATACAACACAGTCTACATCGCATACACATATTTCTTATCGGCACTATCCCAACGCCCCGTCGTAAAGCAACTACTGCCGATCTCAAAAGAGGAAGTAAAAGAGATAGCAGAGAGTGCACGTGTAGCAAAGGGAGAAACAAAAACAGATTATATATTCGAAGGCGACTTTAATACACTGCTCGACACCCTCGCACACAAAATCATCCGCATGCAGATATACCAAATGCTCCTTGAGTCAAATGCTGGTGAACAATCTTCTCGCATGATGGCGATGAAGAACGCCTCGGATGCATCTGGAGAAATGATCAATGACCTCACTCTGATGTTCAACAAGGCACGACAAGCAAACATCACGAGAGAGATATCGGAGATCAGTGCAGGTATGGCAAGTGTGAGCTGATAAGTCCTGAAAGTAATTGAAGGATTAAAAATTATAAAATAATCATTAATAGTAAATTATAAAAATATGCAAACAGGTACAATAAAAAAAATAATCGGTCCAGTAGTAGATGTCGACTTTGGTAATGATGAGAAAAATCTTCCAGATATATTTACTGCATTAGAAGTAATGCGAGGTGAGGGTGCTGATCAAAAGAAGATCGTCCTCGAAGTAGAACAGCACTTGGGTGGTGGTGTCGTGCGTTCTATCGCTATGGATACCACAGATGGACTCTCTCGGGGAATGTCTGTCACCAACACTGGTAGACCTATATCTGTACCTGTAGGCTCTGACACGCTCGGCAGAATCTTCAACGTGCTCGGAGACGCCATCGACGATGGTAAGCCTATCGAGACTGACAAAAAACTCCCGATCCACCGCCAAGCTCCAGAATACGTCAAACAAGCAACTAAAGTTGAAATCCTTGAAACTGGTATTAAAGTCATCGACCTCATCTGTCCTGTACTCAAAGGAGGAAAAGTCGGACTCTTCGGAGGTGCCGGCGTGGGTAAAACTGTGGTGATCCAAGAGCTCATCCACAACATCGCAAGCAACCACGGAGGATATTCTGTGTTCGCTGGAGTAGGTGAACGTACTCGTGAAGGAAATGACTTGTATCATGAAATGAGAGATTCAAAAGTGCTAGACAAAGTAGCCATGGTGTTCGGACAAATGAACGAACCACCAGGTGCTCGTCTCCGCGTAGCTCTCTCTGCACTTACCATGGCTGAACACTTTCGTGATGCAGAAGGCAAAGACGTGCTTCTCTTTATCGACAACATCTTCCGCTTTACCCAAGCTGGATCTGAAGTATCTGCACTCCTCGGACGTATCC
>CAZUCZ010000015.1:0-24009 GCA_964618925.1 uncultured Candidatus Saccharibacteria bacterium | reverse complement strand
TTCTGAGCTCCAAGTGAGGCTAGACCAGGTGGCTGGTTCTCCGGCGTCTATTTTGAGACCAGAGAGGGTGCCGGAAGATTTATAAGAATAAGCTGCGTCTGGGTTATTAATCGGAGTTTCTCTGAGAGTAGAGCGGAATCCGAGCCCAAGTTGACCACTGGAATTACCTCCCCAACTCCATAATGAATTATCGTCCTTAATAGCAAACGAGGAATTCCCGTCAGTAGATATTTTATTCCAGTCTGTATCTGTGCCGACTTGTTCTGGGTCCGGATGTATATCACCATCCCTCGTGCCTTGTCCTAAATTACCCACCCCATTATAACCCCATGTCCATAATGTACCGTCAGATTTAAGAGCAATGCCCACTGAACCAGCAATGAAATCAGTCCAATCTGTATCTGTACCGACTTGCGTTGGATCCGGATGTGGATCTTCATCATTAGCACTAGATCCCCATACCCAAATAGTACCGTCATTTTTTATGGCTCCCGCCGAGGCGTATAAGAAATGAACACTATTCCAATCTGTATCTGTACCGACTTGTGTTGGATCCGGATGTGGATCACCATCACTTGTGCCTTGTCCAAGCTGACCGAAATCATTAGCTCCCCAGCTCCACAAGGTGCCATCTTGCTTCAGTGCTAACGTAGCACCATATGAGGTTGATACACTAGCCCAATCTGTATCCGTGCCGACTTGTGTTGGATCTGGATATGGATCAGTATCTGAAGTGCCATTACCTAATTGTCCATTGTCGTTTGCTCCCCAGCTCCACAATGTACCATCGGTCTTTATTGCCAAAGTTGCATTACCAGTAGATACAGACTGCCAATCTGTATCTGTACCGACTTGAGTTGGAGTAAGTCTATCATCTTCGTCACCTAGTCCCAGTTGTCCAAGTTGATTGGAACCCCAGCCCCATAATGTACCATCGTCTTTAATCAACATAGCGCGTCCATTAGCATATGACATACTCGCCCAATCAGTGTCTGTGCCATTCTGTAAAGGGCTAGTAACAATAATAGGAAAACCTAAAGCAGTAAAGTCGCCCCAATACCAGAAAGTTCCATCATTTTTTAACCCAACTGTTATACCCCCTTCAGTAGATATTTGAAGCCAATCAGTATCATCTTCAACTTGAGTAGGAACCATAGTGTATAGAGCTGTCCCAATACCTAGATCATCTGTAGAATTACTGCCCCACGCCCAATAAGACCCGTCCTGCTTGATGGCAATTGTAGATTTACTACCAGCAGAGACGATGTCCCAATCAGTGTCTGTGCCAATTTGAGTCGGCGACAGATGAAGATCAGTGTCGCCTAACCCTAGTTCAGATTCGTCGTTATAACCCCACCCCCAAAGAGTACCGTCAGTTTTGACTGCCATAACATGATTATAAACAGAAATCGAGCTAGTCCAGTCTGTATCTGAGCCAACCTGAGTTGGTTCGTCTCTATCTACAGCATCCCCTAATCCTAGCTCCCCGTTACTATTAGACCCCCAAGCAAAAATAGTTCCACTATCTTTTAAAGCCACGACATTACCAGATGGTCCCCCATAAACTTTATTCCAGTCTGTATCCGTGCCGATCTGAGTTGGTTCCTCTCTGTTTGTAGTATCGTTTAATCCTAGCTGACCGCCAGTATTCAATCCCCATCCATACAGTTTTCCATTTGTCTTAATGGCAAAAGATTGCCCATCGCCAGCCGATACACTCTCCCAATCAGTATCTGTGCCAACCTGAGCTGGCTCGCCATGAAAGTCCTCATCCGACACCCCGATACCAAGTTCACCTTCTCCGTTATAACCCCATGTCCAAAGTGTACCGTCTGTTTTTATAGCAAGAGTATATCCACTGCCAGTAGCAACATCTGCCCAGTCTGTATCTGTGCCGACTTGAGTTGGAACATAATAAATATTGCTATCGTCCCCTAGTCCAAGTTCACCCGAACTGTTAGTCCCCCATGCCCACAAGGTGCCATCTGTCTTAATTCCGAAAGAGCTAGTTTGTTTTGTTGCAATCTTGACCCAATCATAATCCGAGCCAATTCTTGCCGGTGAATCACCAGAAGATACAAATTCACCTAATCCCAGATTGCCATCATGGTAAGCACCCCAAGACCATAAACTTCCATCTGCTCGTATTGCCAAAGAATATTGATAACCAGAAACAACAGAAGTAAATCCTTCCGTCCCTAAAGTGACCGAATTTCCATCAGTATTGAGATCAGTAACGGTAGTGCCATTTGTAAAATCATCTGTGTTTGTAAACGTCACCGAATGTGCTGCTGCGTGCAAGATCGGCAAAAATACTGAAAAGATTAAAGCAAAAATAAGCAAAGAAGGCGCAATAAAACGCGTAAATTTTTTATCATTCTTCTTTTTTATGAAAACTTTTTGAGATATTACATTCGTACGTGGTCGTACTTTCATGTCGTAGAACATAAATACATTATACCCTTAATATGAAAATCTGCACAGCAAAATTAATTTTTCTTTGATTTATTTTGAAACTCTTGCACAAGGACCAAAAGCGGTGATGCGAGGAATATAGATGAGTATGTTCCAAAGAACATACCAGCAGTGAGCATGAGAGCAAAGTATTTTGTAGTTACTGGACCAAAGAAGACAAGTGCAAGGAGCACGAGAATCACCGTAAGAGACGTACAGATAGAACGCACATATGATTGCTCGAGACTTGTACCTACTGTCTCATGAAAATCTGCTTTTGGATGAGTAGTAAGATTTTCACGAATACGATCAAAGATAACGATAGTATCAGAAACAGACAGACCGAGTATTGTAAGGATTGCCACTACGAAGAGTGTATCTACTTCTACCCCGTAATAATGTGAGAGGACTGTAAAGATACCTACTGGTATGGTGACATCGTGAAGCAATGTGACCACAGCGATCACACCGTATTTCCAAGAAGAAACCTGTGTAGAAACTTTTCTGAACGCAAATGCGATGAAGGCAATAATCGCAAGAGAGATCAAAATTATCGCAATGATCGCTTTACGGGTAAGCTCCTTCCCCACTGAGGGACCGATTGAATTAAAATTTGTCTCGGTAAGTGGGCTTTTATCTTCTTGTGATAATGTCTTTAACAATGTCGCATGTTCAGCATTGTCGAGATCTCTGGTTTTAACAATATACCCGAGCTCGCCAGTTGGTTGCAGAGTCACAGTACCAAAACCAAGTGTCTCAAGCACTGGTTCAAGATCGGCTTGTGCTGGTCGTGTAGTTGTATACGCAACTTCAGAAAGTGCTCCGCCTTTAAAATCAATACCGATCTTTAATCCAAAAACGAGTAATGAAATAAAAGAAAGCAAAACGAGTGCGATGGAGATGCCGATGAATATTTTTTTGTGTGTTACTATAAACATAATTTTTTATTATTTACGCAATTATTTTGCAAATTACTTACTGATACCGCTACTAAATAAGAATCGAGCTACTTTACCCTCTCCAATAAATGACAAGGTAGAAAGGAAAATTCTGGTCACGGTAATCGCACTGAACATAGACACGATCACTCCCATACCAAGAGTAAGCGCAAACCCTTTAATAAGAGACGTCCCGAACCAGAAAAGGATAAGCGCAGTGATAAAGTTTGAAATGTTTGAATCACGAATAGAGAACCAAGCACGAGAGAAACCAAACTTCACTGCATCGTTGATAGTTCGTCCGGAACGTAACTCTTCTTTAATACGTTCAAAAATAAGCACGTTCGCATCAACAGCAATACCTATAGAAATGATGAATCCGGCAATACCAGCAGCGGTAAGAGTCACCGGCATAAGTTTAAATATAGCTAAAATAATCGCAATGAAGATACAAAGCGACACCGTAGCTACGAGCCCTGGTAAGCGATACCAAAGTATAAGGAAGAGTGCGATAAGTAAGAATCCGATGATAGTCGCTTTAACTCCTGCGTGTACTGCACTATCTCCGAGAGTCGCACCGATGGTCTGTGTAGAAAGGAGTGCGATCGGCACTGGCAATGCACCAGAATTTAACCTGCCGACGAGTTGTTTGGCTTCGGTTGGAGTAAAACTACCAGAAATAACTGCTTGACCATTTGGGATTTCTTCTCTCACGGTCGGTGTAGATATCGGTGCTCCATCGAGATAAATAGCCACAGTTTTGCCGACATTTTCTTTGGTAATCTTTGCAAATAATTTTGTTCCCGTATCATCAAACTGTAGGCTGACACGTGGTTCACGTGTATTTTGATCGAATTCTAAAGTCGCTTTTTGTAAATATCTTCCTGTAAGCTCAGTCGGCACAAAATGAGTGTCGATCTTTCCAAGATCCACCTTACCGTCTTTGATGTCAGCACCACTAATTGAGATTGGTTGATCTTTTGGTCGTTCGATTTTGAATTCAAGTAGTGGAGTCTGTCCGATCATTTCTGTCGCCTTTTTGATATCGGTCACACCAGGAAGATCAACAATGAGCTGCTCACCTGCTCCAGAGATGACACTACCGTGTTGCACTTGCACCACTGGCTCAGACACTCCAAAGAGGTTCACGCGGCGTTCGATAATATCACGGAGTGCTTCCATTGAATCACCTACTTGGTTTGGCTGCACTGCAGACACATCGGCTTTATAAACCAAGTGACTACCGCCAGAAAGATCGAGCCCGAGTCTAAAAGGAAACTTTTTAAAAAACACTTTTTGAGTTTCAAAATTCTTATTAAGTCGTGGTTCAGTTTTATATACAAAAAATCCGATCCCTACCCCAAGGGCAAGCACAATAAGGGCGAGGAGTGTTTTTCTTAGCATTTTTGAAGCAATGATATTCTTTACTTTTTTCAACATAATGTCGTTATTCTATATGTTTTTGGTCCAAAAAGCAACCAGGTATGCGATACCTGCGCCGAGGATAAAACCACCCAAAATATCCCCTGGGAAATGCACCCCTGCCGTCACCCGTGCAATGCCGATGATAAATGCAAAAATCATAAATATATACCCGAGTTTTTTATGAGTAAAAAATAGTGCAAATGCGAGCGCCATAAAAAACGTCGCGTGCCCTGAAGGAAACGCAAAGCCACTTTCGATAAACAATGGATGCACACCAGGTAAGGCAATAAATGGTCTTGATGTATGAATAAGAGTTTTTAACACCTTGGCACACACCCATGCAAAGCCACTCGTAAGGAATACAAGCGCTATCTCTTGCCATTTTTTAGATAATTGTAAAAAGGTACGCTCTGCGGAAAAGACTTCATGATGTATCAACAAAAACACTCCTGCAAGGACACACACAACAAGAGGAAAATATACTGCAAAAAATACAACTACGGAGTCAAAAAAGTTTGAGTGGTGTGCCAGGTTATAGAAAAAGTAAAAGATTTGAGTGTTCATATTAGATTAATTTTTTAGCTACTTGTAATACATTCGAGAGCAACATAGCGACAGTGACTGGACCCACACCACCTGGCACAGGGGCGAGCACCGCTCCGACATTACGCACTGATTCTGTGTCCACATCTCCGACAATTGCACCATTTGATTCTGAAGTGCCGGCATCGATGAGCACCACACCCTCTTTGACCATATCTCCTGTGATGTACTTACCTTGCCCAATACCAGAGATAATAATATCAGCGTTTTTGACCAGCTCTGTTTTATTCTCTGTTGTCGCATCGGCAATATGTGGATGTAACCCTCGGAATTCAAGGAGTGCAGTTACTGGCTTCCCGACCAACATCCCCTGCCCAAGCACAAGAATATTTTTCTCTTCGAGAGGTAACTGAAGTGAATCAAGGATCATCATGCATGCATGCGCTGTCGGCAATCCGATAGGATTTTCATTGTTATAAAATTTTTCACTCGCGACGCTGCCTAAACAATCCACGTCGAGGTTAGGATTAATCGCATCGAGGACCACCTGCCTATCGATATGTGCTGGTAGTGGCAGCTGAATAATGATGCCACACATATGTGGAATAGCATTCAAGGCATGTATTTCTTTCACCAGTTCTTCTGTGGTAATAGATTCTTTGAAGTTCGCGTTGTGGAATTGTATACCCACAGATTCGGCACGCTTCATTTTCATCTGTACGTATTGTACTGATGAAGGGTCGTTGCCTACTAATACATCACAAAAAATCGGCGTAAAAGGAAGTGCCTTTACTTCGTTTTGTATTTGCTCTAAAAGCTCTGTGCTTATTTTTTTACCATCTATGATATGTGTCATAACTTAAATTCCTAAAAATTCATTCTTCATATTATCTCTGTGGGCGATACGTGCATATCTACGCATACTCATGAGGATGCCGAGTCCCGCGAATTCGGTTAAGAGGTGTGACCCACCATAACTCATGAATGGAAGCGGAATCCCCGTGATCGGCATAATGCCGATGTTCATCCCAACGTTAATAAAGACTTGGCTCATAAAAAATATCGCGATACCCATCCCAAACAATATTTCAAAGTTTGATGCGCCGAGCGATGTAGAATATAGAATACGCCAGATAACCAGACTATATAGTATCAGTATCAACATACCGCCGACAAGCCCCCACTCTTCGGCATACGCAGCAAAAATAAAATCTGCCTGTGCCTGTGGTAAGAACTTCAGACGTGACTGTGTCCCAAACCCGAGCCCCTTACCGAAGAACTGCCCAGACCCCACTGCGATAGTAGACTGTAGTGCGTTATACCCTGTACCATGAATATCTGCAAGCGGATCAATGAAGTTCATGATACGTGCTTTTTGATATGGCGCAAATACAAAGAACCACAATGATAAAAACACAATAAGCCCTGACATAAAGACCAAGAAAAGATGCATTTTTCTGATACCAGAGACAAGCACCATGCCGAGCCAAATAAACCCAATGATCATCGCCGAACCAAAGTCTGGCTGCAACAACACGAGTATCAATGGAATACCTGCATATAGTCCTGAAATAAATATATGCTTGATATCCCCTATCTCTACATGGCGACGAGAAAAGTATTTTGCCAGGATCAGAATCAAAACTAATTTCATGACATCAACGGGCTGAAAGGAAAAATACACCAAATTAAACCAGCTTTTCGCACCGTGAGACACATGCCCAGTGATAAACAAGAGAAGCAAAGAAAAACACGTAACCGAAAACACAGTCACGAGCACGTCGGTACGTTTTAAAAATCTAAAATCAATAAAAGAAAAAATAAAAAATACGATCAAGGACACACACACCCAGATGATCTGTTTCTCAAAAAAAATGCTCCCACCCTCTTGCGGAGTAAAGCTCTTCATGGTAACCAACCCTGCCACGATGATTGGGAATATAAAAAGGACGAGTAGCCAGTCTATTCGCTTGAGTGCTTTTTCTGCCATACTTATTTCAACTTAGCGCCTGAGATGTTATAGATCGGGATGATTTCTTGGGTAACGACCTTTTTGTCAAAAGGTTCTGCCCAGGTAAATGTCGCTTCTTTGCTCTCTTCGGGATTGAGAACATCCACAAAAGTCCGACTCGCAGAGATGACGTTGTGAGAAGCATCATATAATATTGCAATCACATTAATATCCGGAATGATAAAGAGAGAATTGTTTCGGATGGTAGTGGAGAGTTTGGGTTTTGTATCTGGATCTCGTAAAATAATATTCGATGCAAAAACTTTAATTTGATTTATCTTTTGCTCAGACACAAAAACCCAATTAGGAGTTTGAGTAAACTCAAATGTCACATACACAGGAATAGAATTACCCATATCTATCGCTGGTTCGAATACTGCAAAATTACCAGACGGAGGCACATAGGTAGACCCTTCCCGTTTACCAATGTATACATTATTCTCATCTGCAAAACGAAAACGGTAATTTATCTTGTCGATGATTGTATTTTTGTTATGGTTCACCAGATATGCGACTGCATTATATCTGCCGGGCACCACACGAAATACTCTGGACCAGATCACAGATACATCGTCTACCTGACTCAAGCAGGCACGCATGCATGACCCGCCACAGTCGACACCGACCTCATCGCCATTTTGTTTATTGTCTGTACAGCTCGGAGCTTTTGTAAACTGAGGATAGACAATCAAAAACCCAATCCCGGAAAAAAAGATAATTAAAAGCAGTACATATAGAATCTGTCTTTTGAGCGCCCATGTCATATAGAGAGTATATCACCCCGTAGTAGATTTTGGTAATGTGCAAAGCACGTAAATTTTAAATTTACCTTACCAAAATTCACTACGGGGTATCAAAAAATAACAAGTAAAAAGAGTGATGGGGAGACTGCGATGTTCTGCAGCCTCCCCTGTTTTTAGTGATTTCCGTGTCTATTCGAAAACCGCGATGTCGACGACATTCGCGCCTTTCGAGATCCATATCCCCTTTTTTTTCTTAGACGAATAATTGTCCGTCTCTTATTATTGGTTTTAACTTTTTTTTTCATTCTCCTTCCTTTCCTTTGTTCTTTGAATTTTTCAGGTCTCGAACATATTCATTGAAGGTTTTCTCGTTTCGGTTTGTTTTTTTAGAGCCGTGTTTGCCAACACTGACTCGACTAGTTTTTTTTGCCATTTTGTAAATAGCTCCTTTTTTTTATTTTTTTAGTTACTACCCCTTATTCGTAAAAAAGGATTAGATTGCAATCCACTTTTACTATACCATATATAAAAATAAAGTACAGAAAATAAAAACACCCTCGAGTGAGGGTGTTTTTAAAATTTTTATTTTTTCTTTCCAGTCTTTCTTCGAGATACGATGAAGACGTTTGAGTATTTCTTTGGACTTCGAGTCTTTCGTCCTCCAGTAACTTTACCCCACATCGTCTTTGGTCTCTTTGTTCCGCGTCCTTGTCGTCCTTCACCTCCTCCGTATGGGTGGTCTACTGGGTTCATGGCAGTACCGCGGACAGTTGGGCGAATACCTTTCCAGCGACTTCGTCCTGCTTTACCATAGTTCTCGAGGAAATGTTCTTCGTTTGATACTGTACCGATAGATGCATAACAATTCTCATTTACTTTACGAACTTCAGATGAAGGCATCTTGATATTTGTGTATCCTTTGTCGTTTGCCACAACTTGTGCAAATACTCCAGCACCACGTCCGATCTTTGATCCACCTCTTGGCTTGAGTTCGATATTGTATATAAATGTTCCGACAGGGATATTTTTAAGTGGTAGTCTGTTCCCTGGTGTAAGTGGTGCAGTCTCAGAGACAATAAATGTATCTCCTGGTTTTACTGTTTTTGGTAAGATTACATATCTCTTTTCACCGTCTTTGTAAACAGCAAGACCGATAAATGCACTTCGGTTCGGATCGTATTCAATAGATTTTATGGTCGCAGGGATATTAAACTTGTTGTATAAAAAGTCTACTTCACGGAAAAGTCTCTTGTGTCCACCTCCTTTGTGACGCATGGTAATACGTCCTTGGCTGTTTCTACCTACAGAGCGCTTGAACCCGTGTGTAAGAGATTTGGTAGGTGTTGTCTTAGTCAAAATATCACGATACTTGATATTCGTCATTTGTCTTCGTGATTTACTTGTAGGTTTGTATGTTTTCATAAAAATTATTTAATATATAAGTTCGATGCGATGCGTTAGATCAATTCTATTTTGTCACCCTTTTTCAAATATACCAATGCCTTACGTCCACCTCCGACAGTACCTTTTTTACCGCGAGAGAACACTTCTTTCTTTGGGATCGCAAGTACGTTTACTTTGACAGGGTGAACCTTGTACAATGCAAAAATAGCTTTTTTGATCTCTGTCTTGTTTGCAGTATCTGAAATATTAAATGTATATACATTTTGTTCAAATGCAAAAGATGCTTTTTCGGTGACTCGTGGATTTTTGATGATGTGTGTATTTTTCATGAAATTGTAATTAGCCTCTTGATTCTAAGAATTTTACCGCTTCGTCAGGATTCTCGATAATAAGGTATTTATAATTTAAAACATCAAGTGGATTCAAATTCTTCAAAAATGCAATCTCGAGAGATGGAATGTTTCGGAATGTCTTTTCAGTCTTTGCATTGCGTCCAAAAAGTGCAGTAAGCGCGCGAGGCTTTTTAGAAGTTGCAATTTGTGCAAAACCAGAAGCTTTTGCTAATTTCTTCATGACTTCTACTCCAGCCTTTGTTTTGATCTCGCTTTGTGCAAGTGTATCGATAAATATAATTTCACCGTCTTTAAATTTACGAGAAAGTACAGAGAACAATGCTTGTGCACGCATAGTCTTTGAGATCTTTCGCTTGTAGTTCTTTTCAGAAAGTGGTCCATGAGTAACACCTCCACCTACCCAGATAGGACTGCGAGATGATCCATGACGTGCGCGTCCTGTACCCTTTTGTTTCCAAGGCTTCTTACCTCCTCCGCGAACTTCTCCACGGTCTTTGGTGTCAGCTGTGCCTGCACGCTTGTTTGAACGCATGCCTTCTACGACTTGGTGCACAAGGTCACTTCTCCATTTTGCAGCAAAAACTTTCTCTGAGAGATCGATATTACCTGCTACTTCTCCTTTTTGGTTGTATACTTTTGCTTGCATATAATTATTTACTGATGATTTCAACTAATGTTCCACGGCGTCCTGATATCGCACCCTTTACAAGCATGATATTATTCTCTGGATCAACAAAAACAACTTTCAAATTCTTTTGAGTTATTCTGTCAGAACCCATGCGTCCTGCCATTCTCATACCTTTTGGTACGTGTGTGCGGAGACCTCCTCCAATACTTCCTGGCTCTCTTTCTGAGTGTTTTTGACCGTGTGTACGTGGACCTCCAGAGAACCCGTGTCTCTTTACAACACCTTGGAACCCTTTACCTTTAGAGATACTTGATACGACGATCTTGTCTCCCGGAGCAAATGCTGATACATCTACACTATCCCCTTCTTTGAGGTCTGTTTTATCTTCGCCCTTGATTCTGAATTCTTTCAAGTGTTTATAGAATGCACCTTTCATGGCACCAGCGCGAGACTTTGATACTCGTTCTTTCTTTTGTGTGCCAAATCCAACTTGCACAGAGTCATAGCCATCAGCGTCTTTAGAAAATACTCGAGTCACTGTTACAGGTCCTGCTTTGACAATAGTCACTGGGAACACTACTCCGTCTTCGGAAAAGTACTCAGTCATGTTTTCTTTTGTTCCTAGAATGAATTTCATAAAATTACAGCATTTTAACGTCAATATCAACACCTGAAGGTAATGACAAGTTTGTAAGAGCTTCTATTGTTTTTGGTGATGGATTCACGATATCGATCAGTCTCTTGTGTACGCGAATCTCGAATTGTTCTCGAGCATTCTTGTAAATAAACGCTGAACGGTTTACCGTGTATTTCTTGATCTCAGTTGGGAGTGGTACTGGTCCTACGATGATCGCATCATAACGTGTCGCAGTATCGATGATCTGTTTTACAGATGCATCTATGACCTTGCTTTCATACGCGCGCACTCGAATACGAAGAACTACATGGTCCTTGTCTCCTCCCGCGCGAAGAGCCTTGTCTTTTTTGGCTACCTTTTTTACTGCTTTAGCCGCTTTTGGCTTCTTTACTTTTGTTTCTGATGTTTTCATGAAAGAACTTTTTAATGAATTAAACTTTGCAAACTAAGCGATGATCTTTGTAACAACTCCAGCACCTACTGTCTTGCCTCCTTCACGAATCGCAAATCTTTGTGATTCTTCGAGCGCTACTGGTGTTACTAATTTAACGGTGATTTTAACTGTATCTCCAGGCATAACCATTTCTGTACCTTCTGCGAGTGTAACATCTCCTGTTACGTCTGTAGTACGGATGTAGAATTGAGGCTTGTATCCCTTAAAGAAAGGAGTGTGACGTCCACCTTCTTCTTTTTTCAAAACATAAATTTCTGCAGTGAAGTTGTCGTGTGGAGTTGTAGTACCTGGCTTACAGAGCACTTGTCCACGAGTGATGTCTTCTTTCTTAAGACCGCGGAGCAAGATACCAGCGTTGTCTCCAGCCATACCTTCTTGAAGGTTCTTGTTGAACATTTCAATACCAGTAACAACTGACTTTTGAGTTGCCTTGATTCCTACGATTTCTACTTCTTCACCAACCTTGATTACTCCTCTTTCGATCTTTCCTGTTACCACTGTTCCACGACCTTCAATAGAGAAGATGTCTTCAACAGGCATAAGGAAAGGCTTTGTAACATCTCTTTCAGGTACTGGAATGTATGTATCAAGAGCGTTTGTAAGTTCAAGGATCTTCTTTGCCCATTCATCATCTGCTGATGTAGCTTCGAGGGCTTTAAGCGCGGAACCACGGATGACTGGAGCCCCAGCGCCGTCAAAACCTTGAGATGTTAGAAGTTCACGGATTTCTTCTTCGACGAGGTCGATCATGTCTTTGTCATCAACCATGTCGCACTTGTTTAGGAATACGATAATTCGAGGCACACCCACTTGCTTTGCAAGGAGAACGTGTTCACGTGTTTGTGGCATTGCACCGTCAGTAGCAGCAACCACGAGGATAGCACCGTCCATTTGAGCGGCACCTGTGATCATGTTTTTGATGTAATCAGCGTGTCCTGGAGCATCGATGTGTGCATAGTGACGAGCGTCAGTAGCATACTCGTTGTGAGAGATGTTGATGGTTATTCCACGAGCTTTTTCTTCCGGTGCGTTATCGATATCACCAACGCCTTTCATTCTTACTGTTTTACCAGCAAGGTTAAGAACGTTTAGGATTGCAGCTGTTAATGTAGTTTTACCATGGTCAACGTGACCGATAGTTCCCACGTTTACGTGTGGCTTATCTCTTTTAAATTCTTCTGCCATAATTTTGTGATTAATAGCCAAAACTTAGTGTACGATAACCAGTCACTAAGGCTTAGTTACTAACTTTTTCGCCATTTTTAAGGCGAGATTATTAATAATTCAATAAATAACACTTATAAATCAAAACAAAAACTGCAAAAGTGCAGTTACGTACTATATTAACAGATTAAAAAGTATTGTCAAATCTGTATATTGGGGTATATACGTTGACGACCAATACTGACTCCGTGTACTATAGAACCTATATGGAAGGAGCAGTATTTACGAGTATAGAGGAAAAATCGCTACGAGAAATACGTGCCATCATCGAAAAGGTGGGGCTCAACCCCAACCTCATAGACCCTAAGATCATAGAGAGGTTAAGTATACTCAATAAAAACTCACAAATCTTTGAAGACGAGAGCAGGTCTCTACACCACGCAGAAAGGCTCTTTGAATTTTACAAACAAAGCGCACAGGAAAAAAACCTGAAACCATTTTCACCCGAAGAAGAACGAAGTATCTTGATCGGTACTCTATTTTCTGACATAGGTAAAACTGGACCTGCTGACGTCTCTCGTCAGACCACGGAATGCATTTCAACCATCTTTAGTAGTGATTATCATCCAGGTAAACCAATCTCAACAAAAGAATTTTTAGAACATGAAATAAGCGACCCAGAAAAAATAAAGACATATACCACGCTTCTTACACGCGAAGCAAAAATCGACGTCGAAAAATCAGTGGGATATTTCTTTAGTCAGCATGTCGCATGGACATATGATTTATTAACAAAATATGGACAAGGAATACCAAAGGATGCAGTGACTGCAGCAGCGAGCCATCATTTCCTTGAAAAACAAAATCCAGCCAACGTGACTTCGCTCCCCCGAGCAACAAAGGTCATCATCCTACTTGATCAATATGATGCCCACATGAGACGCCATGATCAAACCACACACACAGATACTATCGAATGGCTTAAACAAAAGATAGAAGACACAGCTCTCCCTGAAGACAAACCAGAATTTATAGAAATAATTAAGTATTTGAGTAGCATACTCTCTGACGAAGACTACAAAAATGTAAAAAGAGTAAAGGGCAATAACGCATTTAAGCCACTGACCAACCCTACAAGCTAACAAGAGGACTTATAACACCACTCTTGTTCTCAGATTAAAAAAGTGTATGCTGTGGAAAGATAGAGAGGCGGTCAACGGATCGTCGCTTTAATATCATTCTTTGAGAAAAATCTTTTGCTTTTTAGCAAAAGGAGGTGAAAAATATGTTCGATGAAGTAATCTTTGTGGAATCTAGGTCACGCAACAAGTGGACGATCAAGAATGGTCTTTTGTTTACTGTAAGCATATTAGTCTTTGGTATGCTTATTTCGATCACACTATACAGTCTTTTTGCTAAAGACTTAGGAGTGGGTGGTGAAGACCTTGAGTTATCTTCTTTGGTGGCTCCGGTGCCGGTGCCTGAAGAGGCACCACCGCCGCCGGAAGAAAAGAAGATCGTTAAAGAAGAAAAGGCAGCTCCGAATGCTGACGTTCGGAAAGTGATTATTCAGGACATTAACGAATCTCCACAGGTTCCTAAGGAAATCAGCGTCCAAAAGCTAACCGTTCCGCCGCGTCGCCCAGACTTCAAAACTGTGCTGGGTGATGAAAACGTAACTGCGGATAACGCTGCCCGACGAGACTATGAAGGTCCGGTCAGCACCAACAACAAAGGCGTTGGTAACCCCAACGCAAAACCTGGGGGCGATGATGACGACGAACCACCGCCGCCAAAAGCGACCCCCAAACCAACACCGGAGCCAACGGCAACTCCGAAACCAGAACCACCCAAGGTAGTTTCAGGTGGGGTCGTCAATGGTAAGGCAGTAAACTTGGTTAAACCGCCGTATCCGCCAGCAGCAAAAGCTGTCAGGGCTAGCGGAGCTGTGAATGTCGATGTGACAATTGACGAAAACGGAAACGTGATTGCTGCCCATGCTAGCAGCGGGCACGCTCTGTTACGCCAGGCAGCCGAACAAGCTGCACGAGCATCAAAATTTAGCCCAACAATGCTTTCTGGGCAACGGGTAAAAGTTGCAGGCACCATTGTCTATAACTTTACTGCTCAATAACATATGTTTTTATATTTTATTGTGTTAACTCACAAAATCGGCGCAGGCAATATGTCTGCGCCACTTTTCGTTATATATAAAAGCAAAAAATCAGCACTCGGCTGATTTTTTGCTTACTAATTTTATTTAAAATTTATTTTCTTGCAGCAATGATAGTCTCAGCCACGTTGTTTGGCACAATGTCATAACGGAAGAATTCCATTGTGAATGAAGCACGTCCTTCAGTCATAGAGCGAAGTCCTGTCATGTATCCGAACATTTCAGAAAGAGGGACGATCGCACGGATGACCTTGTTCATACCTCGGTCTTCCATACCTTCGATAAGTGCACGCTTTGAAGAAAGGTTTCCTGTGACGTCTCCCATGAATTTATCAGGAGTGACAACTTCGACTTTCATCATAGGTTCGAGGATCACCGGATTTGCAGCTTTACATGCATCTTGGATAGCCATAGATGCTGCGATCTTGAATGCCATTTCGTTTGAGTCCACTTCGTGGTAACTACCATCCCAGAGTTCTACAGATACGTTTACCATCTTGAATCCAGCGAGAATACCACGATCAAGACCTTCTTTGAATCCTTTTTCACACGGAGCAATATATTCTTGAGGGATGACTCCTCCTTTGATACTGTTGATGAATTCGAATCCTTCTGATCTCTTTGTAGTCTTTGGTAGGTCTGCCACTTCTTCTTTGGTAAGCATCTCCATAGGTTTTACTTTGATCTTTACGTGACCATAGTTTCCGCGACCTCCAGACTGCTTGATGTATTTACCTTCAGCAGAAGAATTTCCATTGATAGTTTCTCGGTATGCTACTTGAGGCTTACCAACGTTTGCCTCCACCGCGAACTCTCTCTTTAGACGATCAACGATGATCTCGAGGTGTAGTTCTCCCATTCCCGCGATGATAGTCTCCCCTGTTTCTTGATCAGTAGATACTTTGAAAGTTGGGTCTTCTTGTGCGAGACGATTAAGTGCCATACCCATTTTCTCTTGGTCAGCTTTTGTTTTAGGTTCGATACGAAGTGAGATCACAGGCTCTGGGAAGACAATACGATCAAGCACCACTGGAGAATTTTCATCACAGATGGTATCTGATGTAATGGTGTCTTTGAGTCCGACGGCTGCTGCTATTTCTCCGGCAAAAACTTTCTTCACTTCTTCACGATCATTCGCATGCATACGGAGGATGCGTCCAATGCGTTCTTTGTTTCGAGTACGTGGGTTATATACATAACTACCAGAAGTCAAAGTTCCAGAATACACACGGAAGAATATGAGCTGCCCAACGAATGGATCTGTGGCTACCTTGAATGCGAGCGCTGCAAAAGGTTCTGCATCAGAAGCGTGCTTCATGATTGGTTCTTCGGTGTCAGGATTTGATCCCGGTACTGGAGGGATGTCTGTAGGAGCTGGTAGATAGTCAACGACTGCATCAAGTACGAGCTGCACGCCTTTGTTCTTGAGCGCACTACCTGCGAATACAGGGAAGATTTCGTTTGCGATGACCGCCTTACGAAGTGTCTTTTTTAAGACATCGATATCAGGAATAATACCATCCAAATATTCAGTCATCATGACATCGTCTGTCTCGACGATCTTCTCGATAAGTTCTGCGTGGTACCCTTCTGCTTCTTTCAGCATGTCAGCTGGGATTTCTTTTTCGATAACTTTATTACCCATGTCTCCTTCGAAATAGAATGCCTTCATGGTAAGAAGGTCGACAACACCTTCGTGTTTGTCTTCGAGTCCGATAGGTATCTGCATGCGGACTGCTTTCTTTGTGAGTCTTTCTAGGATTGTCTTGTATGAGTGCTCAAAAGATGCACCAGTACGGTCGAGCTTGTTTACGAAACAAATACGAGGTACTTGAGCTTCGTCAGCATAACGCCAGTTTGTTTCAGATTGTGGCTCTACTCCGGCTACTCCGTCGAATACGACAACCGCACCGTCGAGCACGCGAAGAGAACGCTTTACCTCTACGGTAAAATCGATGTGCCCTGGGGTGTCGATGATGTTAAAACGATGCTTTTTGTTTTTGTCTTGTTTACCATCCTTGATTGCATATGTTGGAGTCCAGAAACAGGTCACTGCTGCAGAAGTGATCGTAATACCGCGTTCTCGCTCTTGTTCCATCCAGTCTGTAGTGGTCTCCCCTTCGTGCACTTCTCCGATCTTGTGTGATACGCCAGTATAAAAAAGGACGCGTTCTGTGGTAGTTGTTTTACCAGCATCGATGTGTGCAATAATTCCAATATTTCTAACTTTCTCCAAAGGATAATCTCTTTCCATGATATATATTTAAATAAATAATAAATTAAGCTTGTCCCGTAGGCAGCTTTGCTTTCCTGCGGGATAATAAAAAAGCGCCTCATGCGCTTCGAATACTATAACGTATAAAATCATTTTTTGCAAACCAGGCAGAAAGCAAAAAGGTGGTACAGAAATTAATAATCCGAGCCACCTTTTAAATTTTTGATATTACCACCTCCTTTCCTTATGTTCTGAATTTCCACAAAGCCCACAGCAAAGTGGACAATACCCAGGATCACCCCAGCGCGCTTGCCCAAAGATACTTCCTTTTCTCTTTGTTTTAGGTTCTGAAGTTTGATCTTGTTTCGGCTCAGGAGCCTCTTCGCCACATTTTGGACAAATACGTCCTAGATCTGCACCGAAAATGTGTTCACACTTAATACACTTATGATTGAACATAGTTTTTCTCCTTTGTAAATTAGTATCCGTTTTCAGACTACTCTTTTAAGTAGCTTTAGTCAAAAACAAAAAAAATCCCAGATGGGATTTTTTTAAAAATTCAATTTTTAAAATTACCAAGCAAAGTGAGCGAAAGCTTTGTTTGCATCTGCCATTTTGTGGGTGTCGTCTTTTTTCTTGATAGCGGCACCTTCGTTCTTAGAAGCTGCGATGATCTCATCTGCGAGTTTGATATGCATTGGTTTACCTTTACCACCACGAGCTGCATCACGGATCCAACGCATTGCAAGAGCAAGTCTGCGGTCTGCACGTACTTCACGAGGAACTTGGTAGTTCGCACCTCCGATACGTTTTGAGCGAACTTCAGTGAGTGGTCCTGCATTTTTCATAGCGAGGTCAAATACTTCGAGAGGATTTGGGTTACCAGTTTTCTCTTTGATCACATCAAAAGCCATATACATGACCTTGCGTGCAGTCTCCTTTTTACCAGACCACATGATGTAGTTGATAAACTTCTCAAGCTTTTCTGAGTTATATACAAAATCTGGTTTTACGATATTTCGGTTTTTTACTTTTCTTCGCATAAAATTTTAATTATTTTTTACCTGCATCTTTAGGCTTCTTGTTACCATAGAGAGAACGTGATTGTCGTCTCTTTTCAACTCCTTGTGTATCGAGCACCCCGCGAACGATGTGATATCGAACTCCGATAAGGTCTTTCACACGTCCTCCGCGTAGTAATACCACAGAGTGTTCTTGGAGGTTGTGTCCTTCTCCTGGGATATATGCAGTAACTTCCATACCATTTGTAAGGCGTACTCTCGCGATCTTACGAAGCGCTGAGTTTGGTTTCTTTGGAGTTGTTGTAAGAACTTTGGTACACACACCACGCTTAAATGGAGACGGGAAAAATACCGGTCTGTTCTTAAGAACGTTAAAACCCTTAGCGAGAGCCACGGTCTTGTGCTTGCGGTGAACCTTTGTTCTATTCTTCTTTATTAATTGGTTTATTGTTGGCATAACTAAATAAAATAGCCCCATAGGACTAGTGGAATTAATATACTATTTTTAAATCTAAATTGCAAGACCAGTGATGATATGAAAAAGAAAAGCGAGAATCGGGTACAGATAGTTTGAAAAATACACGATAAAGATAATCAAAAATATAATTGAATATGTCTCAAAAAATTCTACCCCTTTTTCAAAGGAAGCCGGTAATAAAGACAGGAATATACGAGAACCATCAAGCGGTGATATCGGCACAAGGTTGAATATAGCGAGCCCGAGATTCACCACTACAATAGCGGAAACAATATAATAAAAATCAACTGGCATCGCATACACCTGGGGCACAAAACGAAGAATCAGCCCAAAGACAATGGCAACAAAAAAATTCGCAAGCACTCCTGCGCTCGCCACAGCGATGGTCCCCCATTTGCGATCAGATAAGTTATATGGATTATATGGGACTGGCTTTGCCCAACCAAACAAAAACCCCGCATGCGATATGATGAGGAGCGCTGGCAACAAAATAGACCCAAAAAGATCTAGATGTTTGATAGGATTCAGTGTTAAACGCCCTGCATGACGTGCTGTTTTGTCTCCAAAATACTCCGCCATGAATCCATGTGAAATTTCGTGAATCACAACTGACATTATGAGAATGGCTACATAAAACACTGCATTGGTTGCATTCATATGGATTTAATGATAACATAAAAAAACCATGCCGAAAATATGTGCAATAACAAATAAGGGTTCAGTTGTGGGGGGCGGATACTCAAACCGTACTCGTGCTACTAAATTCAACCCAACTGGCAAGAAACGTAAATACCCAAATCTTCAAAAGAAGAAGCTTTTTATACCTGAATTAAACAAAACCGTCACTATTGAGATCACTACCCGCGGAATGCGCACCATGACCAAAAACGGTGCCTACGCTACCCTCCTCAAAGCCGGACTCATCAAAGCAAAATAAAAAACCTCACCAAAAGTGAGGTTTTTTATTTTCTGTAAAATTCTAGAAAAGGTTTTAAGGAGTTTCGAGGACCGGCGGGTCCGAGAATTTCTCGGATTTTTCAAGCTTCGAAAAATCCGTACCGACAAAAATCTTGTTCTGGAATTTTACTATGCAGGAACGAAGGTCAATGCGCTTCCCTTCTTGCCGGCACGTCCAGTACGACCGATACGGTGAATGTACGTATCGTATGTTTGGGGCACGTCATAGTTGATGACATGTGTCACATCTGGGATATCGAGCCCCCGGGCAGCTACATCTGTCGCGATAAGTATATTTATTTTATCTTGTTTAAATGAATCAAGAATACGGATACGTTCACGACTGCGCTTATCACCATGAATCCCTCCTACCTTGAATCCTCGTTGTGCGAGTTCTTTAGCGAGTGTATCTACACTGTGTTTCATCTCTCGGAAGATCAGTACTTTGTCAGAACCGTCTTTCTTTAAGATGTCATGCAATTTATCCATTTGTTCATCTTTACCTCGATATCGTACTACATCTTGGTCGATATTTTTTGCAGTCTCACCTGAGAGCACAGAGATAAAGAGCGGATCTTTTAGATACTGCTCTGTCATTTTTCTGATTTCTGGAGACAGAGTTGCAGAGAAAAAGAGTGTCTGTCTTTCTTTGGCAGTCTTACCTATGATGTACACCATATCGTCTCTGAATCCCATGTCGAGCATACGGTCGGCTTCGTCGAGCACTACAGAATGACAGTTTGTCAGATCGAGAACCTTTTTATCGATAAGGTCCCGGAGGCGCCCTGGAGTACCGATCACAAATGAAACTCCCATTTTTATTTCACGAATTTGTTTCATTATCGGTAGTCCTCCCACACAAGAAACTCCGAACATACCAAATCCAAAAGAAAGCTTTCTGAATTCTTCTTCGATCTGGATCGCGAGCTCACGAGTCGGTGCCATGATGAGGACCATCTCGCCCTTTTTCATACCTTTGGTTTTTGAAATTTTTTCTATGAGTGGCAGAAGGAATGCTGCGGTTTTTCCTGTTCCTGTGTTTGCCATACCGAATACATCTCTCCCTTTTAATATCGTAGGGATTGATTGATCTTGAATAGGGCGCGGATGCACGTACCCTGCACGAGCAATGTTCTTATGGAGCTGTGGATTAAACGGAAAATCTGAAAATGTATGCTTTGCCACATACGGTGTTTCTTCGACATAGACTCCTTTCTTTACGAAACGAGAAAAATCGATCCGTTCTCCGCGAGATCGTTTGTTACCACCACCACTTCGTTTGAAGGCTGGTCTTGAACTATTAAATTTTCTTACTCCGCCAAAGCGAGGTTTCGCTTTAAACGCAGAAGTTGGGCGTCCGAATTTACTCGGAGACGCCGGTTTGCGTGTATACATAATTTTGGGTCACTCCCAAAATTTATGATGAGATGAGAATGATGTTTATAGAATAGCATGCAGAAGCTATTTTGTCAATGCAAAGAAAATCTAGTTTAAATTTATGAGAAAAGTTATAATGGAGCACATGCAAGGTAAACATGTCGATGAATCATATTTAGACTTACTCGAACACATCATCAAACATGGTGTGGTGAAGACAGATCGCACTGGCACGGGCACAAAAAGCATCCTCGGATACCAGATGCGCTTTAACCTCTCTGACGGCTTCCCTCTCCTTACCACCAAAAAAGTACCTATCAAAGCTATCATCCATGAACTGCTCTGGTTTATGCGTGGCGATACAAATCTAAAATATTTAGCAAATAATAATGTACATATATGGGATGAGTGGCCATACAAAGCATATCTCATACGTAATAACATGCCTGTACCAAAAACTGGATCAGATGAATGGAACACAGGTATCAAAGAATTTATTGAGAAAATAAAAACAGATGCTGAGTTTGCAAAAGAATATGGCAACCTTGGTCCGATCTATGGATACCAATGGAGGAATTGGCCAGCACCAAATGGCAGCCACATAGATCAGCTCGCGAAAGTAATAGCAGATATTAAAAAAACCCCCGACTCCAGACGGCTGATAGTCTCTGCCTGGAATGTGGCTGACATAGATGAAATGGCGAAAGCTGGACTCCCTCCTTGTCATTGTTTCTTTCAGTTTTATGTAGCAGATGGAAAACTCTCCTGTCAGCTATACCAGCGTAGTTGTGATACATTTTTGGGAGTACCATTTAATATTGCATCCTATGCGCTTTTTACGATGATCATCGCCCAGATTTGCGGACTCGAAGCTGGAGAATTTGTATGGACTGGAGGCGACGTGCACCTATATTCAAACCACTTAGAACAAGCGAACCTCCAACTCTCACGCCGCGGTGACATACACCCCATGCCAAAAATGAAAATAAATCCAGAAAAGAAAAATTTGGAAGATTTTACAATCGATGATTTCGAATTAATAGACTATAACCCACACGATAGTATCAAGGCTCCTATCGCCGTATAAATATGATTTCCATCATCGCAGCAATTGGTAAGAATAATGAACTTGGCAAAGGAAATACCCTACTCTGGCATATGCCTGCGGATATGAAATATTTTCGTGAAACGACAAAAGGTCACGCAGTAATCATGGGAAGAAAAACATTTGAATCTTTAAAAGGTCCTCTCCCAAACAGAAAAAATATAGTAATTACGAGAGATAAAAAATACAAGAAAAATGGCATTGAGGTAGCGCACTCACTATCTGAAGCATTGGGTAAAGCCAAAGGCGATGATGAAGTATTCATCATCGGTGGTGCAGAAATATATAAACAAGCTATGGATTATGCTGATAGGCTCTATATCACCCATATAGATGCGACAGATAAAAAGGCTGATACTTTTTTCGAAGAGATCATACCAATAGTCTGGAACGAAACTTCTCACCAAGAACACAAAAAGGATTCCGAGAATCCTTTTAACTACACATTTTCTATTTACGAAAAATTCTTTTAAGACTTATTGGTCGCTATATTGCTGAACTTCTTTATCTAAGATTTCTAGTTTAATTTTTGCTTTTTTAAAGATAATTTTAGTTTGTTTGGTTGCATGATAATCTTTCATGGCGACAAGTCGTTTGATGCCTCCATTAATAATCGCTTTTGCGCATGTATAGCACGGCACCATCTTACAATACATAGTCGCGCCATCAATAGGCACGCCCACACGTGCCGCATTTGTAATTGCATTTAACTCTGCATGTGCAGTGCGAATGCAGTGGCGAGAAACAGTCCCATCTGCATGTGTAACGGTATGCATCTCATGTCCCACTTCATCGCAATGAGGAACACCGATAGGTGACCCGACATATCCAGTCGCAAGAATTCTTTTATCTTTTACTAATACCGCCCCTGCTCTGCCGCGATCACATGTACCTCGAGTGCCCACCATATCAGCCATATTTAAAAAATATTCATCCCAGGAGGGTCGGGTATCCTTTTTAATTTTTCCTTGAGCTTTTTTCATCTAGTTTTTACGGATCTTCGTCAGTCTTTACTCTTATAAAGATATCTTTACCATTAGCAGATTTTTCTTTCCTGTATTTCCTACTTTTATTTTTCTTAACTTTAGAGACTAACTCATGTTCCATATCAAAGCCCAACAACTCTGCCATTCCTAATAAAAATATAAATACATCAGCAAACTCCTCAGCTACTCCGGGTTCATCTTTATTAAATTTCGCAAAAGCTTCTGATAATTCTTCATACGCACGACAAAAATCATGGTTTACGTCAGTTGTAAACCCTTTTTCGAGTTTGTTGCGCATGACTTCTTTTTGTAATTCCTTTAGGTCAATCATAGCCTTATATTACTCCTAATAAACAAAAAAAACCAATATTATACATTAAATGCAAATATTGGTTTTACAGAATTTTACAGAAAATCATTAACTATTTTTGTGATTTTTTACAAAATCTAATACAATTTCATAAATGTCATTGAAGTTTTTATACCTATGAAATTTAAAATTATCAATTGGTGGATCTAAAATTAAACGGGTAATTTTAGAACTTTCGTGACCGAATGCTAAAATTGGTTTTCCAGTTTGCATCTGGATACCCATTTCTACTCCGAGCCCAATCGACGGCTCGTCGCAGATAGCAATCATGAGGTCACATTTCGACACACAGCCGATGTCGTGAATAAAAACATCACGAGCTGTGCCATTTTCAAGACCTAAGAACTCCAATACTACAAGGTTACTAACACTTTTCAATGCTTCCTTAAGCTGTTGCACTGCCTTCTTAAAACTCTCAGGTGCATGAGTTAACCCACAACCTACATAAATCTTCATGGACTATTACTCCTTTTTTTATTTGTATCGCAATGAACTTGAAATACTGTCTATATATAAACACACCTAAGAACACAAGTAAAGAAAACCCTCTTTTCATATGAAAAGAGGGTTTT
>CAZUCZ010000014.1:24167-24560 GCA_964618925.1 uncultured Candidatus Saccharibacteria bacterium | reverse complement strand
TAGTACGGCCGCAAGGCTAAAACTCAAAGGAATAGACGGGGACTTGCACAAGCAGTGGATTATGTGGTTTAATTCGATGGTAAACGAAGAACCTTACCAAGGTTAGAAATCAACGTGAAAGCTCTAAGAAACTAGAGCCCTCGCAAGACTAGTTGACAGGTGATGCATGGCCGTCGTCAGTTCGTGGTTTGAATTGTACCCTTAAGTGGGCTAACGAACGCAACCCTCGTTGTGTGTTACAAGTGTCACACGAGACCGCCCCCGCCTAAGTTTTTGTGCTCAAAAATTAGAGTACGAAATTTTAGGCGGGGGAGGAAGGAGAGGATGACGCCAGGTCAGCATGTCCCTTTGATACCCTGGGCTACACACATAATACAATGGCAACTACAACGC
>CAZUCZ010000014.1:9878-24157 GCA_964618925.1 uncultured Candidatus Saccharibacteria bacterium | reverse complement strand
GACGAGGCGACTCTGAGCTAATCGTTTAAAAGCGGCCTCAGTTCGGATTGAAGTCTGCAACTCGACTTCATGAAGCTGGAATTGCTAGTAATCGCGGGTCAGCTAAACCGCGGTGAATACGTTCTCAAGTCTTGTACTCACCGCCCGTCAAGTCAAGGGAGCCGGGAGTACCCGAAGTCTCTACATAAGTAGGGCCTAAGGTAAGCTTGGTGACAGGGACTAAGTCGTAACAAGGCACGGCTAGCGGAAGCTGGTCGTGGAATAATTCAATTTGAAAATTGTCACAACATTCGAGATTTATCTTAATGTTGAGTGTCAGACCCGTTCTGACCTGACTTATTGAGTCGGTATTGTGTAGCTCAATTGACTACACAATAGAAAATAATAGAACTTCTTAAAAACTATTTGACATGAGGCAAAGACCCAAAGTTATAGAACGAAACAAAACAAAGAACAGTTAACCCATACTAAAAAAGTGTGGTTCTGACAACTCCCAAAAACACCTCGCACCCGCGGGGTGTTTTTTTTGGTATACTATAGAAGTATGAAAGAAGAATTTCCAGGGTTTCAAAATAAAAATCTAGAAAAAGTAAAAAAAACTTCAATTGAAGCCGGGGGAGAGAAATTTAATTTTCTTGAACTCAAGCCTTCTCAACCATCCAGTATTTTGATTCTTAATTTTCCGGCGTCAACTGGAACTAGTGAGAAATATATAGAGTATATGTATGCTTCGATGGGAAAAGATGTCTCAATTATTAGCTTGGAAGATTACAGTGAAAAATACTCCAGACAACATTTAGTAGATGCATTTGAAAAATTAATTATGTCCACCGGAGAGAAGCAAAATATTGTTCTTCATGGGATTTCTTTTGGATCTACTGTTGTCTATGATTTAATGAGTGATCCTACGATGCAAGATTTCATAAAGAAAAATAACGTAGTTGGTGCAATCCTGGAGACACCCGTTCTAGATAAAAATCATCTTATAAGTAAAGCAAGATTTGTTCCAGATGAAGTGATTATGAGAGGTATACGATTACGGGGTAAAATGAGAGAATTTTATGATTTAAATAAAAGTAAAGACACTAGTCATCTATTTCAGGAAGCGTTAAGGATAAAAACGACAGACAGAAACATTGAACTGCCGGTACATTGCATTTTTGCTTTAGATGAAGATTTATCTGATAACGAGAAAATTACCCAGACTTTACAAAATCAAACAAAACAAGTTAGTTTTGGTTTTGTTAGAAGCGAAACTGACAAAGGTCATCATATCGCAAACGATGAATATGGGCGTATGTGGAAAGAAGAGCGAAAGATAATAAGCAATTTTACAGAAAATTTAAAAAAATAGTTTTTATTAAGTTAATTTTGCCACCTGGTAGCGAAAGCACCCGGTGGCGTTCGCATTTTACGTTATATTTTCTCGAAAGTGAGCTTCTGTGCTATATGGATTACCATATAGCAACATCATTCGGACATTATACAAATAAATTTGTATATGCTCCTCATTTGTTGCTATAATGCATACATGCAAAGTAATACTATTAAACGAGTTGGTATATTAAGAGGTGGAAATGGTAGCAATTACCACGCTTCTTTAAAACACGGAGGCGATATTATACTTCAAATCCAAGAAAATCTTTCAAATAAATACAAACCAGTAGACATATTGATAGATAAAGAGGGTATATGGCACGTAGGAGGGTTGCCGATCCACGCCGAAGACCTCCCAAGCAAGATAGACCTCGCATGGAATACTGCACATCCAAGTTTTTCAAATGATTTAAATAATTTATTTATCCCACATGTGAAAAATGGAGCATTTGCATCTACTTTGAAAGACAGCAAAGATATGCTCAAAGAGCATATGAAGTCTATGGGTGTATCTATGCCGCGTTCTATCCTCATACCTTTTTATCAAGAAGACTTTGATGGTGACAGAGAACGGTTTGCAATAAAAAAAGCAAAAGAAGTCCACGAGAAGTTTGGTGCACCATGGATTGTAAAATCCTTCACACCTGATAAAAGCATGGGGATACATCTGGCTAAAACATTCGATCAACTCGTCGGTGCCATAGAAGACGGTGTGAATCATAATCAAAGTATTTTAGTCGAAGAATTTATCTCTGGTAAAATCGCGTCGATGCATTCGATGCGTGGCTTTCGGGAATATGTACCGAGGATTAAAAGCGGAATCTATATTTTTCCGATGGGGAATTCATATGGAGAATTTTCGGAAGAAGAAAAATTTAATTTATCTAGTTTAGTCCGTGAGATATATGAGCACATCGGCGCAAACCATTACTTGAAGACAGATTTTGTGATGAATCCACGTGGTAAAGTATATCTTTTAAATATTGAGTTAGATCCAGATCTTCGCTCAGAGTCACACTTTGTGCAAGTCTGTGATCTCGCGGGGGTAAAGCCACATCATGTGGTCGAGCATATACTAGAAAATATTGCATAAAAGATATATACTATATAGGAATTGTTTTTATCTGTAGCGGGTGGTCGCACTCACATAGGCATATATGTTGGAGTTTCGCCATCACCCGCTTCAAATGAAAATAATTTAATAAAAAAACATTCTGAATTTCAGAATGTTTTTTTATTTTAGTGATAGATAAAAAATAAAAATCAATTTTTATTTATTTCCTAAATTATTTTTAATTTTTATTTTTTTAAAAAAATAAAATTGTAAAGTTATCCACAGTTTTTATAAAAAAGTATTGTTTTTAATTTTTATATGCGCGATAATTATATAGGAAGCAATAATTTTTAAAAATATTTTTTTAATTTAAATTAATTTTTATTTCAAAAATATTTTTAGGTCGTTTTATTGCAAACTAATTAAAAACTTAACATAAAAATATTATGGCAGCAAAAAAGAAAGCTAAAAAAGTAGCAAAGAAGACTACTAAGAAAGCAGCTCCAAAGAAGAAGGCAAAGAAGACTACAAAGAAGCGAGCGTAGTCCTACTTGTTCTCACTTATAAAAAATCCCTTACGTCATTTGGCGAAGGGATTTTTTATTTATAGCCCACCAGAATGCCTTTTAAAAACACCCTTTTTATGGTACTATGTCCATATGAGTATATGGAACGGAATATTTGGAGACGAAAGCTCTAAATTCATCAAAAAATCAAAAGTTTTAATAGATAAAATCAATGCCCTTGAGGCAGATTTTTTAAGTTTGGCGGATGCTGATTTCCCTAAGAAAACCGAAGAATTTAAAGCAAGGTTAGAAAAAGGCGAAACACTAGATGACATCTTACCAGAAGCATTTGCCTTGGTTCGCGAAGCAGAAAAACGCACGCTTGGTATTCGTCTATATGATGTACAGCTGATCGGAGGTATTGCATTACACAAAGGCAAGATCGCAGAAATGAAAACCGGTGAGGGTAAGACAAACGTGGCGACACTCCCTATGTATTTAAATGCACTATCTGGACGGGGTGCACACCTTGTGACAGTAAATGATTATCTTGCTCGTCGTGACGCAGTGCTCATGGGGCAAGTATATAATTTCCTCGGGCTTTCTGTTGGAGTTATTAATTCCAACAATGTTTCTTATATATATGATGCGACACACGTCGAAGAAGATACAGAGCGGGATCAGGTTGGCGGATTTAAGGTTCTCTATGATTTCTTGAAACCAATCACACGTAAAGAAGCATATGCGTGTGATATCACCTACGGTACAAATCATGAATATGGCTTTGATTACCTACGCGACAACTTGGCTACACGCGCTATCGATCTCGTGCAACGAGAGCATAATTTTGCGATCGTCGACGAAGTCGACTCTATTTTGATTGATGAAGCACGTACTCCACTTATCATCTCATCTTCTGCGGGAGACTCAGAGGATTTCTATGTAAAATTCTATCAGATCGCGAAACAACTCAAGCGTGACGAAGACTATGAGGTAGATGAGAAATTTCGTGCCATTACACTTACCGATACTGGTATCAGTAAAGCCGAGCAGCTCCTTGGTGTAGACAATATCTATACTGAAAAAGGCATCAAATACGTGCATCACCTTGAGACTGCAGTCAAAGCACAAGCAATATTCCTAAAAGATAAAGATTATGTGGTTAAAGAAGGTGAAGTCATCATTGTCGATCCATCGACAGGTAGACTGCAGCCAGGACGTCGCTGGAGTGAAGGTATTCACCAAGCGATCGAAGCAAAAGAAGGCGTAAAGATAGAAAAAGAAACCCGCTCGTCTGGGTCCATTACATTCCAGAATTATTTTAGATTCTACAAAAAGCTTTCAGGTATGACAGGTACTGCGGCGACTTCTGCCGAAGAATTTTTGAAAGTGTATGGACTTGATGTGGTGGTGATTCCTACCAATAAGCCGATCGTGCGTGTAGACCATGGTGATCTGATTTTCCAAAATGAAAAAGGTAAATTCCAAGCTATCGCCAAAAGAATCAAAGAATTAAATCAAACAGGTCAACCGGTATTAATCGGTACCATTTCTATTGAAAAGAACGAGCTTTTGTCTGCGTACCTAAAAGCTGAGGGGGTGCAACATACGATATTGAACGCAAAAAATCACGAAAAAGAAGGTGAGATCATTGCCCAAGCCGGACGTCGTGGCGCAGTGACTATCGCTACAAACATGGCGGGTAGAGGTATCGATATCAAACTCGGAGGTAATCCAAGCTCACCCGAAGAGTATGAGTTTGTGAAAAGTGTCGGTGGGCTTTTTGTGCTCGGTACTGAACGCCACGAAGCTCGCAGAATAGATAACCAGCTCCGCGGACGCGCAGGTAGACAAGGAGACCCTGGTGCTACACAATTTTATGTATCACTCGAAGACGATCTGATGCGAGTATTCGGTTCAGAGAAAATTAAAGGCATGATGGGACGCTTTGGTATTCCCGAAGACCAGCCTATCGCTAACAGATTCATCGGTCGTACACTCGAAGGTGCACAAGCCAAGATCGAAGGTTTCCATTTTGATGCTCGTAAAAACACACTCGAATACGATGATGTAATGAACCATCAAAGAAAGATCATCTATGAGAGACGTCAAAAAATGCTTCACGCAGATAAAGAGGGTATTGAAGCCTTACTTGAGAGTGTAAAGGCAGATAGACCTGAATTTGAGAAAATTATAGAGGATAAAAAATCTAAATTAGGCGAGCAAGGTTTCTACGAAACTGTCCGTCGTATCGCACTGTATGCCACTGATGCACTATGGATGGAGCACCTCGAATCGATGGATTACTTGAGGTCTTCTGTGAACCTCCGTGCATATGGGCAACGTGAACCAATAGTAGAATACAAAAAAGATGGACTTGCGATGTTCAAAGAAATGGAAGAAGCATTCAAAGAACAAGTCGCTTCGCTCGTGGCTACTATTACAGAACCTGCTAAGGAAGATGTGAATGAACAGAAAGAAATATTGTTGACGAGCCACACTGAACCGAGTGAGCTCGGTGGTGCACGTGAGAGTGTTCCCGTATCTGCTATTGATGTGGGGCGCAATGATCCGTGTCCATGTGGGGCGATCAATCCAGCGACTGGTGAAGTATATAAATATAAAAAATGTGGACTTATTAATGCACCACAACACAGGAAGTCTTTAATTAATTAACATATATGATTAATATCGATGATTTCGCAAAGCTTGAGATAAAGATAGGTAAAGTTGTTTCTGCTGAGAAAATTCCTGAAGGAGATAAGCTTTTAAAATTGATCGTGGATTTTGGCACTGAGCAAAGACAAATCATGTCTGGTATTGCTGAGTTTTATCCTGATCCATCTATTCTAGTTGGACAAGAGATGCCTTTTATTACAAATCTCGAAACACGCAAGCTTCGAGGGTATGAATCCCAAGGTATGATTTTGGCAGCGAGTGGTGAGCATGGTCCTGTGCTTATCCATCCAGAAATCGAAGTACCACCAGGGAGTAATGTTAAATAAAAATTTATGGAAATAGTTCTTAAACATGTTAAAAAGTTAAAATTAAAAAGACGAGGGATCGCTACCTTGGCACGACTGCATGTGTTTGGGCATCCTTCACGCAAACTTAAGATCATCGGAGCCACAGGCACAAATGGCAAGACCACCGTGGCAACCTTGTTATATCGAGTTACCAAAGAACTTGGTTTCAAAGTGGGGCTTATTAGTACTGTCGAAAATCTGATCGATGGTGAGCAGATGTCTGCTGATTATAATGCGCCTTCTACCACTCCTGACCCTATTTTCTTACATAAGCTGTTAAATAAAATGGTCAAAGAAAAGTGTGAGTATGTTTTCATGGAGGTGACTTCACATGCACTCGACCAAGATCGTGTTGCGGGACTTAATTTTACAGGTGGAGTGTTTACAAATCTGACTCATGACCACCTCGACTATCATAAGACCATGGAGAATTATTTCGGCGCTAAAAAGAAATTCTTCAAAATGCTCGGAAGAGAAGCATTTGCACTATCAAACATTGATGATGACCATGGAGTGGGGATGCTTGCAGGTATCCGCGCACGGAGATATTCATATGGGTTTAATAAAAATACAGATTTCAAAGGAGAAATAAAAAATCTCAATTTTGATGGGTTAGAGGTGAGCTTTAACCATACGCTACTACACACAAAGCTTCTCGGAAAATTTAATGCGTATAATTTGCTTGCAGTATGGGGCGCATGCAGTCTACTTGGTTTTGATATGGATAGAGTGCATTCTATTTTAGAAAAGATCGAACCACCACGAGGGCGGTTTGAATACATGACTACTGACACCGGAGTGTTGGTGGTGGTAGATTATGCGCACACCCCCGATGCACTTCAAAAAGTTTTAGAGACGATCACAGAGATCAAGAAACCAAAGAGCAGGATAATATCGGTGTTTGGCTGTGGTGGTGACAGAGATCCAATGAAGCGCCCAGTTATGGGTAGCATCGGTGCGGGGCTCTCTGATATAGCGATCTTTACTTCTGATAATCCGAGAAATGAAGATCCAAATAAAATTATCGAAGATATGAAGAAAGATCTATCAAAAGATGATTTAGATAAAGTCTTGACCATAGCAGACAGGCATGAAGCGATACTGGAATCAGTAAAGAGAGCGCAAAGTGGAGACATCATTCTCTGCGCTGGTAAAGGGCATGAAGATTATCAAGAGATCAAAGGTGTAAAAAATCATTTTGATGATATGGAAGAATTTAAAAAGGCATATGAACGAATATAAAAAATTATTTCAAAATAAAAAAGTTACAGTTATGGGTCTCGGGCTGCTTGGGCGCGGGGTGGGTGATGCTATGTTTTTAGCGGAGTGCGGGGCAGACCTTACCATTACTGACCTCAAGACCAAAGAACAACTTCAGACTTCAATTGATAAATTAAAGAAATTTAAAAATATAAAATACACACTCGGGTGCCATAAACTCGAGGATTTTGAAAATGCTGATTTCGTACTTAAAGCTGCTGGGGTGCCTCTTGATTCTATATATATTAAGCATGCGGAAAAACATGGGGTTCCCGTCGAGATGAGTGCTGCACTTCTTGCAAAACTCGCATGTCTTCCTGTGGTGGGGGTGACGGGTACGCGCGGCAAGTCCACTGTGGTGCATCTTGTAAATTACATACTCGTATCTGCGGGGCATAAAGTGGTCTTGGGTGGTAATGTTCGCGGTGTTTCTAATCTGCAACTTTTAAAAAAGGTATCAAAGAGTGATATCGTTGTGCTCGAGTTAGACTCATGGCAGCTTCAAGGTTTTGGTACGAGTCTGGTGTCACCAAACATCGCTGTGTTTACAACTTTTTATGATGATCACATGGGTTATTATAAAGGTGACTTAAAACAATATTTTTCTGACAAAGCGCAGATATTTAAACACCAAACAGAAGACGATGTATTTATAATTGGTTCTCAGGTTTTACCATCTATCAAGAAATTTATAGGTAAGATAAAAAATAATACGATAATACCAGAAGAGACCTTGCCAAAAGGTTGGAAATTCAAACTCCCTGGTCTACATAATGAATACAATGCGATGCTCGCAGTCGAAGTCGCTAGAACTCTCGGCATCCCAGATACAAAGATAAAGAAGGCATTATCTACGTTTGTGCCGGTGTCGGGCAGGCTTGAATTCCTTCGTGAAGTAAAAGGGATAAAAGTTTACAACGATAATAGTTCGACGACACCAGAGGCGACCATAGCTGCACTCCGCGCTGTCGGTGATGTGAACAAACGCAAAGTAGTGCTGATCATAGGAGGAGATAATAAATTCCTCGATATGTCAGGTCTCATCAAGGAAATACCAAAATTCTGCTCCAAGGTTGTATTGTTCAAAGAACGAGGTACGGATTTGATTCGGGAAAAAGTTTTTGCACTTAAGAAAAAAGGCATTGAGGTCTATGAAGAAGAAGGTTTGAAGGATACCGTTACCCGTGCGTATTCTGTAGCAAAAAAGGGTGAGACGATACTTTACAGTCCAGCATTTTCTTCCTTTGGTAAGTATTTCAGTAACGAGTATGATCGCGGGGATCAGTTTGTAAAATTAATTAAGAAATTGAAATAATGGACCTAGATGTATCAAAAATTAAAAGTGTGTTTTTCATAGGTATCGGTGGGATAGGTATTTCAGCCTTGGCAAAGATGATGCATTCTCGAGGGATCAAATCTTTTGGGCTAAATGATGAAGAAGTAGGGAAGACATTGGACACACTTCACGAATCAGGAATAGAAGTTATCTTCAAAAAAGATTTCAAAGATCTTCCCGAGGCAGACTTGTATGTGTATAGTGACGCATGGCTATATCGTGGCGGAGATATCATCAAAGCTGCTCGAGATACCGGCAAACCTACCCTGAGTTATTTCGAAGCACTCGGTGAGTTTGCCAAAAACTATAAAGTGATCGCGATTTCAGGAACACATGGTAAGACGACGACTACAGCGATGATGGCAGAAGTGATGGTGGATGCAGAACTCGACCCCACAGTGATCGTCGGTTCTTTTGTGAAGCGATTCGGTAGTAACTTCAGAGCCGGCAAGAGTGAATACTTAGTAGTGGAAGCCGATGAGTACAATAGACATATGCTCTACTTGAGACCATTTATCGGAGCGATCACCAACATCGAAGCGGACCACTTGGACTGCTATAAAGATCTCGATGATATTAAGCAAGCTTTTGATCAATTTCTTTCACAAAGTACACATAAAGTTATAGATTATGAAAAATATCTAGATAAAGTCCCAAAGCTACTCGTACCAGGTGAACACAACAGAAAAGACGCCGCAGTGGTTCTCGCGATAGCTGATCTCCTCCAAATACCTGAAGAAGTCACCCTAAAATCCCTTCAAGGCTTTGCTGGCACCTGGCGCAGGCTCGAAAAGAAAGGAGTCACAGCCGAGGGGGTAACTATTTATGACGATTACGCTCATCATCCGACTGAGATCAAGGCAAGCTTGCAAGCGCTCCGAGAGATATATCCCGCCGCCGCCAAGGCTCAGGCGGGCGATGCCAAAACGATTACGGTGCTGTTTCAGCCGCACCTATACAGTAGGACCAAGGCACTTTTTGATGACTTTGCTCAAAGTTTCGGTGGGGCAGATAGGGTATTTCTACTACCCATATACTTTGCCCGAGAAGATAAAGACGAGAGTATTTCCAGTGAGAAATTAGCTGATGCTATTACTAAAAATGGGGATACTGCGCAGGCTTTTGGCACTTTTGAAGAGGTTGAAGCATATATAAAGGGTCTAAAATTTGGAGAAAATGACGTATTTGTAACCATGGGAGCAGGGGAGGCGTACAAGGTTGCCGACAAGGTCTTTAAGACTGTCTAGGGTATTATCCACATCTGAATATTATGCTATTTTTGAGCTATTTCGTCAAGGCTATGATTGTAAAATAGCCTTATTTTTCAACGTATTTTTGATTTGACATACCATAAATTTATTGTATAACTATTGACTTTTGCCACTAAAAATGATAGTATATTGACATGTCCTTATTGATACCGCTTACTCCTATGTAAGCCTAATCAATAAGGCTGTTTTAGTTTATATCCTGTTTGCTTGGAGTTTGGCGGAGCAAAACCGCTTTAATATGAAAAACAAAAAATTAATACGGTTCGTGGAATCTTTTGTTGTATTGCCGGTCATTACGGTATCCATGCCTCTCGGTGGTCTCTTTGGGATCATGAAGACGGACACTAATACTATTCCACCAGTTGTATTAAGCCAACAATATAATATCGCTGCCAAAAATCTACTTACTTTTAACCAGGTTGTAGATGAAGAGGCGAAGCAAAAAGCAGAAATGCTAAAAGCACGTGCAGATGCGATCGATGCCTATTTTAAAGCTCACGACATGCCACTTTTTGGTACTGGAGCAAAAATGGCAGAAGAAGCTGATAAAAACGACCTTGATTGGCGTTTATTGCCTGCTATTGCGGTACGAGAATCTACTGGAGGTAAACATGCCTGTAAATCAGTAACGAACTCATTCTTCGGCTGGGGCTCTTGTAAGATCAGCTTTAAGTCTAAAGATGCCGCTATTGAGTCTATCGCAAGACACCTTGGGGGTAACAACCCTAATACTGAACACCATTATTCGGGCAAGAGCACGGAGGCAATTCTAAAGACATACAATCCACCTTCTATTGTGCCTCAGTACGCAGCACAAGTGATGGGTATCATGGATACACTCGGTGATGCAGACCTCGGTGAACAACCTTCGAATGATAAAGTGATCGCAATGAATATTTAAATAACACAATCAAAAAACCACCCTGAGATTAACTCGAAGGGTGGTTTTTTGATTAGTCTTGGTGGCTCCAGGTGGAACTTATTCTAGGTATACCAATGTCATCTTTTGATCCTTAGGTTCAAAGAGAGTGATTTGGAAGTTGTAAGTCTTACCGAGCTCGAGCTTCTGGTGAAGTTCTGCTTCAGTTCCAAAGGTGGAGTTGTGGACAAGTCCAGCTACTCCTTCCTTTATAGATATCAGTGCACCATGTTTGTTGTATTTGATCACAACACCCTTGATGATATCACCTTTTTTGAGCTTCTTTTCGAATTCTTTCCAAGGATTTTCCTTTAGTGCCTTAATAGAAAGGGAGATTTTACCATCTTTGATTTCTATTACTTTTGCTTGTACGTGGTCGCCCATCTTGAACATAGTACGAGGGTCTTCTACGAGTCCCCAGTCGAGTTCAGAGATATGTACCAAACCTTCTAATCCGTCTTCTAGCTTGAGGAATACTCCAAAGTCGACAATACCTGCGACTGTACAATCGAGACTGTCTCCTACGGCGTATTTATTCAATACTTCCTTTTTCTCTTCAGAATTTCCATCTTTCTCAGAGAAGATAAGCTTACCTTCTGCAGGAAGCGTGGAGATGATCATAACAGGGATAGTCTGACCTACTAGTTTCTTTAATTCTTTCAAGATCTTGTCTTTGTCAGAATCAAGGACGCGAGGGTAGTGTTCTGCTTTGAGTTGAGATGCTGGCAAGAATCCTTGGATTCCTTGCCATTCAAGGATAAGTCCGCCTTTGTTGGCATCTTTAACCTCAAGGTTCATCACAGTCTTAGCTTTGATTGCTTTTTCAGCATCATTCCAAGTGACAGCTTGCTTTGCTTCTTTTAATGAAAGCTCAGTGTATCCATCACTATTTTCCACATCGACGACCTTTGCTTTGATCATGTCACCGACACTGATCTTTTTGATGATGTCTTTTGCGTTGATAAATTCACGTCCATAGATGATACCTGTACCAAATGGTGCGAGGTCTACGAACACTGAAGACTTCTTAACAAGAATCACCATACCTTCGACGATAGAGTCGATTTGTGGTTTTTGAGCACTTCTTGTCACAATAGACTTCAGTACTGGGTTTTCTTCTTCTACTATTTCTTCTTTTGTCATATAAATTAAAAAATCCGCGTTGAAGCGGATATAAGGTCTAGGTTCTCATTCAGCTCATGCCTACTAGAGGGTTACCCTAAATCCTGCTATTAATCCCCTAAACTCTAACAAAAAAATAGCGTTATGTCAAAGTTAAATCAACAAAATAAGCTTTTAATTTTCTTTACTTCTTGGTATACTGGACTCAATGATAATCACATATTACGGCAAACAGTTTTTCAAGATCGAACAAGGGAAGATGGTCCTCGCTTTTAACCCTGTATCCAAAGCTTCCAAAACAGGTATCAATGCCAAGTTTGGTGCAGACGTGGCATTTATCACCACAAATCACCCTGACTACAACGGTGTCGAGCAGTTGTCTTTCGGAGAGCGTTCGCCTTTTGTCTTGAGTGGTCCGGGAGACTACGAAGTCAAAGAAATCCTTATTAAAGGAGTACTTTCACATGCATCGATAGATGGCAAAGATTATATCAATACGATCTATTCTTTTGCAGTTGATAATATCAATCTTGTATTTTTGGGTGCGTTGCAAGACGCAGATCTCTCTAAGGAGGCGCGCGAGAGCATTAGTAATGCAGATATTTTGTTTGTACCTGTTGGCGGTGAAGGCATGCTCGATGCGAAGTCTGCCGCAAAGCTCGCTTCGACCCTCGAACCAAAACTCATCATACCTATGGATTTTGATAATACATCTCTCAAAGCATTCCTCAAAGAAGCCGGTGACGAAAAAGCTGAAGTAGTAGATAAGATTACTTTGAAATTAAAAGACCTCGATGGTAAAGAAGGTGAAGTTCTCGTATTAAAAGCCAACTAATAGTTATGAAAAAAATCATACATAATTTAAGAAATCAGCCGGAGCAAACTCGAAGACACATACTACATATCTTGACTGTGGTATTTGCGGTTATACTGTTGTCTTTGTGGGTGTATTCACTCGGTTCAAATTTTAATAACACAGATACGCAGGTAAAATTGAAACAAGGGTTCAGACCATTTACAGTTTTAAAAGATAGCGTTCAATCATTATGGTAAAAAAAGTTCAAAAAACAGAAGAGCCAGAAGAAAAAAAAGCTGGTAATGTAGTTATCGGTGTGGATGTAGTCGCAGAGATGAAAGAATCGTATTTGGCATATGCCATGTCGGTGATCACCTCTCGTGCACTCCCAGATGTGCGTGATGGACTCAAGCCAGTGCATCGTCGTATCCTCTTTGCGATGAACGAAATGGGGCTTACTTCGGCATCCCGTTTTCGTAAGTCCGCCACAGTAGTCGGAGATGTGCTCGGTAAATATCACCCTCATGGAGACATGGCTGTGTATAATTCTATGGTGGGTATGGCACAAGAATTCTCATATCGTTATCCATTTATCCTCGGACAAGGAAACTTTGGTTCGATCGACGGCGACAACGCTGCAGCGATGCGTTATACGGAAGCAAAGATGGCTAAAATATCCAGTGAGCTCATGAAAGACATTGAAAAGGAGACAGTGGATTTTCGTCCAAACTATGATGGTACTCGAAAAGAGCCTGTAGTTTTCCCCTCTAATGTTCCTGCGCTTTTACTCAACGGCACCCTCGGTATTGCAGTCGGTATGGCTACAAACATACCTCCACACAATCTCGGTGAAGTCTTGGATGCGACGATGCATCTCATAGACAACGAAGATGCCACCACTGAAGACCTCATGCAATTCATCAAAGGACCGGATTTCCCTATCGGTGGTATTGCCTATGGTTCCAAAGACATGCTCCATGCGTATTCTTCAGGACGTGGTGGTGTCGTCTGTCGTGGTGAAGCAGAAATCCGTGAAGATAAAAATGGTAATCCACAGATCATTATTACTTCGATTCCATTTCGGGTAAACAAAGCTAATCTCATCATGGCGATCGCTGAACTCGTCCAAGAGAAAAAGCTCGAAGGTATCAAAGGACTTCGTGATGAATCCGCAAAAGATATCCGTATCGCGATCGATCTCAAGAACACTGCACACCCAGAAAAAGTTTTAAACTATATTTATAAAAATACACAGCTCGAATCAAATTTCAATTTCAATATGGTGGCACTCGTCGACGGTGTACCACAGACACTCTCACTCAAGTCTATCCTTGAGCAATTTATCTTGCACCGCAAAGATGTGGTGGTTCGTCGCAGTAAATACGACCTCCGTAAAGCCGAAGAACGCGAACATATACTCCTCGGACTCAAGAAGGCGCTCGACAAGATAGACAAAGTCATCAGCATCATCCGTAGTTCAAAGAATTCTCAGATTGCCAAGGTGAATTTGATGAAGGAGTTTAAGTTCTCAGACTTACAAGCGACAGCGATCCTCGAAATGAAGCTCGCAAAACTCGCTGGTCTCGAACGCAAAGCAGTCGAAGACGAACTC
>CAZUCZ010000014.1:0-9868 GCA_964618925.1 uncultured Candidatus Saccharibacteria bacterium | reverse complement strand
TCAAGATTTACAAAAAAGATTTCACACCTGAAATTCTTGAACGCAAAAAAGTAGAAGACGAACTCAAAGAAAAACAGGACTTCATCAAAGAGATGAAAGACCTGCTTGCGAGTCCAAAGAAGATTCTCAAAATGATTTCAAATGAGATCAAAGAAATCAGAGACAAATATGCTGATGAGCGCCGTACACGTATCGTCAAAGGGGGCGTCAAAGAGATCTCTGATGAAGATTTAATTCCAGAAAAGGAGACCATGCTCGTACTCACTGCAGGCGGCTATGTAAAATGCACCGATCCAAAAGAATATAAAGCTCAGAAGCGTGGTGGGGTGGGTGTTATCGATCTTGAAACCAAGGAAGAAGACTTTGTAACGATGCTCGTGTCTGGTTCTACTCATGACAACCTCCTCTTCTTTACCAACCTCGGTAAGGCGTATCAGATGCGTATGTATGACATCCCCGAAGGACGTCGAGCAACCAAAGGTAAATCAATCATGAATTTCTTGTCCCTCTCTGCAGATGAAAAGGTAACTTCGATCTTGGCAATGCCAAAGAGTAAAGAAAATGCTGCGGCATCACTGATGCTCGTCACTAAAAACGGTACCGCAAAGAAGATGGCAGCTGCTTCATTCCAAGATGTTCGCCAAAGCGGTATTATTGCCATCAGACTCGATAAAGACGACAAACTCATCGCTGCACTTGCTATCAACAAAGGTGATGAAGTCATGATCGCTACCGGTGACGGACAATCCATCAGATTCAAAGAAACAGATGTACGAGAGATGGGTAGGACAGCTGGTGGAGTCTGTGGTATCAAGCTTAAAAAAGGCGACCAGGTTATCGGCGTCGACGTGATCAAGAAAAACTCAGACAAGGGTGCATTCCTCACTATGTCAGCAAACGGTTTTGGTAAAAAGACAGCGCTCAAAGAATACAAGGTCCAGAAACGTGGCGGGTCGGGTATCAAGACTGCAAAAGTAACCACAAAGACAGGTCCACTTATCGTTGCTAAGGTTCTCGCGGGTGAAGAAGAAGAATTGATCGCAATGTCTAAAAAAGGACAAGTGATCCGTACACCACTCAGTGATATCTCATCACTCGGCAGACAAACTCAAGGTGTGACCATCATGCGACTCCGCAGTGGAGATGGTATTGCCTCTCTCGCATGTATATAAATTTCTAATTTAATTCTATTTTGTATTGTTTGATTTGTATTGAGAGGGTATACTATATACATGTTTACCGATCCGGTAAAAAACTTAAAAGCATTTGGACTACGAGAAGATAATATTGTAGCTGATCTTGGTGCTGGAACCGGATACTATACTGTCGCAGCGGGGCATATCGTCACGCGGGGCAAGGTGTATGCAGTAGAGATCACCAAAGATTTTTTAACTACTATCAAAAACAAACTCACCGATGAACATCTAGAAAATGTAGAGATACTCTGGGGCAATGTCGAGAAAATAGGTGGCACAAATATCGGTGATGGTGTGGTGGACGCTGTAGTGGTGTCTAATATATTTTTCCAAGTTGAAGATAAGACAAACTTTATCGAAGAAATAAAAAGAATTTTAAAGCCAGGAGGCAGAGTGCTCCTCATCGACTGGTCTCCAGAGAACTCGTCTCCACTTTCAGAATTAAAAGGTGCACTTTCCAAAGACGCTGTCTCTGAACTTTTTACAGGTAAAGGCTTCATCAAAGAACGCGATATTGATGCTGGAGCATATCATTATGGTATGATATTAATAAAGAAATAATTATATGAAAGGAACGTTTCAAATTATTGTAGTCATTATTTTCATCGCGGCGGCGATCTTTGGTATCCTCGTTTTTTCTGGTGCAATTCCTCTCGGTAATACCTCTACCCAGGCTACTGGTACGGTGGTCATGTGGGGCACCGTCAAAAGCTCTACCATGGCGCCTCTCCTCGAAGATTTTAATAGGACAAATTCTACATTTACGGTGACGTATGTCGAAAAGTCTCCTCAAAATTTTGATCAAAATCTCCTTGAAGCTTTGGCTACCGGTGTCGGACCTGATATGTTCCTTCTGCCTGATAACCTCACATTTCATTATGCGAACAAGATTTTCACTATTCCATATGCGAGCTATCCACTCGTCACATTTAAAAATACATTTGCCGGAGCAGGGGAAGTATTTTTAAATTCAAATGGTCTCTTGGCATTCCCACTTACGATAGACCCGCTCGTGTTGTATTACAATCGAAGCACATTTGACTCTAACGGCATCATCTACCCCCCTAAGACATGGAATGAGCTTGCGACTATGGTACAGACGTTGACCAAGAAAGACAGCGCAAACAAAATCCTGGAGCCTGGTGTGGCGCTCGGACATTTTTCAAATGTAACTCATGCCAAAGACATCCTTGCAGCGATGTTTATGCAAGCTGGTAACACGATCGTGGCTACCGGTGGCGGTGCTACGCGTTCGACATTGAGTGATTTAAACAGTACCTATGACATGACCTCAGTACTCCAGTTCTATACTGATTTTGCTGATCCGGTAAAGCCTGTGTACTCTTGGAGTCGGTCTTTCCCTGATTCGATAAATGCGTTCAGTTCTGAAGACGTGCCTTTGTATTTTGGATTCGCATCCGAATTACGTCCGCTCTTGAATAAAAATCCAAATCAGAATTTTGGTGTCGCACCGATCCCTCAGATCGATGGTTCACCGGTCAAAGTGACCGGCAGTCATGTCACCGGAGTCGCTATATCTGCTGCTTCCAAAAACCTCACTACTGCATTTACTGCGGCGAGCCTCATGGCGACAGGAGACTTTGCAGCAAAGCTGTCGAGTATTCTCGGTATTGCGCCTGCTCGCCGAGACCTGCTTGCACTCAAACCAAAAGATGCGTATTCACCTATCTTTTATGATTCAGCACTCTATGCTAAGAGCTGGCGAGACCCTTCATCACCGGATACTGATAGCATCTTCCGAAACATGATCGATGCGGTGCTTTCAAATAACCTAAAACCAAAAGACGCGATCGATGACGCGAGTTCAAAATTAGATCTGTTATTATTAAAATAATATTATTATATGACAACCTTTAAAAGATTTGTGATGCACGTGGCTATAACTCTCTTTGTGTTTAGTATCATTTCATTACCTACGTTATCATTTGCACAAAAAGGTCTCGTGCCGTGTGGCACCACTTCGGCACCAACGGCAGTGGGGAAGACAGGTGCGGTGACAGTAGGGACAGGTATCGTGACTAACCCATGCACCTTCGAAGACTTGATTACCTTAGTAAATAACATCATTACGTTTGTATTATTTAAGGTGACCATACCTATCGTAGCTGTGATGTTTGCATATGCAGGAATTCTACTCATCACATCTGGAGGTGAGGCAGCCCATGCACGTACTAAAGCCAAAGAGATTTTCTTTGATGCAGCGATTGGTCTCCTGATTGCTTTTTTAGCGTATTTGATTATAAAAGTTATTTTGAAAACATTAGGCTACCAAGGTGCTTGGATTGGTTTTTAACTTGTTGTATAATAATAAAATTATGAAAAAAATATATACATATTTCATCGCTCCTCTTGTCCTCTTGGTTATATTCACACCGTTACTTCTCGCGAGTGTTTCCTATGCTCAATGTATTGCCACAGTAGATCAACCTTGTTCCACAGAAGATCCTGGTCAGCCTACCCCTAATACCAATGGTGGACAGCCCACACCGAGTTCTAATGGAGGCGGACAACCGACACCTTCTAGTAAAGGCATGATCATCAACCCTCTCGGTGTGAGCAACCCTGACATATCTGCCTTTATTAAAAATGTTTTAGACGGTGCATTCACTATCGCTATTCCTATCATCGCGCTTGCGATTATTTATTGTGGTTTCTTGTTTGTAGCAGCTCAAGGTAAGCCAGAAGCCATCACCAAAGCAAAAAGTGCGTTGTTGTATACTATCATCGGTTCAGCGATACTACTCGGAGCATGGGCTATTGCAAACCTGATCGTTGATACAGTCAAAGGACTTAGCTAATATATGAACCTATTAAACGTAATAACGAAAATACATAGCTTACTCAATGCGACTATTCCGATTATTGTATCGCTTGGTATTGTGTATTTTGTCTGGGGTGTGGTCAGCTATGTGATCGCAGATGCCGAAGAAGCAAAGAAAGGAGGACGCGATCGTATCGTCTACGGTATCATCGGGCTCGCTGTTGTCACGAGCGTCTGGGCGATTGTGAATTTGGTCGCGCGTAGTTTGGGTATTGGCAGTGCCTCTGCACCGAGCGTGTCTGGCACGAGTGCATGTGGGGCAAATATATTTGCTGACTTTTCTACCTTAGTAGATTTTATTGGTTGTACGATAAATAGCATTCTCATACCTTTTCTTTTTGCGGTCGCACTTGTCGTGTTTGTGTGGGGTATCATCAACTTCTTTATCATTAGTTCAGACGAAGAGGCAAAGCGTACTCAAGGCAAGCAGTTTATGATCTGGGGGCTTATCTCTCTTACCGTTATGCTGTGCGTCTGGGGGCTGGTGACTATTCTTGGTAGTACTTTTGGTATTAATACAAAAATAATCCCAGAATTAAATTCACGAAGGAGCTCCACTACCACTACTACAATAACGACGACCACAACCAACACGAATACTCCTATTACCGGCGGAGGTAGTCCAACGGGTTCGAACTGCGATGTAGGTTGTGATTATGATTATACTACTTCTCCTTAAATTATATGTGTAATTTTGGAACAGCAAATTTAGGAAATTTATTTAACTACGGCACCTGTGTGTTGACTGCGTATGTGATTCCACTTTTGTTCACTATTGCGGCGGTGTTTTTCGTATGGGGAGTGGTGAAGTTTTTTATTATTGATGCCGGAGAGGAGGCGAAGCGCACGCAAGGCAAGCAGTTTATTATCTGGGGTGTGCTTGCCATGGTGGTGATCAGCTCAGTGTGGGCGATCGTGAATGTCCTCGGTGGAACGTTTGGTATCGGTACTCGAGTCTTGCCTGGGATAACTCCAAACAATCAGGGCTTACGAGGAGCTATTAATTCTGGTAGCATACGTGGAGGCACGAGCACCGGCACTAGTGTGAATACGGGCAATACGATCAAAACTGGTAATAAAACAAGCACTGGAGGCTCTGGCAGCGGTGGCTCAGGCACAGGCGGCGGAGGTGGTGGCACGAGCAGTAACTGCTGGAACCCTGAAACCGAAGAATTTGAGCCTTGTTAGCACTTTTGAGGTCTAAAAAGTTATCAACAAAAAAGTTGTCAAAATTCACTAGGGGATGGTAAAATATAGGTATTATTTATTATTAAGGTCGCTTATTATTAGTTATAAAGTTTTATATTTTAAAAAAATGAAAAAGAAATTAATCGTATTATCTGGTGTTGTTCTCGGATCAGCTCCAGTGTTGGCATTGGCGCAAGTAAGTACTGTAGGTGGTACAACTGGCGGTGCTTGTTCTGGTGTTGGTGCTACAGGAACTCAAGGAGTAACAGATGTTGCAACGATACTATGTAGAATTGGTAACATCTTAAACCTCGTTGTGCCAGTATTGCTTGCACTCGGAATCGTGTACTTCGTATGGGGAGTTATCAACTACGTTATCGCAAGTGATGAAGAAGCAAAGAAAGCAGGACGTGATCGTATCATCTACGGTATCATCGGTCTTGCTGTTATTGTCGGAGTATGGGGACTTGTAAAGATTGTAACCAATACATTTGGTATACAGAATAGTAACCAAACTGATATAATCCTTCCAACAATTAATCAATAAGCTACTTGAATGGATTTATTTTCTACTAAAATAGCTTATGCGAGTAGTGTGGATGTGTTCGTCGGTAAAGTAGACCGACTCATCATAAATCCTATCATTTACTTGCTCTTTGCCTTTGCGGTTCTTATTTTCCTCTATGGCGTGCTGCAGTTTTTACTCAGTCAGGCCAGTGAGGAGAAAAAGACAGACGGCAAGAGTCATATGATATGGGGGATTATCGGTATCACTATTATGCTCGGCGTATTTACAATAATGAATTTTATTTTAAATACTATTGGTGTGAAGTACATACACCCTGAGCAGGGAACTGTAGATACATTACCGGGCTATAAATAAGAGAAAATAAAATAAAACGTAAAAAGGGACGAATTTCAGAAATGAAATTCGTCCCTTTTGGTTGATGGAGCGAAAGTAATATCTACTCTCTCTCCTTGATTTGCACGTGGATGGATTGTGCACCGTCGGGTGTGGCAAATTTTGCCGTTCCCGAGTTAAATTTTTCGGCAGGGATAGGATCATCCCGCCGACCAGACAAGAGATACCACTCTGTCCGTCCATTGAATTGCACCAATGCCGGTTTGTGCCCGGTATCGATGAACTGATCACTCCCTACATCCATCTTGCAGGGATTTTCTTTTGTTCCGGTGTCGCATTGGTCTACGACACGGAATTTTTCCCGAGCCACCGTTGTGGCTGCAGGAGTAGAAGTTGAAGTTTTAGTTTTACTTGCTTCAACTTCAGGTGTTCCTGAATAGTAATTCCATAGGTATTTAACATACACAATGGTAAGGATTGCAAGCAGAACTAAAAGCCCAGTTTTTATAGTAGAGGCAAAACTACTTTTTTTCTTAGTTGCCATTATTTTTTACCTCCACCACCTAGTAACCCTGGTGGTATCATTGTAATATCTCGAACGTTCTTAAAGCTCTCTCCACCTTTTACAGTGAAAATAGTTTCATGAACGTTTTCGACAGTTAGAACTTTGATCCACAGAGTTGCTTCTTCTATGGACATTCCTGTTGCATGTAAGATGTTTATTGCTTCTGCGGCTGATCCTGCTTGGGCAATAGCGTCCCGAGCTTTTTGGGCATTTTTGCTGCGATCAACATCCTCAACAATTACATGGACTCTAGCGCCATGTTTTTCTTGAAATTTTTGTAACTTATCGTCCGATTCAAAAACAGTTTTTGTTATCGAGTCCTTACCCATCTTAATGATTTCTTCAGTTGTATCGGTTTTGAAAAAATCCGAAATCATCTGACTAAATAATGCTCTACCAGCTCTTTTGATTGCATCGTGTTCAAAAGAGTTCCAGAGTATAACATTTGCCCCAGGATCAGGAACACTGTATACATTTGGAGTTATGGTATAGACATATTTTACTAGCATAACGCTATCTTTCGATGCGTATGTTTCGTCTTTCATAACCTCACCAAGCTCGGTTTTTAGGTCCACAGTTTCTACTGGTTCTTCCCATGTGAGTTTATAGTTTGTTCCCTCAAATAACGTTCTTTTTTCGCCAGATCTATTATTGAGAACAATGACTGCATTATAGCCGTCAACGTCCAGTGTATATTGTTCAGTGGTGTATGCAAATATACCAATGGAAATTAAAACACCAATAAATCCGAAGCCTAATAGATTGCTCAATAACCAATACATGAGGATAATGGTTATCAATCCAATAATTCCAAGAATTAAATACACGTATGTGGGTGTATCTGTTCTTGGAATCTCTAAGTTGTCTGCAGGTTGATTGAGTGGATTCCCACTTCTCATTGCAGATGTTAATTTTCTCCAGTCCATATTTTTGCTCCCGTTAAGTAAAATTTATGTCAAACGACATCTCTTCTTGAATCATATCATAAAAGATCAAAAAAGTCAATAGGTAGAGGGGGATTTTACCTTTATAAAATAAGGTTTATTTTGCGAATTTTGCCAAAAAATGCTCAAAAAGGTATACTGTACAAATGATACTTTCTGCAATTATCACGATCATCGGTTTATCTTTATTCGAAACAGTCTCATCTGTCGATAACGCCATCATAAATGCCGAGGTTTTGACTACTATGGGTAAACGTGCACGCAGATGGTTCCTCACCTGGGGTATGCTCATCGCTGTGTTTCTCGTGCGTGGACTCTTACCATTTGCTATCATCTGGGCATTTAATACAAAACTAAGCATCATTCAGGTATTGTCTGCTGCGTGGTCTTCGGACCCTCTCGTCCATGAATCCATAGAAAAATCTGCACCAATACTTTTAATAGCGGGTGGAGTTTTTCTTTTGTTTCTCTTTTTACATTGGCTATTTCTCGAAGATAAAAAACTCGGGCTTCCGAGAACAGAAGGCTTTTTCATGAGACAAGGGGTGTGGTTCTATGCCACCGTGTCTGTACTCCTCTCAGTCATTACTTGGTTTGCACTCCATCAGAATAATCTTATGGCGTTGGGGGCGGTCATCGGATCGACCTTATTCTTCATCACCCATGGATTCAAACAAAATGCTGAAGAACAAGAAAAGAAATTGCTCGGCGGCAGTAGCGCCCAGTCAGACTTGAGTAAGCTGTTTTTCTTGGAGATTATTGATACGACGTTTTCTATCGATGGGGTGCTCGGTGCGTTTGCCTTTACGCTCTCTGTGCCGCTCATCTTGATAGGGAATGGACTCGGGGCGCTACTCGTGAGACAGATCACCATCAGCAATATCGAACGTATTAAAAAGTATGTGTATCTTAAAAATGGTGCCATGTATTCCATTCTCGTGCTTGGTGCGGTGATGATCTTGCATAGCTTTGGATTCCACATACCAGAATACGTGTCTCCGTTATCTACGTTTATCATCATTGGTTTTTTCTTTTGGAAATCAACCAACGTTAAACGCTAGTTGAATTAACTTTTCTTTGGTACGGATTTTTTGAAGCTTAAAAAATCCTGAAGTTCTCGCTCCGCCGAGCTCGAAACCCCGCGAAAAGTTTTTCAACTAGCTAAAATAAAAAACCCTCACAGTGTGAGGGTTTTTTATTTTAGTTATGTTTGAGAGGGGAATGATGATATCTCTCTGTCGCTCCAGTGAATCTACGAACGATCAAGATGATAAGCACGATGATGATGGCAAACAGTACCCATTGTATTAATCCTGTAGGCATGAAACTATTTGTTCCAAAGATTGCATTTGATGCAAGTGATCCTACGGTCTCATTTTGGTTCATTCTTGTACCATTTGTCGTATTCATGTATGTGCCACTATTGTTGCCCATGTTTCCATTATTTCCGTTTGCAACATAGTTTCCATTTTGATCATAGTAGCCATTTTGATTCGCCTGAGTTCCTGTATTGTAATTGTTATTAACAGGAGCATTGTTTGAAGCGACATAACCACTGATTGCAAAGAAAGCTGCGTTTGAGTATGCATTTCTGTTTGGGTTAAAGACGTTTACATAGCGTCCATTTGAGTCATTCAAATCTCCTGGTTGTAGGCGCATAAGCAAGTGGTCTTTGTCGATGAAGATAGTACTTCTGTTTACACCGTTCCAGCGTGCGACAGAGTTTTGGGTAAAACCATGTCCTGTGATGGTAATCGTAGTCAGGTTATCTCCTGCGTTTGCAGAGCTCGGACTGATAGAGTAGAGCTGTGGTATTGGGTTCTGTGAGGGTGCTAAAAAGTGATCATACCCATCATCAGCTACCTGTGCGTTTGCCGCTATCGGCATCATAGATAGACCAAGAGCCAAAACAGCAAGCATTGCAAATGCAAAACCTATTGAATTTTTATTTGTTTTAAACATACTTGTAGTATATCATACTTATATATAAAAGTCAAGACCCCTTATATTACGTAATATAAGGGGTCTTTTGCTTTGTGGGTAAGGAGGGACTCGGTGATTACATCACCAGGTGGTTTTCCATTTCATTTTATTCAATAAGGAAAACCCTTTCGAGGTCCCTCACGAAAGTAAATAAATTTATTTTCTCTTGTGGGTAAGGAGGGACTCGAACCCTCAAGCCTTGCGGCATTAGTTCCTAAGACTAACGCGTATACCAATTCCGCCACTTGCCCAATAATGAATACATTATACTAAATTGAAAAAATTCCA
>CAZUCZ010000013.1:0-24594 GCA_964618925.1 uncultured Candidatus Saccharibacteria bacterium | reverse complement strand
GTCTTGCCCGAGCCGACATCTCCCTCGAGGAGGCGAGACATAGGGAATGTACGGCGCATATCAGAAAGCACAACGTCGATGGATTTCTTTTGGGCATCTGTTGGTTCAAAAGGGAAACTTTTCAAGAATTTCTTTACTTCTGTATCACTCGGATTGATTTGGAATGATTTATTTTTTCTGTATTCGACTTTGTCGTGTTGGCGTTCAAGCTGGATGCAAAATACTTCTTCGAAGGCGAAACGTTTGCGAGCGCTCTCGGCGTCGTCTTTGTTCTTTGGTTTGTGTATCCAGACGAGGGCTGTCTTTAGTGTGGGGAGATGGTACTTTGTTAATATATCTTCTGGTATGTATTCGGTAATATTTTCTAAGGTTTTCTCACGAAATATTTTTTCTATAGCATGATAAAACCACTTTGACGTGATGCCTCGAGTTTCAGCATACACAGGATAGGAGAGACCGAGGTGAGGAGCATCACTCTTATTAAAAAGAGTGTCATGAGAATCGATCGGCATGTTTGGTGTTTTTTCTACTTCAGGGTTGGCGAGATAGAGTCCATGTTTCCCTTGGGTGACTTTACCGGTCATCTTTACCGTCTCACCGTCTTTTATCATCTTTGCGAGGTACGCCTGATTGAACCAGGTGATTTTTATTTTGCCTGAGAGGTCTTCTATCTCACCTTCAGCCATGGGTATGTTTGTCCGAAAAGCTTTCTTGGTTTTTAATTTTGAGACTTTGCCGTAAACGGTAGCGGTGTCACTAGCTTTGAGATCCACAATATTCATTACCGTGCTGATGTCGCTATAGCGGACAGGGAAGTAGTAGAGTAGATCTGCCACAGAAAATAGCTTGAGCTTCTGTAGGGCACGCTTTTGATCTTTGTCGAGGCGAAAGTTCACCTCTAATTTCTCAGAAAGTTCCATGATTGAATCATAGCAGAAAATTTGAATTTTTACCTAAAACTGCTATAGTAAAAGGACTTTTTGTAGTGAGTATTTAATTTTTATGTATTGCATAAGGGACTCATAAATGGTATCATTTTATGATACATGCCTTATAAGGATAAAAATAAAAAGAAGGAAAACCATAAAAAATACATGAGAGAAGTGTGGTATCCTCAGAACAAAGCTAAGCATATTACATATGTTGGTAATATAAAAAAAAGAATCAAAGATTTTGTGGTAGAATTTAAGAGAAGTGGTAGGTGTTCAGATTGTGGGTTTTTAGGTAAAGATTATCCGGAAGTATTAGACTTTGATCATTTAAGAGATAAAAAATTTAATATTTCTGAATTTAAGCACCATACATCTGGTTTTAGTAAAGTTAAAGAAGAAATAGAGAAATGTGAATTAGTGTGTGCAAATTGTCATAGAATAAGAACAGTAAAAAGAAAGTTAAAAATGTCGATGTAGCTCAGGTAGTTAGAGCATCTCACTCATAAAGAGAAGGTCGCAGGTGCAAATCCTGCCATCGACACAAGCAGGGTGGAAATTTTTCCATTTTGTGTTAAGTTATAAGGATGCGGTCGTAGCTCAACTGGTTAGAGCGCTTCCCTGTCACGGAAGAGGTTGCCGGTTCAAGTCCGGTCGATCGCGCATAGTTAAATTTTACTAAAAAGTTCTTACAATGTAAGAACTTTTTAGTTCCAACCGAGAGCAGTTTTTCTGTTGGTCTATTAGACGAGGGAACTGGTATAATATTCATTATGAATGACGATGATATACAATTAGTAGCCTTCGCTAAGGAAAACCCCAAGGAATACGAGAAACTTTATACAAAATATTCCGACAAGGTTTTTAACTATTTCTGGTATCGCACTGGCCACGACAAAATGCTTTCAGAAGATTTGATGCAGGAGACATTTTTGCGAGGATTTCAGTATCTCAATCGTTTTAATAATCGAGGGTACTCATATCTAACCTATCTCATAACGATTGCACACAATGTGCTTGTGGATCACTATCGCAAGCCAAAGTCATTACCATTTGAAGCAATTGATGATATTCCATACGAAGTTACTGAAGATATCGAGAAAAAGTCTGATGCTGAAGCTCTCTGGCGAGCCATTCAAGACCTACCTCAATCAAGTCGTGACAAGCTCCTCATGTATTATCAGCAGGATATGTCTATCAAGGATATTGCCACTGCTACAGGTTCTACAGAGAACGCTGTCAAACTTTCCCTTTCTCGAACCAAAAAGAAGCTTAAAAATCATCCATACATTAAAGACATAGCAGGCTTTGCCGATAAAAAACGCAAGCAAACAAAAGCTAGATTTTTAGGAAAATAAGATGACACCTTTTTCAATCTCCACCGTTTAATAGAATGTACAGTGAGGTGGTCACTCACTGTGGTGTAGAAAAAATTAATAATTCCTTAAGTCAAAATATGTGAACAAAAAACTTACGATGGCTCAAGAAATTCATTTATTAAATTTCTGATGCCACAGTGTATTTATACAACAGAATATGGGGGATATAACCACTCGCACCAGCGAGCAATTACAAGAATCTAATTATCAACATTCTTATGAACACAGCAATTAAAAAAGTAGATAATAACTCTCTTGCAAGACATGACGACTTCGCAAGCCCTCTTTCACTAATTAATAGATTCTTTGACGATGCATTTGATCCATTCTCTATAATGTCGCCGAGCTTGTTTCGCAATCGCGCATTAGGTAATGTTTCGACGCTGTTTCCTAAGGTAGATGTTGAGGAGACAGAGCATGAGATCCGAGTAACAGCAAATATTCCAGGCATTGATGCAGACAATATTAATGTGGAAGTCGGAGATGATTATTTATCACTTTCTGGCAAGATTGAGAAAGAGGACAAGTCTGGAGACAAGCATGGAAAAGTGTATCGCTACGAGCGTGAATACGGTGAATTCTGCAGAGAGTTCGCACTTCCTGCTAGAGTTAACAAGGATGGTATTATTGCGAAGTCAAAGAATGGAGTACTCTCCATAACTCTCCCGAAGTCTGAGGAGGAAAGAAAGAAGAAAGTGAAGATAGAGGTCGAGTAAAGTTTATTTTGCCAGCAAGCAAAAAGATTACTCCCCCTCAACGGGGGGTCTTTTTGCTAAATAATTTTAGCTATGTTTAAAAAAAAATTTCCAAATTTAATTATAGTAACAGGATTAATTTTATTTTTGTTGGTTTCCATTGGAATAGAAGTTAATGCAGCATCAGTCAATTCAGACCTACCAGACAATGTGAAAATAACTACGAGCCCTGACGGGTCTACTACTACTGTTATTATTAACTCTAAGCCTGGTTTTACCACAAATGTGCAAACAATTTGTGAAAATGGTAAGTGTACTAATTCCGCAACTTCGACAGCTTTGACAAAAGCAGATATTCAAAAGATGCAAGATGGAATAAAAAAGGAACAAGAATCAATGGAAAAGTTCTGGAAAATGCAAGATGAATTCTTTAGACAGCAGCAAAAAATCTTTCAAGATATCTGGGGAATAAATTGGTTTTGATGTTTTTGGTACCGCAATGGCTAATAAACCTTAGATAAATTTTCTCGCAAATTTGGTATATAAATGAAACCATTATGCTGTCGAATAGCAGTTCTAACTTCCTTCACTAAGTCGCGCCACGTAAAATGAATTGCTTTGCAATTCATCACGTGGCTTCGCAAGAAGTCATGTGGAAGCCCTCGCTTGAGGGCTTTTTTGCGTGAGTCGCGTGAGCTTTAGCTTTTACGCGACTGAGTCTATAATATACTTATGTATTGGACATATCTTTTGGAAAATAAAAATGATAAAAGTTGGTATATTGGGTATACTTCTGATTTAAGAAAAAGATTAAAAGAGCATCAGTCTGGAATTGGAGCACAGACAACAAAGAGAAAAGAAGGCTGGATTTTAATTTACTGTGAGGGTTATTTAAATAAAAAAGATGCTGAAGGTCGAGAAAGATTTTTGAAAAGTGGTTCAGGTAGAAAGTATATAAAGAAACAATTAACTCATTATTTACGGCAAGCTTGAATTTTAATATCATTTTTATATGAAATTAATAATTATAAATGGTCCATCTGGAATAGGTAAATCTACTGTAGCTTTAAAGGTTGCAGAGACAATGGACGCTGTATTGATTGATATAGATGAACTCCGTAGAAGCATACCAAATTATAGAGAAGACAAAAAAAATAGCCTCAATCTAGCTTATCAGGAAACTACAAAAAAGATCGAAGAATGTTTAAATAGTGGTAAAAGTGTAGTAATCGATAAAACAATTACAAATGAAGACGTGATAAATCTTTTCATTGAAACAGGTAAAAAATTTAAAGCTCAGATTTTTGAATTTATTCTCTTTGCTGATAAAAATATTACTAAAGATAGAGCAGATAAAAGAGGCTATAGGCCTGATAGTTTGTTGGATGCCAGTAGAGTGGAAGAAATTTGGGAGAAAATTAATTTACTTCGTTTACAGCGACCACAGGCAATTATTATAAATACTGATACAAAAGAGATTGAAGAAGTTTTTCAAGAAATAATTAGTATTTTAAGTAAATAGTAACTTATTATAAATAATTGACATTATTTATTTTGATAGTATAATCAAGCTTAGGAGGTCAAATTTCATATGAGTGAAATTTCTGAGATCGTTATATCAGGCAAACTAGATCCATTTCCTATGGAGATGGACAGAGTGAATTATATAATTATAATTCCACAACAAGAATATTTTGAACTAAAATTTCTGGGATCTTTAGAAGACAAAGATCTTATTGTTTCAAAATTACTTTTCTATCCTTCGACAGATTTACTGTTGAAAATTCGTCCCAAATATCCACTTTTTTCCATCAGAGGAAGAAGTTTGGAATCATTACGATTTCCAATCGAAGCACTTGATACAGTTTTTATTTTAATTGAGATTTTGACTAATCGTAAAATTTGTCGGATCGAAGTTGAAAACAAAACCGATTTACAGGAATATTGGCAGTTTTTCAAACTCATTAAGTAAGTTAAGGGATAAAATTAACGAACCGTTCGTGTAAAGAAACCAATCTTGCGAACGGTTTCTTTATTTATATGAGTAAAAGTTAGCTCCACCTTCATTCACTAAGTCGCACATAATAAAAAGGCTGCAGTAAAGCTGCAGTCTTTTTGTGTCTTCAGCAATCATATAAGATATCGATACGTTATTCTTTTTACATGGTATACTATTAGTAGTAGTTCACTAAAGATTGTTTCTGTTTTCAGAATACAGAAATATGACTCATGTTGATACAAAAAAACCAATATTTTTGAAAAAAGTTAGTTGCATTAATTGTGGTAAAACATTGGCTAAAAAAGACGATTATTTGGGTGCGGAAATCAAATGTCTCCGCTGTGGCACGTTGAATAGAATTTTTGAAAAAATGATAGAACAGGTGATCATCACAGACAAAGAGGGAAAAGTTTTATTTATCAACAAAGCAGTAGAAGCTCAGACAGGATACACTGCAGCTGAATCCATCGGTAAGAGAATATCTGAATTATGGGGTGGGCAGATGTCAAAAGAATTTTATCTAAATATGTGGCGTAGCATAAAAGATAAAAAAGAGTCTGTAAAACTAAAAATTACTAATAAGAAGAAATCAGGTGAATTATATTGTATAGATCTGCTCGTATCTCCGATTTTTGATATTAATGGGGATATCTTGTTCTGTATTGGTATTGAAGTTGTGGTATAATAATTATATTAATAAGTGAATTCATGAAGCTCATGAAGCTCGTAAACATAATTTATGAGCGACTTACTTTTTAGAGTGTTAGAGATACATACAAAGACGTCTCTTTGTATGCCTTGTTTTCCTTATAAGTTTTGTCCAGCTTATAAGGGTTATTAGCATTTATTATTTTAGTATCTATGCAACAAGCACCTATACCCCATGATGAGAATAAAAGACTCGAAGCCGTGCATCGTCTCGCGATCTTGGATATAAAGCCCGAAGACAGATTCGATGCATTAACAAAGGAGGCGGTCGAAAAATTGAATGTAGCAATATCAATGGTAACGATTTTAGATTCCGATCGTGAGTGGTTTAAATCCTGTACTGGGCTAGATCAAAAAGAAGGTGCCCGAGCGGTTTCTTTTTGTGGGCATGCACTTATGGCGACAACGATGTTCGTTGTCGAAGACACTTTACAAGATCCACGGTTCGCTGACAATCCTATGGTGGTGGGTTTTCCATTTATTAGATTCTATGCGGGGGTTGCTTTATTTGATCACAAAACCAGACAACCAGTAGGGGTGTTTTGTATCAAAGACACAAAACCTAAAAAACTTACCACTGTGGAAATAAGTATTCTCATGGATTTAGCTGAACGTGCAGAAAAAGAGATCAATGCATCTCAATAATTTATTTCTCTATATTGGGCGCATATTAGATGCATATACAGCAATACTCTACTTCATTTGAATTTCATATAAAGATGATATGATTCAGGTATATGAAGATATTGGTAGTGGAAGACAATTCAAAGCTAGCAGAGAACTTGAGACAGGGTCTCATGCAAGAAGGCTATGCGGTAGACCTCATCGAAGACGGGCTTTTTGCTGAGCGTCGTATCTTAGTGAATAGAGATGAATATGACCTCGTTGTGCTTGATCGCATGCTTCCTGGTAAAGACGGCGTGTCTGTGTGTCGTTATCTTAGAGAGAGTGGTGTGGTAATACCCATCCTTATGTTAACTGCGCTTGATACGACTGATGACAAAGTCCATGGACTCGATAGTGGCGCTGATGACTATCTCGCCAAGCCGTTTGCGTTTAAAGAGCTCTTGTCTCGTATCCACGCCTTACTGCGTCGTCCGAAACAAACACTGCCCGACACACTGCAGATTAGAGATATTAGTATGGATACTACGAGTCGAGTGGTAACATACAAAGGTAAGCCGGTACTGCTGACACTCAAGGAATTTATGGTCCTTGAATACCTCATGCGGAACATTGGTAAAGTGATTACCAGAGATGAATTATATTCCCACGCATGGGATTTTGCGGATTCTTCTTTTAGTAACACAGTCGATGTACATATAAAAAATCTAAGAAAAAAACTTCATGACAATACAAAACTTATACAAACAATTCGAGGCGTGGGGTATAAAATGGAAAACGAATAATACATTCGATGAGTTTTTTATCGCTCGTGTGCGACTTACATGTTACTACACACTTACCGCCGTCATCATTTTAGGTGGTTCAAGTTTTGCGCTTTATAATACGATTCTCTCTAATTTCTCGCAGACGATTCTTGAGGAGGGGGTGCTCAATCCTCTCGTAGCTCGTGAGCTTATAGATCGCGCTCAAGATATCTTGATTAATCGCTTTGTCACCATCGATGCTATTATCATCTTTTTCATCATTATCCTCGGATTCTTGGTGACTCAGAAGACACTCAAACCCATTAGAGATAATATGGAAAAACAAAAAAGATTTATCGCTGATGCTTCACATGAACTTCGCACGCCGATTGCCGTCATTATTTCCGGACTAGAAGTAAATCTGAGTAATAAAAAACTCGACCTTGCGAGTGCTAAAAAGATCCTTGAAGACACACTCTGCGAAATGCAAGATTTTTCTAAACTCAGTAATAATCTTCTTGATATTTCAAAGGCTGATACCAAAAAACAAGTAGTGCACACCCCTTTGGTTATTGAGGATATCGTACGTGAGATTGTAGAGAAAAGCCGATACATTGCACAGTCCAAACAGATTACTATAAACTCTGACTTACCGCTACATACCCTCATTCAAGGTAATCAAATAGAACTCGAGCGTGTGTTTTATAATATTATCGACAATGCGATCAAATACACACCTATGGGTGGCAGTATTCAGATAACAGAAAAAGTGAATCCACACACATATACACTCACCGTCAGTGACACCGGTGTGGGCATAGAGCGTGGCATGCTCAGTAAAATATTCGACCCGTTTTTCCGTGCGAACACCTCTCGGAATACCAGTGGTGCAGGGTTGGGGCTGACACTCGTTAAAAAGGTCTTAGATGAACACAAGGGCACTATTACTATAAAAAGTGATGTTGGAAAGGGGACAATAGTCGATATTTCTTTACCTATTTCGACTTCATAGTAAGTTCATGTATATGTATTACACTAAAGGTATGATCTAGCGGTCAATAGGTCAACTATTATCAGTAATATTAGAAACAATATATTAAATATGCTTATGAAATACAAAAAACACATTGTTACTGGAGCACTTGCTCTCTCACTCTTGGTCGGAGGATCTTCCGTGTTTGCAGCAACACCACAAGATCTCGGTATTAAGAATGTTCAATCGACTGCAAAAATAAAGAAGACCATCAAAGGCGCAAAGCACATCAAAAGACATCAAACTGTTGGCACAATATCTACTATCACAGGCGACGGGTTTATATTAGAAGTAAAGAATAAAAAAACTAATGTTGCATCATCGATCGATGTGAAAACCGATTCAATGACTCTGTATAGTGAAAATGGCAAAGATGCTACTTCTGAGATGCTCGTGACTGGGAAAAAAGTTATCGTTAGCGGAGCCTTTGATAAGGCGACAAACACAATCACCGCAAAAAGAGTAAAAATGGTGACAATGTCTTCGCATGTGAAAAATTAATACATAACGCACACTAGTGGATTATAAATATGGTTAACAAATACACCTCTCACTTGGGAGGTGTATTTGTTGCGTACTAAAAGTTACCTTCAGTATTTTTAGTGGGGGTGGGGGTCGTTTGTGTTTGGTTTGCAGGACTCTTATCATCTCCTATGTTGAGCGTCGATATGTTTACTATTTTATTTGCTGTCGGATCATATAAGATTGCTTTCTTTGCATTTGTATAGATCAGGACTACATCACCCTTTTTTGCATCCACAAAGAATGCCTGCCCCCTGAGGGCTTCGGGGTCTGATACTTTTGCCATGGTGGGGATCTCTCCAGTAGGCAGAAAGACTAATTTGTCTATTTTTGCGATTATTTTGCTTTCTTCAGTTTGTAGTCCTGTATTAAGGTGAAAGATCTCATTTCGATACATATACCCGACGACGCCGAGTGCTATAAGTAAAAATAGCGTAATAAAAATCGCAAAAAAATAACGTTTGATAATCAAAAACAAGAATCTTCTAAAGGTCATATTAGATATAATAACATATTTTAGTATCGATGAATGAGCCTAGAGCCAAAAGCCAAACAGGTAACTGAAGATTTTTTGAACACTTGGTATGTCATTCATGTATGCGAAATGACTGACACGATATATAAATCCGAGGTCACCTCCACCACCACCCGCACCACCACCCGCACCACCTGTGGTAGGACAATCGCTATCAAAGACAACAGTAGGAATAGAAGAGTAATTTGAGCCACCATTATTTACAGTTACACTGGATACAGATCCATTTGTAAGTACTGCTGTGCCAAGTGCACCACTTCCACCACCTCCACAGAATAATACTGAAGGTGGTATCACATAACCACTACCACCAGAATTAATAGTGACGCTTTGTACGACATTAGCAGATAGGACTACTGTACCTATTGCCATGGTCGCTCCTGCACCACCAGCGCCACCGCCTGCACCACCAGTTGTATCTGCATCAGGAGTAGAAGAGCTCTCTACGTTTCCTATACTTCCTCCTTTTGTGGCATTAGAGCCAAAGGACCAACATGCACCATTATTACCAAAGTCATATATAGTAGTACTAGCAGAGACATTATTACCACCAGTACATCCAGAGTCTTTTACTTTTAAATAAGAAATAGAAGCAGAGCCCGATAAAGTCATAAACCATTGTGAGTCAGGAGTATCAGAATTTATTGATATAGGATTTCCCTCAGTTCCTGTTAAGGTTAACGTGTTTGCGAAAGTATAAGTATTACCAGCCTTGATTTGGATAGTTGAACCAGCTGTAGTATTTGTTAAGTTATAGAAAGTAGTGTTTGAACTTCCTAAAATATTTGTAGTAAGTGTTGAATTAGTTGGAGTCAAAGTCACTGTACCATTGCTATGAGTAAATGTACCACTATTATCAAAGTTGCCATTTATGGTCAAACTTGTTGGCGCCACAAAAGTACCTGCTGATATCGTCAAATTACCACCAATAGTAGTTACTCCAGTTAGAGTTAAAGTACCCGCACCACTTTTAGTAAGTCCTCCACCAGACCCTACTGTACCAGCGATGCTTACACTGTTTCCGTTTGTATCAATTGTTCCTCCACCATAGAATAGCGTGACCGATCTTGTTGAAAGGGAAGTGATGGTTCCTGTTGCTTGCAATGTACCACCATTAAACACGAGAGTGTTCGTAGAGCTACCATCACCAAGAGACGCAGATGCATTTGCTACAATAGTACCTTGGATAATTGTTGTAGGACGAGTGTATGTATTTGTCCCAGAGAGCGTGAGTGTTCCTGCTCCATCTTTGGTTACCGAACCACTAGTAGTACCAATAGCACCAGAGACAGTTATATTGCCGGCACCACCAAAAATAGCATTGAATGTGTTCCCAGACATAGTGGGTATAGTGAGAGTTCCACTGTCTGAGTTAACACGAGCGTTAGTTGTACCGAGGGTTATGTTGGCGCCTATAGAATTTGTACCATTAACATTTCTAATAGCTCCACCATTACCAATACCTGTACCGTTAATAGTTATCGCTTTAACATTTGGAATAGTAATACTATTTTCTAATTCAAGCGAAGCTCCTCCAGATACAGTTGTAGTATTAGCACTCGCAGCTGCTCCTAACGCATTATTGTGGCGAAGGTTTAGATACCCAGCGTTTACCGCAATAGTGGCTGAGGTACCACTAAAGGAATTATCACCTGAGAGAATCACTCTACCTGCCGTGTTTTTGGCAATTACTGCTACCACAGTTCCACCAAGCACTGCACTAACAGTACCGCTTTCTAAGGTATATGTAGCCGTAGATGTAAGAGTTGCTGCAGCTCCAGTATTTACGATTGATCCACTTATGAGTGTAACTGCTCCTATGTTAGTTTCATTAAAACCATTTAAATCTAAAGTTCCTCCAGCTACAGTTACCGCTGGTGTCGAAAGCGCATCAGCAACTCCGTATTTCAGAGTCCCGCCATTAATACGCACAAGTCCAGTCGTTATACTTGCTGCACTTATAGTAAGTATTCCTGAATCCCATTTGTTTATAGTTGCTGTTGTTGCCGTTGCCCCATAAACTCCCGTAAATGTTACAGGGCCAGTTCCGGCAATACCAAGGTTTATTGTGTTAGCTGCGGTGACTGTTCCTCCAAAAGTAATAGTTCCGCTTCCAGAATTTTTTACTATGGTATTAGCTGTTACTGTCATCGCACCGAAATTATTAGAACCAGACGCAGAGCTGATCAGCGCTCCACCATTACCTATACCTGTACCACTTAAGTTTAAGGTTTCATATGTTGAAGCACCACCTAAAGCAAATGTGCTTAGATCCAGTACAGCCCCAGAAGAAACTGTCACGCCTCCTGCATTTGTACCAAGTGGAGTGTTTGTTGCTCCACCGCTTGCACCGAGCTGCAATATTCCAGTACTGACAGTCATCGCACCAGTCATTGTGTTTTGTCCTGCTAAAATTAAAGTTCCAGACCCTTCCTTTACCAGGGTACCGGTACCAGACCAAACACTAGCTGATGATTGTGTAATATTTCCTACTGTCACAAAAGTTAATGCAAAGTTTCCAGAAATGTTTCCAGTAAAAGTAAGTAGACCACTACCATAGTTAGCAATACGAGATGCTGCACCGAGAGTAAGTGCTCCACTGTAAGAAGTAGCGCTACCTGAGTTATTTATCACCGCACCAATACGTGCGATACCGGTACCATTTATAGTTAGTGGCTCTGCGGTGGCAAGAGTGTAACCGTTTAAGTCCAGGATTGCACCACTGGTAATACTAGTTGCCCCTGCTGTCGTACCGAGAGGTGTGTTGGAACCACTACCAGCTGAACCGAGTTTAAGTGTGCCGGCACTGATTGTGGTTGCTCCCGTAAAACTACTTGCTCCAGATACAGTCCACACTCCAAGACCGCTTTTAGTTAAGGCTCCTGCTGTAGATGTTGCTACGATACTTGAAAGACTCCCGTTTCCAGCACCAGCAAGAGTTAAAGTAAATCCTGTACCCGTTATACTGCCTGAGTTAGAAATATTAATATCACCGTAGTTAGCAGCGATAGTAGCTGATGCGCCAAGGGTAATTAGCCCACTGTATGTAGTTGCGGTTGAAGAAGTGTTAATGAGAGCTCCAAGTGCACCAATACCGGTACCACTTATAGTAAGTGCTTCCGATGTTCCTAATGTATAACCATTTAAATCTAAAGTAAATCCACTACCAACCGTAGTACCGGCAGCTGTTGTTCCAAGAGGTGTATTTGTTGCTCCACCTGCGGCACCAAGACGGATTGTTCCTGCACTAATTGTTGTTGCACCACTATAGGTGTTACTACCAGATAATTCCAATACGCCCGCACCTGTTGATTTTGTGAAAGTGAAAGCTCCACTAATTACTGCAGATATAACTGCGTCATTATCCATTAGTCCATCACCTATGTTAAATGTTGCGTTCGCTCCAAGTCCTAAGTTTCCCGTAATTATGGACGCCACATTATTATTTGCAATTGTAGTAAATGTTCCGTTTCCTGTAAGAGTACCTGCGCCAGTTGCGACAGTACCTGCGTTAATAGAAAGTGCACCAACCGTATCTGAATTTCCAGCCAAGTTATATGTTCCTCCGACGATTGTCACACCGCCACTTGAAAGCACATTACTTGCCCCATATGTGAGAGTTGCGTTGTTTATAAAAGTCGTACTTGTGTATGGATTTGCTGCAGAAAGTGTGACGTTGCCTGATCCACTTAATGCGACTGAACCTGTAGTAGCTGTACCAATGGTTGCAGAAATGGTTGAACTCGCCGTTGCCAAAATATCTAATTCAGTAGTGGTGATACCGAGAGTAGTGTTCGCGCCGGCGATATTTGTGGCAGAGTTGATCAAAATATTTCCTGCGAGTGATGCAGAAGAAATTGGAATAGTAATAGCCCCACCAGGGTTAGTAATATTAAAATTATTTAAAATTAAAGAGTTAGTATTCGTAGCGACGGCCACACGATCAGCAGTGAGTTTTACATTGGCATTTGCAGTCTGAAGATCACCAGCATATTCTCCAGAAAAGCCAGCACCATTTAATAGTCTGACACCATTCGTATTACCCACGTTGTAAGTAACCATATCAGTTCCATTTCCTGTAATAGAGTTGTCACCAAACGCACCTTTAATCACACTGATAGTAGTAGAACTCGCTGCGCCCGATGCACCGGTGAGGGTTGGTGTGGTCGTGAATTTTAAGTTTGCAACTCCAGCAGCCGGAGTTGCACCTAAGCTTGTGCCGCGGAATAAGACAGTGGCACCTGCAGTACGGTTGAATCCTGGGTTGTTGGCTACAGTGAGGGTAGTACCAGTACCACCACTTCCTGCTTTTGGATCGATGGTTACAATATTATGACCAGAAGCAAATGCAAGCTGACCAATCGTCTCGGTAACTGTCGTAGAGTCTTTTCCAGTGAAACTGAATTCGCCGCCGTTCATGGTGATAACGATTGCATCACCGATGCGACTCGCAACGTTTGTAGCACTATTATCTAATGCGAGTATACCTCCTAAGTTAATAGTAAACCCAGTTACACTAGCTGCAGAACCCGACCCGCTCATGGTTAAATTGCCCGCGTTTATCGTGACCGTACTGCTCATGCTATTTGCACCACTTAAGGTAACAGTATTGTTTGTGTTCTTGGCGAGCGGAATAGCACCAGCTAACACGGCACTGATGGTACCTTTTTCTACGGTATAGCTCGTGGTTGCAGTAAGGGTTCCATTTTGGATGGTACCATCAACTAAAGTAACTGTACCGATCGTATCAGTACTTGCCGCCATATCAAAAATACCACCGGCGACTGTTAGGTTCGTACCTGCGAGTACCGTAACATTACTGCCATATGCAAAAGTTCCAGCATCGATTCTCGTGGTACCAGTGTACGTATGTGTTCCTGTCGCGGTCACTGTACCAGCACCTTGCTTAACTAAAGACCCAGTACCCATACCTAGTACACCAGTCGTAAATGCAATATTTCCCGCACCACTTAAATACAAAGCAAATGCACCAGTTACTCCTCCATTAAATGTAAACGTACCAGACGATATCGAGATACGAGAATCACTACCTTGTACTACTGCACCGAGTGAACTTTTAGTACCCCCAGCACTATTTACAAGAACCCCTCCGTCATTTATTCCACGTCCATTTATAGTAAGTGCCTCTGCTAAAGTGATAGGAGAGAAGCCATTGAAGTCTAACACAGCCCCAGAATAAACTGTGGTTCCTGTGGCAGCTGTTCCAAGGGGACCACCACCTGCTGCATCATTCGCGCCTAATTTCAAAGTTCCTAGGTTAATGCTTGTTGCTCCAGTATAGGTATTAACACCAGACAGGGTCCATGTACCTGTGTCGATTTTTGTAACCGTACCCGCGACTGTACCGATAATACTAGCCAAAGTTCCAGCCCCAGATCCTCCGAGGGTTAGACCAATTCCAGATCCAGTTATAGTACCAGAGGCAGTTAGGTTTATAGTTCCTGAGTCAGCTTTGATAGTAACCGCATTAGTTGAAAGAGTTATTAATCCACTATATGTCACAGTAGATGCAGAGCTGTTTATCAACGCTCCACTTGCAAAATCTCCGAGTCCATAACCCGCACCGTTTAAGGTGAGAGGTTCTGCTGTACCGAGAGTAAACCCGTTTAGATCGAGACGAGCACCCTGAGCCACAGAAGTGATACCAGCTGTAGTACCCAAAGGAGTGTTTGTTGCTCCGCCTGCTGCACCTAATTTTAGAGTACCAGAACTTACTGTAATAGTACCGGCCATGGAATTATCTCCCGAAAGTGTGAGTGTACCAATGCCGTCTTTTGTAATACTTGTTACGGTAGATATTACTCCTGAAAATGTGCTGTCGCTGAATCCTCCACTCGTCAAACCAAAGGCGCCAGAGATACCACTACTAATTGTCATTGCACCATAATCAGCACTAATACGAGCAGCCGCACCAAGTGTAATAGCTCCACTATAACTAACCGAAGAAGGAGAACTATTCATGATAGCACCCATATTACTGTTACCACTAGCAACTGAAGAGCTCAATCCAAATCCTAAGCCGATCAATGAAGTAATTGGCTCTGCAGTAGATAAAGTAATACCGTTTAAATCAAGGGCCGCTACATTTGCCACAGTAGTACCTCCAGCAATAGTACCTAAAGGAGAATTCGTGCCATCTCCAGCTGCACCTAATTTCAAAATGCCGCTACTAATAGTAGTGACTCCGGTATAAGTATTATTTCGAGTCATGGTAACTGTTGCATCTGCGGCTGTGTTGGTTGCAACAACTGTTACTGTGACAGCACCTGCGATAATAGCACTAACAGTTCCTTCGCGAAAACTATATGATGTCCCGGTGAGTATGCCCGTATTACCAGTAATTATTCCATTTTGTAAAGTAACCGCACCGACTGTATCACTATTAGCAGCAATATCCAAAGTACCTCCAACAATGGTTACGTTACCACTAGAGATAACATTACTGGCCCCATATGTGAGAGTTGCGCCATTAATAGAAGTAGTACCGGTATATAGATTAGTCCCACTTAAGGTTACATTACCTGTGCCACTCAAAGTAAGTAATCCAGTGGTTGCAGTACCGATTACTGCAGATATAGTTGAAGTAGCTGAAGCTAAGACATCAAGTTCAAAAGTAGTTATGCCGAGGGTAGTACTAGCCCCTCCTATTGTATTAGCGGAATTTATCAAAATATTACCAGAAAGTGAAGCTGATGCCATAGTAATAGTTGCTGACGCATTTGTAATATCAAAACCATTAAGTATGAGTGAATTGATACTAACAGTACTAGCAGCCGTATTCGCAGAAAGTTTTACATTCGTATTAGTTGTTAATGTTGTAGAATATTCTCCAGAAAATCCTGCCCCATTGAGCAAACGAAGTCCGTTTGTATTTCCGACGTTGTAAGTGACCATGTCAGTTCCAGTGCCAGAGAGTGAGTTGTCACCAAATGCGCCCTTTATGACACTTATAGTGGTAGAGTTAGCAGAACCACTTGCACCTGTAAGTGTCGGCGTCGAAGTAAACATAATTGTTGACACGTTTGCCGCAGCAAGAGAGCCTAGACTTGTACCACGGAACAATGCAGTTGCACCTGCTGTACGAGCAAAGGCAGAAAAGGTCAAAATAGTAGATCCTCCTGCTCCAGGAGTAACTGTAATTACACTATGTCCTGTCGATGGAGTTAGGGCTCCTACTGACTCAGAAGAAGGAGCTGTTGCATTACCGATAAAATTTAAATTTGCTCCATTTAAAGTGAGAGCAGCAGAATCACTAATACGGTTTAGTATTGTCGTAGTGCTATTGTCCAAAGTTAAAGTTCCACCGGAGTTAACGGTGATAGTTGAGAGAGGGATTGCTCCCGTAGAATCCAATAAAAGAGTTCCTCTATTTATGGTAGTTACTCCAGTAAAATTACTAAATGATTCTATATCTAGAATACCGTTATCATTTTTTGTTAACGTAGCAGTAGTTCCATATATTGGGGCTGTTGATGTAAAAGTCACATTACCAGCTCCTGCTACTATGAGTCCAAGAGTAGTCGCTGACAGACCCTTTGTATCTACTGTTAAAGTCGTACTCGAATTTGATTTTATCATTGCTGCTGCACCGAGTGTGAGCAGTCCGGTTATCGTATTATCTCCTGTTGAGTTTAAAATGGCGCCATTATATAAGTGACCTGTTCCAGAAAAAGTAATGTATTCTGGTATTGATAAACCAGTTCCATCGATCTGCAGAGTCGCGCCAGCCGAAACTGTTGTAATACCATCAATTGTACCGAGAGCACTATTACTTTGAATTTTCAAAATACCTGCACTCACTGTCGTAGCTCCAGTGTATTGATTTGACCCAGATAGAGTTACCGTTCCTGGAGTACTCTTCGTTAAAGCTCCGGCGACACCAGATATGTCAGCGCTGATGGTCCCCTGGTAAACAGTCCACGTAGCACTACTCAGCAACCCAGTAGTCCCAGTTATAGTCCCACTCGCTAAATCAAGAGTACCTAAGGTAACTGTACCAACCATATCGGAAAATGTAGCTATATCTAGAGTACCGGCAGTGACTGTTATTGCCCCAGAAAGAATTGCGTTATCTATACCATACAAAAGAGTCCCTGCATTTATGGTAGTCAAGCCAGTGTACGTATTAGGGAAATTATATGTTACTGTACCTGCTCCATTTTTCGTAATAGTACCTGTGCTGGTAGCGATCGGTGCTGTTGAGAAAGTAATGTTACCTGCACCGTCAAATACAAGTGGGAAAGTACCGGTCACCCCACCAGTGAGAGTGAGTGTACCAGAATCAGATGCAATTTCTGTACCACCAGTTGAAGTTAAAGTAATAAGCCCACGAAAAGTATTATTCCCACTTATATTACGCAAAGCTCCACCACCAGAAACACCATATCCTCTAATCGTGAGCGGTTCATAACTCACGTCAATATTACCTTGAATTTCAAGTGCAGCATTACCAACAACTTCTGTTCCAGCTGTGATAGTTCCAAGTGCAGTATTATTTCTTGCATTTACCACACCAACGTTAATCTTTAAAGTTCCACCAAAGGTATTTCCACCAGATAAAATTAATGTCCCTGATCCTTCTTTGTTTATACCCCCAACACCCGAAATTCTGCCGCTAATAGTCAAACTTTCAGCGGTATTTGTTACAATGATATCTCGAGTTACATCCAGACGAATATCTAAACTAATGGTATTACCACCAGAGGAAGCACTGTCGGTAATACCAGCGACACCAGCACCTATGGTCACTGGGTTACCAGAAAGAGTATATCCACTACCCGATATGGTGATAGAGTTGAAAATTGTATTTTCGGTTAGGTCGTTTGTGTTTGAAAGGTTGGATGCTCCAACTGGGAATACTAAATCATCACCTGTTACAGGAGCTGTACCACCCCAGTTAGAAGCCACAGACCAAGAACCACTCGTAGTACCTGTCCATGTCCTCGTTGCAGCAGAAGCTGAGTGTGAGTGAAATAAAAATGTAAAACCAATCACAAAAATGACCGCTCCTAGTTTTATTATTTTTTGAAAATTGGTTTTTAGCATATATCTATTTAATGTCTTTATCTTTTGCAAAAGAATCAACCCCATCATAAATTGTTTTTGAAATTTTTTGAACCTGCATCTTTTCAGAATCGAGGTTTCCTCCTTTGGTCATGATACACACTATGTAGGGCACTGAAGGATGATACACGATACCACAATCATGTAATTCTATTTTTAGATTTTTATTTTCATCTAATAGTTCTCTTTCGCCAAATTTATGACTCACGACAGTGTCATTCGGCACTCCAGCAACAATGCCATCCTTGAAATTAGTTTTCGATAATATTTTTAATGCTTCTTCAGAGTCACTACGATTCAAATATGAAGCATTGTATAAAACTAATAAAAACCGAGCGATATCACGAGTGGTAACAAAATCTTTTTCAGCAATTTCATTATCAGTCGCAGGAAGCGATATTTTCATATCAGAGAAGATAGATTTTAACGAATCTTGTCTGTATTTATAGAGAAGTTGTAAAGCATTGTTATCTGAGTTCACAATCATCTCTTCAAGCAATTCTCTGATAGTATATGTTTTTCCGGGAGTTATGGTGCCATTCCCGAAGTTTCTCACTTTATTAAAATCTTCACCTTGATACGTGATTTTCTGATCAAATAAATTTTGTTCGGTTTCTTGAAGTTTGTAATAGGAAATGAGCATTGGAAGTTTTAGTAGGCTTGCTGGTATAAAAGTATCTGAAGCATTGACACTAAACCACCCTGAGTTATTGAGATTAAGAAAAAACACACCAGTTTGAATATCTTTGTGCTCCGCAATAATATCTTGGACTAACGTCTTTAATTGTCTTTCTGCGGGGAACCATTTTAATGTCTCTTCCTCATTGCCATATCCAGAGTTTAATAATGGTTTAATAAATTTATATTTACCTCCATCAAGACGACTGTCCGGATACAGTGGACTAGGTCCTAGAGCCGTACGAGAAAATCCAAAAGCGTCTGTGTACAATAATATAAACACAGTAACGGTTCCCAATAGAAAACCGACAAATAAGAAAAACATATACCTGCTTGTATGAGTTTGAAAGAAACCTTTAATAACCCCTAGGGGAGTATTACTTTTATTTTTTGTAAATAAATTAGTATTCATCTACCTAATAGATAAAAAATGAAAAATTTCAATTTGAAATGAAATGATTGAAGAAATTTCTGTAGATATGTTTTGCATATATGTATAATTATATCTTATTAAAAATTTTTGTGTATAGGTTACCGCAGTGTCTTTAGTCATGAGCGCAACATAATTGTATCGTCAAAGTACGTGCATTTTAGTCCATAATAGATATATAATAGTTATATGCGAGAGGGAATCATTCAAAAAATAAAATTTGACACTATTAGAAAAAAATGGGACCAAAAAGAAGAAAAGTGGTACTTTTCAGTTGTAGATATCATAGGATTAACAGTAGAAACTTCTGATCCGAGAAATTACTGGAAGGTACTAAAAAATCGTTTAAAGACAAAACAAAATCAGTTGGTTACGAAATGTAACCAACTCAAATTACAGGCGCCTGATAGCAAGTTTTACTTGACAGATGTAGGAGATATCAATACAATCACTTCTATTTTAGAAAAATTATCTCCTCAAAATATACTTCATTTTAAGGCATGGGCTCTTGGTCTAACCAAGCCAAAATTAATAGAAAATGTGTCAGTTTCAAATAAAAAAATTCTTACTGATATTGGAACTTCACCCAAAGAAAAAAGTTATCCACAAATCACCTATACGTTAGCAGACTTGATACAGAAAAAATCTCCAGATCTTGTCTCAAACACTGAGCGTAAAAAATTTAAAAAAGTTACAAAGATGAGAACTATATAAAATAAAAAAACTCTTTTGTGAAAGAGTTTTTTTATGGTGCTGGTTCTGGGGTCGGATCAGGACTCGGAGTTGGTTCTGGGGTCGGATCAGGTGTTGGTGTGATTTCTGGTGTTGGGTCTGGTGTCGGCGTCTGGTCAGGAGTACCACCGGAATTTTGATTAGGTGCAGGAGAAGTCATCGCATTTTGCGAGACCCCGCTATCGGCGGTGGATATCTCTAGACCTCCATCCAGACTCTCAAACACAGTAGCATCTTTTACCCCGAGTGCGATCCAAGAGAAGCGAATATTCTGAGGAGCATTTTTATTTAAGACGATTGTGAATCCTGTCTCATCTTTTTGAATGATTAGTGAGCTGATGTTTTGTGTAAGTAGTGCATCGACATTTGTTTCATCGATATTGTCGAGTGTGTCAAATGTCATGGACGCGGTGACTACAGGTGGTGTCATGTATGGTTGCTCGAAGGTTACATGTACACTCTTTGCACCTTCTTTGATGACTGCAAACCCAGCGGTATCTTTGTTGAAGAGTGGTGGGAGATTAAATTCTACAGGGGCATCGAAGGTGACTTTACCAGGAAGTTCGGCTGTGTTTCCGAAGAAGACGAGCCCAGTGAAGTTAGCATTTTCTTTTACATTTAAGTTTGTACTATTGATGACTGATGCAGTGATTTTTGGTGTGATGACTTCGAGTCCTGCAAGGAGGCGATCAGTGATAAGTTCTGAAATATTTGAGTTGAGTGTGTTTATGTTCGAAAGGTTGTCCATTAATTTTGCAAGTATAGAAGGGGAATCTTCTTCTGTGTTGTTTAGTGTAAGTCCTGTGAATTCGCTAACACTTTCACCGTTAAAATATCCTTGTTCTACGAAGAGCATCACAGTATTATTGTTTGAACCAGGAGTCCATACAGACATTGCCTTACCTATGACAGTACCTGCCTTAGTAGCTTTTATTGCTTTTCCTGGTTCATCTGAGGTTGTGATGTAATCACCAGGAAGGATAGGATCAGAATTACTAGATACTTTTACAGGGACGCGACCATTCAAAGCTACAGGTTTAGGATTGTCAGCATCTTTTATGTTATGACCAGCGGAAGTAAAGTCTCCATAGTTGTCGACTACGATACCGATAACATTGTTTTGATATGCATGTGTTGTTTTTGTGAGACGTGAGACTTGTCCTTTTACTTTATTCCAGTCTACGTTGCCATCAGTGGTGTCGTAGGTGTTAACCAGTTCATTTGTAGTAGATACGATGTCTCCGTAGGTGACATTGCCTTCCACTGGGTACATCTCGGCATAGTCGGCAGCTGGAGCAGCGTTACAATCACGTATTTCATATGCTGTACCTGCAGTTGGAGCTGTGGTGTTAGCGAGACTCGAACAGACCGCATTGGTGGAAGCCGTTCCAGAGAGACCCATGCTTACTACACCAGCACTGGTAACTTTGAATTTCAAAACACCAGCATTCTTTAAGTTAAGGAAATTACCTGTAAAAGAAGTACCTCCACCACTCGCAGCCATATCCATCAGTAATGCATCACCAGTAAATGCAGATGTGTCGTGAGAAATATCCACCATGGCTGCTGCCGAGGTCATTGAACCTGTATAAAATCTCGCTACTTCTCCATTTGTCGTGTTTGTGTTTTCAGCATATAGACCAGCAGGTACTGCGACACCTCCAGCTGTACCCGCGGTGATCGCTTGTACGCCAAAAGTTGCTGCGATGGCACGTAGACCAACGTTGGTACCCGCAGTATTACTACCAGCATTCGAAGTGATATCGATACCTCGAACAAGATTTGCGAGAGATGTGTTGTCGACAGTACGGATCGTTTCACCTACCATGGTGTTTGCATTTGTGGTCGGTGCGTTGTTGAATACGAAACGATTGCCGGCTTGAACATAGTTTGCACTACCTCCATTGCTAAATGTGTATTCACCATGAATACCAGCGATCGCTGTTGATATACCGTTTGAAGAATTTGTGGCTACTATGTTTACTTTTGCAAGAGTGCCTGAAGTTAAGCTTGTACCACCAATGAGAACTTGACCTGCGTCTACGTTTAATCCGAGATTCGTCGTTGCTCCACTTGCTGTAGCATACAGACCTACGTTTGTTGTCGCAGCGCCTGTGTTAGAGAAGTAGCCTCCATAGTCTGTGCCAGTTGTGCCGCCTGTCTGCGATACATTTAAGGCTTTGTTTGATGCAGTTGTTGATGAAGTAGTTAATACAAGACTTGCATCTGTGTTATTCCAGGTGAGACCAGCTGCTTCTTGCACTACGTTTCCTGCTCCTTCGAACAAAATTCGACTTGCAGTACCAGAGGTGATCGCTGTCGTACCAATAGTGAGACCACCACCACAAGCAGATATAGAAAGTGTTCCTGACCCATTACTTTGAATACAGCCACTTGCATCAGCTGCTGGCAAACTCCATGTATAAGAACTAGTTACTGATGCTGGTGCCTGGATAGCAGCATAGTCGGTACCGTTACCAGAAGTTTCTAAGAACCTAAGTGCTGTTTGAGTGGTGCCGCCGCCAAGATTAGCAATGAATGCTGAAGGTAATATATTTAGTGCGCCACCAGAACTTACCTGAAGATCTGCGTAGTTTGCTGCTGATCCATCTGCATCATTATATGTAAGTCTTAGTCCGAGTCCTGTCGCAGAGTTTACCTCAAGTGGTCGATCTGGAGCAGTGGTGCCGATGCCGACATTGCCGCCCATTAATATGGCTGCATAATTAGTAGTCGCACCAGTGACTGTAGAGTAAATACCGTAGTTTGTATCAGCTGTGTCCATAACTTCGACATTAACACCATAATGCGTTGTGTTTCCTGTGGTGGTTAAGTTACCGGAAGAGATAGCATAGACACCAACAGTAGTTGCAGTTAAATTAGCGTTTCCTGCAGAAGCAACAGAAGCATTGAACGTACCAGCAATAGAAGTCATGCTGGTATTGGCTCCTACAGAAGTAAGCACAGGAGTAATAAAGACCTCAGCATCAATACCTGCAGAATAGAGATTAGCTCCAACAGAAGAAATTGCATGATTGATTGTTGGACTACCATGTGCAAATACTTGTACACCAGAATTACTTAGAGAAGCATAATTAGTATTGCTATTACCAAGAGTGAGGCTACTAGAATCTACTGTGAAAATGTTAGTACTTTGCAGAGTACCGTTAGCAGCCGTGCCTACAGGAGTAGAATAACTATTAATTCCATAAGTAAACCGTTGACTACCTCCGCTAGTAGTGCCAGCATTTGCATTATTTGTTATGGAAATACCGTATGTGTTTTCTGCAGCATCATCACTTTGGACAACATCTAGGATCCTTGAATTGTCATTTCCTGTTGTTCCAGCAAGAGCAAACAAGTAATCAGATACTGGTGCCTGTTGTGAGCCAATTTGTCCGGAGGAATTAATTTGGAATAAATCGCCAGAACCAACTGTGAACAGTGACGCAGGCGAAGCATCGCCTACTCCAAGATTTCCTGCAAAGTAATTTAGGTTAGAAGAACCCGCCTGATAAATTCCAAAAGGAGTATTGGTTTGAGTGCCTGCAGTATTTGCTTGATCTGCAATATATAGACCATAAGTATTGGTTATTGTATGTCCTGCTGTACTAATTGGCTGAGCAATTGAAACTCCAATAGCTGTTCCTGTTGTGCCAGAGCCTACGTAGTTTTGGAATCCAAATGTACCGCCACTCGCACTATCAACAGTATTAGTATTTTGCCTAATTACAAACCCAGCAACACCAGCAGCAGCAGGGGTACTGCCTGTTCCTGCCATTAGCACTGTACCGATACTTCCAAACAGATTTGTATTCGCAGGAAGTACTGCACTGCCAGTATAATAGATACTACCTGTTTGACCGCCAAAATTGGCAGCACTCGCTTGAGATGAATTGGTCATTCTTAAGATAGATTGTGAAGCGGACGAACCTGAATGGGCGGTATCAGTACTATAAGTAGGATCCACTTGTAATCCTATATCATAGGTACCACCAAGAAATGAAATAGCTCCAAAATTATTTGTTCCACTCACATGTAGTGGAGCCTCAGGCGAGGTTGTACCTATACCAACTCTCCCCGCATCAAAGATCGCAGCATAATTATTAGTTGCTCCACTTGCTGTTGCATACAAACCAACATTTGTTGTAGCTGCGCCAGTGTTAGAGAAGTAACCAGCATAATCTGTGCCAGAGGTTGCACCAGTTTGAGAAATATTTATTACTTTGTTTGATGCTGTTGTTGATGAATTACTTACACCAAGAGTTGTAGCATCGTAAGTGAAGTTAGCGCTTTCAGCAAGTTGGTTTGACGCATTTTCATAAAGGACACGATTAGCAGTACCAGAGGTTATTGCACCTCCTACTGTCGTGCCACCTCCACTACCACACGCAGTTCCAGTTCCAGAAAGTACGCCAGAAGAATTAGCTTGTAAACATTGTGTGCCACCAGATGTCAGAGACGAAACAATAAGATTACCAGTGATATTTGTATCACTAC
>CAZUCZ010000012.1:27377-29645 GCA_964618925.1 uncultured Candidatus Saccharibacteria bacterium | reverse complement strand
GTAGGGTCACAAAAAGATACTCGCTCAAAAAGTTGCCCCGCGCGCTGGCGCGCGGTGATGATGAGGGGGTGGTGGAAATCCTCGCCCGCCTTGCGGGCGCAAGCGAATTCGGTGGGTGGGCAAAATGAGACAGATACGGACTTATCCCGCAATTGCAAGTTCGTTCCAATTTTTTTGAAATAATCACGAATTTCAAAAAAATTATCAGTAGATTGCAATTGCGTGGCTTTTTTCATATCCAAAATCCATTCCCGCAAGGGTTCGACCCAATTCTTTCTCTCTGCTCGCGAGGACTCTATTTTTTGAGCGAGAGACACTTTTTCCTTCAAAAGCTCATTTTTCTTGGCGAGATAGTTTTCTTTCGGAATATTGCCATCTAAATACAAATTTACTAGCTCGCCGAGCTTTTGTTCCGTCTCTCGCTCATTTTCTTTGAGTCTCGCGAGTATACTTCCCGACGAGAATTTTTCATCTTTGTTCCATTCTTCGGTCTTGTTGAGCATATATTCTATCCACTCGTCGGGAAGGGCGATTTTTTCGAGCTGTTCTTTTAACTGCAAGACAAGCACATCTTCTCGCAAATATCCTTGCCCACATTTTCCTTTCTTTTTAGTGCAACGATAATAACGATATCTACCGCCCATTTTTCCTGTCGCCCATTGGGCAGTGATCATACTTGCACACTCGCCACATTGAAATAATCCAGTGAAAGGAAAATTGTGGCTTTTCTTTGATTTGCGAGGATGTGCGCGTTCTTGCAATCTTTTCTGCACAGCTTCGAATAAATCGCGAGAAAGAATTGGCGCAAAGCTTCCGTCAAAATACTCATCCTTATGTTTCGTAAGTCCGAGATATGCTTTATTGGTGAGTATTCTTGATACAGAAGCTTTGCCAAGTGGCGTTCCGGACTTTGTTGTCACACCATGCAGAGCCAAAAACTGAGCCAATGATTCAAAGCCGTGGTTTCCTTTAGAATATTCTTCAAAAGCGCGAACAATAATTTTTGATTTCACTACGTCAGGTTCAATGTTCCTTGTTTTCGAATTATTTACATAACCAAACGGCGCTTTTGTTAGCCATTCACCACGACGAAGTTTTTGGCGGATTCCTCGCTCAACATTTTGTTTTAAATTGTCAGAATAATATTTAGATTGTCCGAACGCCACTTGAAGCATAAACAGTCCCTGCGGGGTTGGTTCAAACCAAAATGTCGGAAAACGCAAAGAAACGATTTTGGTCGTGTCCACGGCGTAAATGATTCTTCCACCATCAATACTATTTCTCGCCAAGCGATCAGGATGCCACGCGAGAATACCTACACCATCCATATTTTCAATTTTTCCCATCATTTCGCCAAATTTTTCACGACCAGGTTTCTTTGCGCTTTTCGACTCTGTAAATTCCTCAAGAATTTGCAGATTTTCTTTACGCGCAAACTCATGAAGCTCAAAGAGTTGAGCTTCAATACTCATAACTTGCTTGTCGTCATCTTCCGTTGATTTGCGAGCGTAAAGAAAATATTTTGGTTTGTTCATATATGTTTTTGGATTATGAAAAAAGAATAGTCCGTTGTTGTCTCATTTCTGTTCCCAATGCCCACCCACCGAATTCGCTTGCGCCCGCAAGGCGGGCGAGGATTTCCACCACCCCCTCATCATCACCGCGCGCCAGCGCGCGGGGCAACTTTTTGAGCGAGTATCTTTTTGTGATGTATTGCTAACCTTTGCACGAACTTTTTTCGAGCAAGAACACTAACGAATTCCGTCACGGCTCGGATTACCTCGCCGTTCCGCCCTTCGCCCCATCGCTTTTCATTCTTGTTTTGTTTGGCGGGGGGAATTCTTTTTGAAAAGGTATGGCGATGGGGCTTCGGGCGGGCAAAATCATATGCTAACTATAGTATGTAGAGATAAAAATTGCAAATGTGTATACTAAAGTTATCAATATGAAAAAAGATGTGCTTATAAAATTTGGTAAAAAAGTTAAAGATGAGAGATTGAAACTCGGTTTATCTCAGGAGGATTTGGCATCTCGTGCTAAAGTTCATAGAACCTATATTGGAATGATTGAAAGAGCTGAAAAAAATATAACGCTTATAAATATTGAAAAAATATCAAAAGCGTTGGGTATATCAAATAACGAATTGATAAAATAGTTATGTATAAAATAAATCTACAAAAAACTTTCTTTCTTGCCCTTGAAATATCGAGCCATTACAATAAAAGCTACTATAATACAAATTACTTGGTAAAATTAGCAAATCAATAT
>CAZUCZ010000012.1:0-27367 GCA_964618925.1 uncultured Candidatus Saccharibacteria bacterium | reverse complement strand
TTATTTAGGTAAGGGTTATGAAATTGCACGCGTTGATAAAAAAGATTATAAATTTCTAGATGATACAAAATTCGGTGGATTACGAGGAAATTTCTCTACGCTATTAACATTGAAGGGTTTTGTTAAACGAGGAAATAAAATTATACCTTTTTATTCTTTAGGAATAGACGGTCGTATTGTAAATGCTGTAAATAATGGCGAGATAATACTTGATTCTTCTGATTTAACGGCAAATACAAAAAATGAGAGGTTAAAAAATCTTCTTGAAAAAGAAGTGTTTTTATCAAAGGTTAGAGAGAATCAGGCACATATAAAAGTAATGCTCGAGAAAGATTCGGGCAAGCTTGGAATTAAAAGAGATAATATTTTTAAAAAAGATTCAGTAGTTGTAACTGAAAAAGGGCAATATTTTTTGAGATGTCTGTTAAATAATTTTATAAATAATAATACAATTGAATACAGTTTGTTCAATTACTGGTCAGGAAAGAAAATCATTAAGAAAAATATGCACATACTGATCAGTATTCCAACAACAGATAATTCTTGGGCTGAACTTTATGCAATTAAATTTGAAGATCTTATAAAAAACAAACCAATGTATTTAATGGTTTCTGTCGATACAAAAAAGTGCATGGACAGATCTGGTAATATTTATAATTTATATAGTTTAGAACAGGCAAAGACTGAATTTTCTGATGGAAATGCAAATATAAATGAAAGATTATCCTATAATTGGAAAGATTTAATAAACAAAGAATGCAGTGATGAGATTGAAATTCAAAAAGAGGTAAAACAACAAGAGACATGGATTTTTATTGATAAGTTTCTCCAATGGAAAAAACATTTTTCAGTTGATGGAAAGGATGTTGTTGATTATATAGTATCTAGCTCTGGTGGATGCGATGTTTTATTGAAATATTCTGGCGGGACAACACAGAAACTAGAATTAGAACATGACTGGAAAAATTATATAGATCATAAACATCCTGAAAATAACGCATGGTCTGGTGCTTGGCTATTTGCTGAAGAAGAATGGAATCCAGATCTAATAATTAAACTATTTGAACCACTAAAGAAAAAGCACGGTGATAGAATACCTGATGTATTTTTATGCTTTGAAAAGGGAGAAAGAAAAGCTTATAGAGCAAATTGGGATAATAAAAATTTCACTGAGCTCTCTTTGTCTTTTTAATTTAGTTTTTTATATTTAGAACTTTTATTCCGTCTATATCTTTTAGTCGCTTTTTCATTATTTTAAAGAATTCTTGATCGTTTTCTATATTTATAGAATTTCTTTTCATTGAATCTGCAACTTCCGCTAAAGTCCCACTACCAGCAAAACAATCAAGCACTAGATCTTTTTCGTTGGTAAAAATTCTCATTAAATGTTCGATTACTTTTTTTGGTTTTTGAGTTGGGTGTGCCGTTCTTTCTCTACCCATGCAAATTGGTGTTTGAATAAAATTATGCATCTCATTTTGCTTTGAGAAATTAAAAGTGTAAGATATTTTTTTATTATCAAAACCATACGTAGCCCACAAGATAGCTTCACATGAAGATAAAAAACCATTCTTCCTAATTTGTGGGGCAGGATTTGTTTTGTGCCAAATTATTGTAGCGTGGTGTTTAAATCCTAATCTTTCGTATATACGCTTTATATCACTTACATATTCCAGTTTTGAAAATACTAAAAGGTTTCCATTTTCTTTTAAAATAGGAGTAATCAGTTTTAACCATTCCTCAGTAAATTTCAAATAATCATTGTTGCTAAAATAATCCCATTTTCCAAAATCAGAAGATCTTGCTTTTCTACCCTTGAGAACCTTCGTATTTTTATTTGCTGTGTTATAGGGTGGATCGACAATAACAGCATCTACCTTATTTTTTATTGTTGGCAATACCTTAAAAACATCGCCTTTTATTAAATAGTGTTTATTCATATATTATTTATGCATTTCTTATCCTTTCTTCTGCTAATTTAAAGTAATCTTTATCTAGTTCAGTTCCTAAATATTTTCTATTTAATTTTTTTGCCACTACTGCCGTTGTTCCAGACCCTAAAAATGGATCAAATACTATGCCATTTTTTTTGGATGTAGCTAAAATTATTCTTTCTAGCAACCACTCTGGTTTTTGTGTTGGGTGTATTCTTTTTCCACCTGCTGTTTTGCCTTTTGCCCAAATAGAGCGCATTTGCTTCCCTCCATTAATCTTTTTCATATCTTCATAATTAAAGATATTACCTTTGTCTTTTCTAGCCCACAAGAAATTCTCATGATCAGCGACAAATCTTGTGCAAGATAAATTTGGGGTAGCATCAGTTTTGTGCCAAAGTATTTCATTTAATATCTCAAATCCGATTTTTTCTAATAAATACCCCGTTAAATGTATATTGTGATATGTGCCTGCAACCCAAATTGAACCTGTTTTTTTAAGTATTCTGAAAGATTCTCTTAACCAATTTTCAGTAAATTTCTCAAAATCATCTTTTTCCATTTTGTCCCAATATCCTTTGTCTGTATTTAGATCTTTACCACCTGTTTTTGAAAACTTCATTTTAAAACTTTTCTTACTCAAATTATAAGGAGGGTCAGCAAAAATTAAATCTATAGAGTTATCCCTAAGACTTCTCATGAATTCTAAGCAATCCACGTTGTAAATAGCATCTACATCAAAATCTTGCTTCTCAAAAGGAACCTCCTTTTCCTCTTTATAATTTTTAGGTGCAATTAAGATGGGTTGTTCAAGATTACGCACAATTTTAACCACAACACCTCTAACCTCTACCTCATTTCTATAAATTGGAAAAAGTGTCGGGTTCGCGGGCTGTAACCTTATTCTATTTTTTTCTCTATAAATTTTTTTTAAGGTCGCAAGGTTATCATCAATAATAGCCACAATAGTTTGCCCATCGTCAGCATATTCTTGTTTACGAATTATTACTGTATCACCATTAAAAATACCTTCATCGATCATACTATCGCCCGAAACTTTTAATGCATAGTGTTGCTCCCTGTTTTCAATTTCGTGACTTAACACCGAAACGCTTTCATTACCAATTTCTAATGCCTCTATAGGTTGCCCCGCTGCAATAACTCCCACAACAGGGATTTCAATGAGTTTTTCTGTTTTATTTAATTCAATACCTCTTGGTTTATTTTTAGATTTATTTAGATAACCTTTTTTCTTTAATGCATCAATGTGCTGATGTACTGTTGATTCAGATGATAGCTTGAAATGTTTTTTAATTTCTTTTAAAGAGGGAGCAAATTCATTTTTTAATTCATATTTTGATATGAAATCTAAAATTTGTTTTTGGCGTTTCGTTATCATGTATGATATTATATCATAGTGATACCGAAACAAAACCGAAAAGTTATCCACATATGATATTATAACTAAAATATTTATGAAATTTCTATTTCTTGATGAATTTAAATATGATCATTCAAAAAATCATAAAGTATATGGTTTAACTGGAGTTGTAATTGATGCTCAATATTATCTTTCGTTTAAAGATTCTTTTTTATCTTCACTTAAAAAACTAGGATGGGATAAGAAACTTGAATTAAAAGGTAGATCAATGTTTTCAACATCTGGCGACAAATCTATTTCTGTAGAAAAAAGAGTTAATTTTATGTCTGACGTGGTTGGTATATCGAAATCAAAAACTGGCAAAACAGCAAAAATTCATGTCTATGTGGCATTAGAGACATATGATAAAAATTGCAGTGAATACGAATGCTATAAAAAGAATTTAGAAAAAATTATAAAAAAACTTCCTAAACCACAAACAAAAAAGAAGAGTCTTATAGGTATTTTTTATGACGAAAATGACTGTATAGATCCAAATGATTTTTATCAGCACTTAGAAAGTCTTTTAAAATCAAGGAGTTTAAATTTGTTTGAATCTCCGCTTTCCGTAAAATCATCTCTTAATAATCCAGGGATTATGTTTGCAGATTATGTGTGTTATTTTAATCAGAATTTTTTTCAGTTATCAAATTTTCGCAAAAATGTATCAGATGAACTATTAGCTCTTTTAGAAAAAGACGAAAACAAAATAATAACTGAAGACGAAAAAAAGAAACTGGATGTTTATATAACAAATTATAGAAAAGAAAAAAAGACTAAAGAATTAATTTTGGCTTTAAAAAAGATTGTATTTGTTTAGGGAGCCCCGCTCGCATCCCTCTCACCCTTGCGAGCGGGGCTTGTGCACACGCGAACGGGAGGGTGGGTCAAGTGTGCAATACGAATTTGAGCCTCGGACATTTCCGCGACGGGCGTCCGTGGCTAAAGGATGAGCGCCGACGTAATAAGCAAGAAGAAGTAAATAATCTTGAGAAATACTCGGATATGAAAACGAGGTTGGGGGTTGGCTGAGCCGGTTGGTCGAGCCCTGCCGAGACGAGGCGAAGCTGGGGGAAGGATTCCTTCCTTCCCCCAAACAGCTGGCGCCCGAGCTCCGGCACCGCAGTGCCGTAGAGCGAGGAAACGCGCCAAACCTAGACATCTAGGCGCGAGTAGCCCTAGCGGAAATGTCCGAGGCGAATGCCGAGGATGGACTCCTTTGGTCACGGACGATCGAAAATAGTATAATGTCCGAGACACCGCTTAGAATTCCGTCGTTTCCTTTTCTTTAAAGGAAACCCGCCCGAAGCCCCATCGCCATACCTTTTCAAAAAGAATTCCCCCCGCCAAACAAAACAAGAATGAAAAGCGATGGGGCGAAGGGCGGAACGGCGAGGTAATCCGAGCCGTGACGGAATTCGTTAGTGTTCTTGCTCGAAAAAAGTTCGTGCAAAGGTTAGCAATACATCACCGCGACAAAACTGAGCGCTCAGAAATGAGCGCCTTTTTTGTGCGGTGACCCTAAGCAAGCAAACTGCTTTGCTTGCGTCAGAGAAGCGAAAGACGGAGTTATATTTTTTCAGCAGAAAAAATAAACGAGTCAGGGTCGTGGAATTTTTTTTGTGACGACAAAAAAAATATCCCTGACCGAAAGCGTACTCGCGTTTCTCTGTGTGGCGGGGCTGGATGACAAAAAACGAATTATTGTGGACCACATTTGATGGTTTTTTTTGATGGAATTCTTATGTTCTACGAAGGATATAATAAAAATGAAGTTAAATTCTATCAAGTAGCGCAGGGAATCTTTTTACCCTCAACCGGGTTGGAATTTAAAGCAAAAGATTTTTTTACTGGAATTAATGAACTAACGTATACGTTCTCAGGTGACTTCCGTGGCAATAGAGAAGTAACTGGAGAAGTAAGAAAATACGCTACAAATAGTTTATTTATAACTCCACCTACGCAAGGTTATAAAATTCAAAAATGTTGAGTCGCCAAGAAAGTTCGTCTTTCGAGGCGACTTTCTTGTTTTTGATATATAAATTAAAATAGGGGTATTGGAGATGTGGCAGAGTGGTTGAATGCACCGGTTTCGAAAACCGGCATACCGCAAGGTATCGGGGGTTCGAATCCTCCCATCTCCGCAATGATCCGTGAGAATACATATAGATGTATTCGAATGGAATATCATTGCGAGAAGATGGAGGTTGAGAAAGCCGGAGCACGACGGTGCGAGGCGGGGTAGCGAAAATTTTTAGCAGAAAATTATTTGTGACCGAATCCTCCCATCTCCGCAATGAGAAATTAAAAAAGTCGACATCTCTCCTGAGACATCGACTTTTTGATTTGATTACTAATTTTTTTTTAAAAAAAACCAGAACCAGAATTATTGGAATTAGAAGGTGTGTCGTCAGAATAGCATAAAAGAAATACTACAGCACTGACCAATATAAAAACCAGCACGCCTGTTCCTAAATGCTGTTGGTCAAATGCATCATGATCTGGATTTTTTAAAAAATGAATTAATGCAAATAATCCAGTTACAATTCCGCCTCCCAATATTGAAACAAGAAAACGAGACAACATATTTTTTCTCCTTTGAATGAACTTACCTCGTAACTAGGTAAGTTGATGAACAAAACCAAATAGTCACGTGGTTATATACAACAAAACCATATAATTTTTATATGGTTTTGTCAAATTCAGTATATTTTATATGCCTTATTTATTTCGTATGAATATATAGGTATATATCTTCGAGTGCACGAACCGCATCGCCGGCAGCGATGTTGTTTTGATGATAGAGGACATTCGTACAGTCTCCCGCAGCCCAGATACCCGGGACTTCTGTTTTTTGATTCCAGGCGTCGATCTTGACTCTGCCTATTTCATCGAGAGGCACCACACCTTTGATGAAATCAGTATTTGGTATTTGTCCTATTTCGACAAAGATACCAGAGACGTTGAGAGTTTTCTGCTCGCCACTTCCCATATCTTTGTAAATGAGTCCTTCGACGAATTTATCGCCTTTGACTTCCAAGATGTCTACATTTTTAATCGCAGTCATTTTTGGATTTTTCAAAACTTTTTCTACGGTTACTTCATCAGCTCTAAAATCTCCACGAGAAAGTAGTGTGACAGATTTACAGTAGGCGAGGAGCTGCGCAGCGGACTCAAAGCCAGCATTTCCTCCACCGATCACCACCACATCCATGTCAGAAAAGAGGGGACCATCGCACGATGCACAGTAGGTGAGTCCTTTGTGTTCGAGGGTGTCTGCATTTTTTGCAGCGAGTTTACGGCGTCCACTGCCGCTCGCTATCAGTATTGTTTTAGTAGAAAATTTTTCTCCAGCTTCGGTGGAAACATCAAAAAGATCACCATTTTTTACCACAGTGTTTACCTTTTGACCTTCTTTTACTTCGAGGGTTTGACCTTCTCCAGCATTGCCGACGACGTGGTCTTTGAAGCCTTTGGCGAGGTCATTGCCAGAAATCTCCGGAGTTCCTATCCAGTTGTAAATCTTTTCTGAAACTATAGACTGCCCACCCCACTCGGCAGTTATAAAAAGGGTATGCAGCCTTTTCCTGGCAGCGTATACCGCAGCAGCCGAACCCGCAGGTCCACCACCAATGATTATCAAATCGTATCTCATAGATGCAATTATAGCAGAAAAATTTTCCATGCGCATTGATTAATATATTTATATATGTGACTATATTTAAAGGAGGAAAACAACAAAGTAAGGGCAATGGGGCACCTACAGGGAAGTTGTTTGACTAAAAGTATGCACCATACTTTACCAACTTGTGAAAAATGCAAACGTCTAAAGATGTTTTGCACCGATGCAGAAGACTGCATCGCATTTGTTCAAAAAATAGAAGACCATAAAAAAAACGAGTCTTCTGGAAAAACCGTCTCTGAGCTCGTAAACGAAGTCGGGGAAAAGGGAACAAAAGTAAAAATTATCCATTAATTTTTACTAAAAAATCTTATTGTTAGGCTGTGTCGGAAACGCGCAGCCTAATTATTTCTTCCTTCTTAAGAATGCTGGAACAGCGCTCCAGTCATCACTATCGTCATCTACGATGATGTCTTCGACGACAGTCGGGGTAGGCTTTTTGATGAAATCATTGTTTGGCTTCGGAGTATTGATATTCATGTTTAAATTGCCGTTTGGCATACTGTTGCTGATTTCTTTTTTAGCTACATTTAGATTTTCTTCTTTGAGTGGAGTCTGTGGTTGGCTTGGGGTATTCAAGTTTGCAAAAAGACTTTTCTTTGGGACTTCGTCAGTAGGGAAGTTCGTCGCGATGACAGTGACTTTGAGTTCACCCTTCTTGAGTTTTTCATCACGGATGGTACCAAAGATGACCTTGGCATCCTTGTCGATAGACTCAGTGATAACCTTGGCAGCTTCTTGGATTTCTTGGATAGTAAGGTCTTCGCCACCAGATATCGCAAAGAGTACTCCTTTGGCACCATGTATAGAAACTTCGAGGAGTGGAGAGTTGATAGCGGCAACGGCTGCTTTTTCTGCACGTTGATCTCCGGACGCAGTACCGATACCCATGAGTGCACTGCCAGCTTCACGCATGATGGCTTTGATATCAGCGAAGTCTACGTTGATGATACCTGGTGTAGTGATGAGACTCGAGATACCTTCGACAGCTTGGCGGAGGACATTGTCGGCACTTGCGAATGCATCTTTGAAATTCGTACTCTTATCTGCGAGTTGGAGGAGTTTGTCGTTTGGGATGACGATGATCGCATCTACTTCTCGTGACAATTCTTCGAGTCCTTTCTCTGCGATCTTCATACGGTGATTACCTTCGAAAAAGAATGGCTTTGTAGTAACAGCCACAGTCAGGATGCCTTGCTCTTTGGCTGCACGAGCCACGATAGGTGCTGCACCTGTGCCTGTACCACCACCCATTCCACAGGCGATGAATATCATATCTGCGCCCTTGATGACGTCTTGGATTTCTGATTTTGTTTCTTCAGCTGCTTTCTTACCAACTTCTGGGTCCATGCCTGCACCGAGACCTTTGGTGAGGTTTTTACCGATATGAATCTTCTTTTCTGCGAGTGAGTGGTGCAAATCTTGAGTATCTGTGTTCATGCAGATAAAGGTGATACCTTGGACTTTTGAATTGATCATGTGGTTGACGGCGTTTTTACCTGATCCACCGATACCGATGACCATAATGCGAGCAAAGCTTTCTATTTCTTGGTTTATTTTTGGCATAATTTGATTTCTTTCGTTATATTACTGACGCCTTACAGAGTCAGGATCCTGACGTTTTGTCAGGGCTGGTATGCAATCATAGTACCACCAGGGGAGAAAAAAGCAAACTACGGCATGAGCTGCTTTAAGCTTGACTTGAGTAGACTTTTTATGTTTTTAAATAGTCCACTGAGTGAGTTTTCTGAGTAGTTTCCGCCATCTCTGCCTAAGATCAAAAGTCCTGTCGCAGTAAACCATGCTGGGTCTCTGAGTTTGGTTTTTGCATTTGCAAACATTTCGTTTGTACCTATGGTGGACGGTAGTTTTAAAATATGTTTTGAGAGTTCACTCAAGTGTGCGAGATTTGCACCACCACCGACGAACACAAGTCCGGCAGGGAGGAGCTCTGCACGTTTTATTTTCTTTAAATTATTTTCTATAGATTCAAAAATATCACAGAGCCGTGCTTCGATGATCTCATCAAGCTTTCTACGTGAAAATTCTTCTTTGATGCCTACTTCGGGCGTCTCACCACTTTTGAGTTTGAGTGTCTCTGCTTTGTCGAGAGGGATTTTAAAACCAAGTGCGAGGTCGTTCGTGATGTCTGAAGACCCGATCGGGAAGGTGTGTATAGAGATAAGAGAGCCGTTCTCAAATACTGAGAGTGATGTCGTCTCGCCACCGATATCTACGAGCCCCACGCCGACGATCTTTTGTTTTTCTGAGAGGACTATGTCTGCAAGGACGATAGGCGATGCGACGATGTCTATGGTCTCTACACCAGCACGGGCGATGACCCCGAGGAGGTCTTCGAGGTGTTGCACTGAATATGTGAGGAAGAGTGCACGGGCTTCGAGCTTGGTGCCGTGCATGCCTTCGGCACGACCGAGGACTTCTTTGCCATCGAGCTTGAACGACAGGGGGAATACTTGGATAACTTTTTTATTATTTAAATTTAAATTGTCTTCACAGTCTTGGAGTGCTCTGTTTATGTCGAGCGTGGTGACCTCACCGTTTGCTTTTGAGATGACTGCTTCGCCTACACTGTTCTCGCTACGCAAACTTAAACCCCCGATAGACACGAAGGCGCGTTTGATTTTTATTCCTGCAGATTTTTCGGCGACGGAGACTGCGTTCTTGATCGAGACCATGGCGGAGTTAGGGTCGACGATGTATCCATGACGAAGTCCGAGACTTGGTGCTTCACCCACACCAATAATTTTAGGATTTTTTTCTCCCGTTTGAAATTCTCCCACGACGACTCGTATCGTCTCTGAGCCCACGTCTATTCCTACTCCGATATTTTTGATCATAATTAAATTCCTTCTTCTCCATTGTAGCACCATGTTTCATTCCTTTCAAATGCAGCATGCCGTGGATGAGCAAAAAATTAAGCAAATCGGAAAAATTTTTGTCAAATTTCTTAATTTTGACTTCGTGTTTGATCACAAATGGACAGAGAACGAGCTCTCCGGAATTTTTTGAGAGTGCAAATGAGAGTACGTTGGTCGGTGTGTCCTTGCCGCGATATGTTTTATTTAATTCGTGAGATTTTTCTTTACTTACAAATGCGATCGAGAGCGTGTAGTCCTCTCCGAGGATGTCGTTTTTGATTTGTTCGATTAGTGTGACAAAAGACAAGCCGGGAAGCTTGTCTTTTGTTTGATTTGTAATTGAAAATTTTTCTGAAACGTGTTCTGTCATGATACAGAGGATTATTTCATCTTGCCGAGTTTCTTGAGTTTCTCTATTTCTTTACGGCGACCCATCCTTTTGATCGCACTTCTTTTCTTTTTTAATTTAGATTCTTCGCGGACATTGTAGCGGTCCTTTTTTACCTTACGAACAATGCCAGATTCTTGCATCTTACGAGTAAAACGACGCAAGATACTTGAGTTGTTCTCGTTCGGGTTTTTCTTTACTGCTATTACTATTTTTGCCATATGGGTTTAGATTATCATATATTTTTTTAAAAAACAAGGGTCGACCGGCAGTCTTCATGTGTGCTTCATTAAATTGACTTTTTGCCCAAAAACTATAGTATACATACTATATGAATCAAGCCGCAGATTATATTACAGAAGAAAAAAAGCGCGAATTAGAGCAAGAACTAGCTGATCTAAAAGGACCAAAGAGAAAAGAACTTCTCGATACATTAGAATACGCGAAATCCTTAGGTGACCTCAAAGAAAATGCCGAATATCATCAGGCACGCGAGGATCAAGGTAAACTCGAAGACCGTATTAATAAAATTGAAAAGATATTACAATCCTCACAAGTGGTGTCCGGTAAAAGCACGAGCGGTGATGTGGTGGGTATTGGGTCTACTGTGGTCGTCCAAAAAGAAGGCACACAAGAAAACAAGACATACATTATTGTCGGCTCAGAAGAAGTAGATATGGCACAAGGCAAGATCTCAAACCGTTCTCCGTTTGGTGCAGCGCTCTTTGGTAAGTCTGTCGGAGACAAGGTCTCATTCGATACTCCTCATGGAGTTGTAAATTATAAAATCATACGTGTCTCATAATCTTTGCCTCAATCCTCTCGCGTGGTAAGATAATACATATGTCTTCAATTGACGAAATACGAGATGCTCGAATAAAAAAATTAGAAATACTTCGCAGTCGAGGTGTGGATCCGTATCCTGCAGACCCACACAGGGAACTCAGTCTCGCCGATGCGTCTCGTGACTTTGAAACACTAGAAAAAAATAAAGACGAGAAATGGATCGCAGGGCGTATCATGTCTATTCGTGGGCAGGGCGCTATTGTATTTATCACCTTAGATGACGGCACAGGGACATTTCAAGGATTATTGAAAAAAGATATCCTCGGTGAGGATAAACTCGCGTTCTTTAGTGAGGTCGTCGACATCGGAGATTTCGTAGAAATCCTCGGCACATTCTTTACCACCAATAGGGGAGAGAAAACTCTCGAAGCGCACGATTGGCGCATGCTCACCAAGAGCTTGAGACCACTCCCAGAAAAGTGGCATGGACTCGTCGATGTAGAAGAGAGATATCGTAAACGATATCTGGAGATCGTCATGGACAAGGAAGTCTTTGACAGGTTCGTCTTGCGTGGCGGTATCATAAAAGAAATACGTGCATTTTTCGATAATCTCGGATTTTTAGAAATTGAAACTCCAATACTGAAAAACAACGCTGGTGGCGCTATGGCATTGCCGTTTGTCACACATCACAATGACCTCGATATAGATATGAAGCTGCGCATCTCGCTTGAGATCGAGCATAAGATGATCATGGTGGGTGGGTATACGGGCGTATATGAGATTGGTAAGAATTTTAGAAATGAAGGCTCGGACCCGACTCATATTCAAGAATTTACCATGATGGAGTGGTACAGTGCGTATCATACTCTCGAAGACAATATCACCTGGACTGAGAAACTCCTTAAACACCTCGCACAAAATGTGGTAAAGAAAACTAGATTTACTGTGTATGACAAAGACGGCACTGCGACGGAAGTGGATTTTGCGGGAGAGTGGCCGCGAGTAAAATTTGCAGATTTGCTCAAAGAATACGCAGGCATAGACATGAATACGGTGACTGATGCAGATTTGAAAAATGAAGCAGTGAAATACGGCATGAGTAAAGATGATCTACAAAAAACAAGTCGCGCAAACCTGCTCGACTTTGTGTATAAACACACGGTGCGTCCACACTTGGTGAACCCTACGTTCGTGACACATTATCCAGGTGATTTGAAACCCCTCGCGCAACAAAATCCGGATGGGACTGCACTCGTGGCACAGCTACTCATCGGAGGGGCAGAGATCACGAACCAATACGCCGAACTGGTGGACCCACTCAAACAGAGAGAACTTTTTGAAAAACAAATGGAGGCAAAGAATGCCGGGGATGAAGAAGCCATGGAGATAGATGAAGACTTTATCACTGCAATGGAGCACGGTATGCCGCCGATGACTGGCTTTGGTATGGGTATCGATAGATTGATGGCGATATTTTCTGAACAAAAAAACCTCCGCGACACGATCTTTTTCCCGATCATGCGACCGAAGAATTTAGAATAATAATTTGGATATAAAGAATGAAGCCCCTGAGAGAAATCTCAAGGGCTTTTTATGATTGCGATTCACCATGTGGTGAAAAAGGGAGTTTTGCGAATTATAATATTTGTATAAATTTATATAAAATATGTAAATAAATTACAAAACTCCCGAGGAGTAAATGATGACCTTTTGGGACTCATCTGCCGTCAGTATAAAATTTTTAGATAAAAAGTCAATATCAAAACAAAATGCACTCCTGGGAAGGGGTGCATGAATGGTATTAAACCGATGTCCTGCTCTGTCTCCAAACAGATCAGGACCATACTTTATGGAGAAAAAAGAACTTTTTCCAGGAAGTGGGGCTGTAGGACCAATTACAGCTTGTGCTTTTCCACTTCCTGGGGCGACACTTGCACTGTGTTTGACTCGTTTTCCGTCGCGCATGAGTCACGCTTGTCAGTGCAATTATTGAAATTCCAACTACCACGTTGAAAAAAATATTCTATAGCTTAGCGGTTCCACAGCTATTGAACTAAAAAATAAAATCTTCCTTAGGTGGTAGTTGTTTCTCTAACAAAGGATTATGTTAGAGATTTTTATATTCTCACATATTTATCTAAAAGTCAAGCAGGAAGAGAAATAAGAATTAAAATTTGGTGTAAATTAGAAACATCTCACGAATGAGGGTTTCATTGGTGAGATGTGTGAGGTGAGACTATAAGTCTCGATCTTGATATGGTAAGAGTGAGGATAATTTGGTGTTACGTATATACGTAACGATTTTTTTTATCTTTTCCTTACGGATATCAACACTTATATTATAAATCTTCAAAAATATTTGTCACGTGGAGTTATCCACAGTTTCACTATTTAGCTACTTTTAGAAAAAAGAAAGCCGCTGAACATATGAGTTTCAGCGGCGAGGATGATGAGCGATTATGTAAAATCAGGAGTGATCTTGAGTGCCTTCCAAGGTGGAAGATGGTCTTACACTGCTCACTGTGTTTATTAACTTATGGACTGATTACTCATAAAATCTATATTTTAGTTTTAGAGCAAGGCTTTTAGTATAGATTTTGTTGACGACAATGTCACTCTGAGTTATCCACAGGTAAAATTTGGTGATATGTTCTAAGTGGAATACAATGTATAGCAAGTGGGAAAAAGTGGGAAAAGTTTTAATAATGTTTTTTAAGAGAACTTAGAAATTATGCTTATCGGCGAATACATACATACTATAGATACCAAAAATAGAATGTCTCTTCCGGCAAAATTTCGAAAAGAACTCGGAAAGAAAATTATTATTACACCTGGGCTCGACAAGTGTTTGTTTGTCTTTACTACCAAAGAGTGGACAAAGGTGAGCAAACGACTTTCAAGTTCTGATTCTGATTTATCTTTTTTGAAAGCAGATCAGAGAAGTTTCAATAGATACATGTTCGGTAGAGCCGCAGAAGTAGAAGTAGACTCGATCGGGAGGATACTGATCCCAGAATTTCTCAAAGAAAGAATCGGACTCAAGAATTCTGCAGCGATCGTCGGCGTCGAAGACAGGGTAGAAGTATGGAGTGAAGAAGGCTGGGCAGCACAGAAAGATATCGTCGAGAAGGAGATCGACAGATTGGCAGAAAATTTGGCACACGCTGAGAAATAAGATGAGCATACACAAGACAGTTCTTTTACACGAAACAATACAAGGTTTGAATTTAGATCAAAAGTCTACGCTCGGCACCGTGGTGGTCGATGCGACATTTGGCGGGGGAGGGCATAGTGCACTCATCTGTGAGAAATATCCAGGTGTACACATTGTCGCCCTTGATCAAGACAAAGCCGTCGGTGAGAACGTCGTCGCGGGGTGTCCCGTGCATTTCTATAATATGAATTTTAGAAATTTGGATCATGCACTCGCACGTGAACGACTCGAAGCAGTAGATGGAGTAGTGTTTGATTTTGGTTTGAGTTCAGATCAGCTAGAGAATTCTGGACGAGGATTTTCTTTTATGAAAGATGAGCCGTTGCTCATGACCCTGAAAGAAAATCCTTCTTCAGAAGATATCACGGCATACGATATCGTGAATACTTGGGAGGAGAAAAATTTAGCGGATATTATCTATGGCTATGGTGAAGAAAAGCTATCACGCAAAATAGCCAAAGCGATAGTAGACGCGAGGCAAAAGCGAGAGATCAAAACCACGAGGGATTTGGTCAACATCATCGAGGCGAGTGTGGGTGCCGCATACAAACGAAGTAAAATACACTGCGCCACGAAGACATTTCAGGCACTACGCATGGCAGTGAATGACGAGCTCGGAGCCATCGAAGAAGGTTTACAGAAAGGTTTTCATGCTTTGAAGGTAGGTGGCAGAATGTCAGTCATATCTTTTCATAGCCTCGAAGATCGGATCGTCAAGCGGTATTTTAAAACATTAGTGCAAGAAGGATTGGCACAATCAATACACAAAAAACCCATAACCCCGACACGTGAAGAATTATTAGAAAATAAGAGAGCTCGAAGTGCGAAATTAAGAGTTATAGAAAAAATCAAATGAAGAGTATCAGCATAAAAGTAAAAAATTATACAAACGAAGTAAACATCATAAACAACAATGACATCGAACGACGTTTACTCCATGTGATTTTCTTATCTTTTGGGCTTCTTTCTGTGCTCTATGTACTCTTTTTAGGGAATATGATTTTTAATATTATCGAACGACGGACCATCGAAGCAGAGGCACGCAATGTGAACAATGAGGTCATGGATCTTGAATCCACGTATCTCTCTATGAGTAGCAAGCTCGACTTGCCATTGTCGTACTCTCTCGGCTTTAAGGAAACAAAAATAAATTTTGCGACGCGTAAACCTCTCGGATATAATCTTGATAGTGTAAAACTTAGCAAAAATGAAATCTAGTAGTTTTGTATATCGATCTCGTATTATTCTCGGCTGTATTCTCTTATTTGCTCTTGTCTTGATCGGCAAGAATTTTTTGGTTCAAGTGGTGCACGGTGGTGCATACGAAGAAGCTGCACTCCGCCAGTATGCTACTCCTTCATCGAGTATCTTTGAGCGGGGGACTATTTATTTTGATCGCAAGGATGGACAGCTCGTCTCTGCAGCTACGCAGACACTCGGGTACAAGCTCGCGATATATCCAGAGAAGATCGTCAATGCGGAAGACACCTATCAAAAATTATCTGCCATCATACCAGACATAGACCATGCCGAATTTATCACAAAAGCGGGTAAGAAAAATGACCCCTACGAAGATATCGTCGGGCATTTGACCAAAGACGAAGCCGATGCGACGAGCGCACTCAAACTGCCTGGGGTGAATCTCTTTAAAGAAAAGTGGCGTTTCTATCCTGGCGGTGTGCTCGCTTCGAATACACTCGGCTTTGTCGGCTACAAGGGAGATGACCTCGGTGGGCGCTATGGACTCGAGCGGCAATACGATGGAGTCTTGCGTCGCAGTGCAGATAATCCATATGTGAATTTCTTTGCCGAAGTTTTTTCTGATATTAGTAAAACATTTTTCAAAAATGAAACCAAAGAAGGCGATGTGGTCTCTACGATCGAACCAGTGGTGCAAGAATTTTTAGATAAAAAGTTAACCGAAGTCAAAGACAAATATAGTGTCGATTCGATCGGGGGAATTATTATGAATCCAAAAGATGGGTCGATCTATGCGATGACGATCAAACCAGACTTTGATCCAAATGATTTTTCAAAAATTAAAAAAGCCACCACCTTTAGTAATCCACTCGTAGAAAATGTGCTCGAATTCGGTTCTGTGGTCAAACCACTCGTGATGGCGTCTGCCTTAAACGAAGGCGTGGTGACGGCAGATACCAAATACACTGACAATGGCTCAGTGACCATCGAAAAGCATCAAATTTTTAACTTTGATAAAAAGGGCAGGGGACCTGGCACCACCATGCAGGACGTACTCAATCAATCACTCAATACGGGGATGGTGTTTGTCGAAGAAAAACTTGGCAGGAAAAACCTCAGAGATTACTTGCTCTCATTTGGACTCAAAGACAAGACAGGCATAGACCTCCCAAACGAAACTTCTGGGCTCGTTTCGAATATCTTAAACAGTCCTCGTGAGATAGAGTATGCAAACGCTGCCTTTGGACAGGGTATTGCCTTTACTCCTGTCGAACTGATCCGCGGACTGGCGTCACTCGCAAATGGTGGAAACCTCGTTGTGCCGCATGTGGTGAAGAAAATTGAATACGATGATGGTACCAGCAAAGATATGACGTACCCACTCATTCCTACCAAGATCACCAAGGCAACCTCACAGGAAATCACTCGGATGCTCGTGACCGTGATGGATAAGTCTCTCAAGAATGGTGCTGCCAAGATGGATCATTTTAGTGTGGCAGTCAAGACAGGTACAGCGCAAGTTGCTAAGGAAAATGGTGGAGGCTATTATGAAGATAGGCACAACCATTCCTTTATCGGATATTTCCCTGCATATGATCCGCAGTTTATTGTCCTTCTCTATGCGATCAATCCAAAAGGTGTGCCGTATGCAGCACAGACATGGGCGGATCCGTTTATCGATATCACAAAGTTTTTATTAAATTATTATGAAGTACCACCAGACAGATAAAAAAATAGATAAATTCTTTTTCATAACATTACTGCTCCTTGTCGCACTCGGTGCGACGATGTTCGTATCTGCATCCCTCGGGCTACTCGTCAAAGCGCCAGCGATATTTTACTCAGTGTTGTTTAACCAGATCGCACTCGGACTCGGACTCGGCTTTGTGGGTATGTATATCTGCTATAAGATAGATTATAAAATCTGGCGTACCTATGCACTGTATTTACTCATCGCTTCGATGTTACTCACTGCGTGTGTGTATGTGCCAGGTCTTGGATCTAATAATGGCACGGGGGCGACGCGTTGGATCAGTCTGCACTTTTTCTCTTTTCAGCCGGTAGAGTTTTTAAAATTTGGTTTTATTATTTATTTTGCGGCATGGCTTTCATGGGCAAAGAATAAAGTAAAAGACATACGATATAGCTTTGTGCCGCTTGCGATATTGCTCGCGATCATCGCAGCGCTCTTGTTCAAGCAACCCGATACGAAAAGTTTTATCTTGATATCTCTCACTGGTATTTCGATGCTGTTTGTGGCTGGAGTGCCCATCAAATATATTCTCGGCATTGGAGCAGGTGCCGTGGTGGTGCTTTCTATGCTCGTGTATTTTACACCGTATCTCCAAGCACGAGTAAAGACATTTATCGACCCATCGAATGATCCGCGAGGTTCTTCGTATCAAATCCAGCAATCCTTGATCGCGCTCGGCGGCGGCGGGATTTTTGGACGTGGACTCGGGCAAAGTATACAAAAGTTTAGCTACCTTCCCGAACCACAAGGGGACTCAATCTACGCTGTGCTCGGTGAAGAACTCGGATTTATCGGTAGTGTAGCGACTATTGTATTATATGTGTTGTTTACCTTGCGGGGCTTTCGTATCGCCAATAATTCGCCGGATTTGTTTAGTAGACTTTTAGTTTGCGGAATTGTTATACTGGTGATGATGCAGGCATTTATGCATATTGCTTCTGTAAATGGAGTCTTTCCGCTTACTGGTGTGCCACTGCCGTTTATGAGTCATGGCGGTACATCGCTCATGATATATCTGATATCTATGGGGGTAGTCCTTCAAATATCAAAATTGCAAACAAATAATACATAACACAATATAATTTATGAAAATAGTTTTTACTGGTGGAGGTACAGGCGGGCATTTCTATCCGATTATTGCCGTCGTTCAAAAAGTTAACGAGATCATAGATCGCGATAAAATTTTAGGAGTGAAGCTGTACTATATCTCTAATAGTCCTTATGATAAAGAATTATTATTTGAGAACGGGCTTTTGTTCGAAGAGGTGAGTGCCGGTAAGATGCGCCTGTATTTTTCTTTTCAGAATTTTACTGATATTTTTAAGACATTGTATGGCATGGTGAATGCCACTTTCAAACTTTTTTCGATCTATCCCGATGTGGTGTTCGGCAAAGGTGGATATGCGTCATTCCCGGTTATTTTTGCAGCACGACTGCTCCGTATACCAGTTGTTATCCACGAATCTGATTCTGCGCCGGGGCGGGTGAACCGTTGGGCGGGACGTTTTGCAAAAAAGATCGCAATCTCATTTGAAGAAGCAGCGAGTTATTTCCCAAAAAAGCGTGTGGCGTGGACAGGACAACCGATCCGCACCGAAATACAAGCTTCGTCTTCTAAGAAAGAAGCATTTGAATATTTTAAACTAGAATCAGAAATCCCCGTGGTGTTTGTCTTAGGAGGTTCGCAAGGGGCTGAGCTCATCAACAATACGATTCTCGATGCGTTACCTCGTCTGGTAAATAATTATCAGATTATCCACCAGACTGGTGTGAATAATTTTAAAACGGTGAGCGAGCGAGCAGCCGTGGTCTTGGATGAAAATCCAAATAAAATTAGATACATTCCTCTCGCTTTCTTAAATCCGCTTGATATGAAGATGGCAGCCGGAGCAGCGACACTCATCGTCTCACGCGCAGGTTCAACGCTGTTTGAAATAGCATCATGGGGTGTGCCATCAATACTCATACCATTCACGTCATCAAATGCGGATCATTCAAAGAAAAATGCTTTTAATTATGCTCGTGCAGGAGCATGTACGGTGATCGAAGAGAATAATATGACGGCAAATATCTTGAGTTCTGAAATCGAGCGTATCATAGGTGATAAAACAGAATGGACTCAAATGATGCAAAACACAAAGACATTTCACAAGCCTGGTGCCGCCGAAAAGATAGCTCAAGCTCTTATCGATATTGCACTCAGTCACGAAACTAAGTAAATATAGAAAAAAATCTCAAAAAATGGTAAAATTGAGGTATGGAAGATCAGACTACAAACAAAGTAGTAACCAGGTTCGCACCTTCACCGACAGGCTTTTTGCACGTTGGGAATGTTCGCACTGCTATCTACGCTTGGCTCTGGGCACGAAAAAATAATGGTATTTTCATACTTCGTATCGAAGATACAGACAAAAAGAGGGAAGTCGAGGGCTCGATAGACCATATCAAAGAAACACTCAAGTGGCTTGGGCTCGATTGGGATGAAGGACCAGATGTGGGTGGGCTCCATGCACCATATTTGCAATCAGAAAGATTGGCAGCATTAGATATTTATAAAACATACGCAGAAAAACTCATAGAAAAGGGGTATGCCTATGCAGATGTGAGCAAAGAAGAAGATCTCGAGAATTTCAGAAAAGAAGCAGAGCAAAATAAAAAAGCTTTTTTATTTCGAGATCATAGACCAGAAAATCCTCCAACTTGGCAGGTGGGTATGCCACTGCGCTTCAAGGTAAAGGATCTCAAACGTACTACCTGGATGGATTCTGTGCGTGGAGAACTAACAGCTGGACCAGAAGCTCTCGATGATTTTATTTTGATAAAGAGTGATGGCTATCCGACATATAATTTTGCGCACATTGTGGATGACATAGAGATGAATGTGACGCATGTCATGCGCGGGCAAGAGTTTATACCTTCTACACCGAACTATATTGCTGTATACGAGGCGCTCGGGGCGACACAACCTGTATATGTTACAGCACCTCCTATCATGGGTGCGGAGGGTACTAAGAAACTCGGTAAGAGAGATGGTGCAAAGGATACACTTGATTACCGAGATGAAGGATATCTGCCTGAAGCTATGTTTAATTTCTTAGCATTCCTGGGTTGGAATCCAGGAGGTGAAAAAGAAGTCATGACTCGAAATGAGATCATACAGGCTTTTGATATTCATAAAGTACAAAAATCTGGCGCACAACTTAGCGAGGATAAACTCAATTGGCTCAACAAGGAACACATGAAATTACTCCCACATGAGGAAGTGGAGAAAAATATTCTCGCATGGCTTCCAGAAGACATGAGAGATGTAAAACTAGTACCAATTATTTTCGAACGTATTTCCAAGTGGGGAGACATAAAGAAAATGGTTGCTGATGGTGAACTCGATCTTTTCTTTAAGGCTCCAGTGTATGAAAAAGAAAAGTTAGTATTCAAGAATTCTACTAAAGAAGATACCACTCAAAACATACAGCTTGCGATAGGTGCGTTAAACGGGATTCCAAACGATAATTTTTCTTTTGATGCGGTGAAAAATTCACTTATGAGTGTGGCTGACAAGCTCGAAAAGAGGGGAGCACTCCTGCACCCTGTTCGTTTTGCACTCTCTGGTAAAGACCAGTCTCCGGATCCTTTTACCATAGCTTCAATCTTAGGAAAAAATGAAACAATATCAAGACTACAAAAAGCAATTTAAATTTATTTTTTTCGGTGTATGCATGGTGAGCCTCGTGACTCTGCCACTGTTTTTTTCTTATGCAGAGACAGCAAGTGAAATCCAGGACAAGATTGCTCAAAAAAATGCGGACATCGCAAAACTCGAGGCGGAACTGCAAGCGTATCAAAACCAACTCGATAACCTGGGTAAGCAGAAAAATTCTCTGAATACGTCTCTCAAGCAACTCGATGTGACCAAGAAAAAGCTCGCCGCTGATATTGCGATGACTCAAAATAAAATAGAAAAAACAAATCTCAAAATCCAAGATCTGAGCTCTGATATCGGCAGTAAAGAAGGAGCGATACTCGACCACAAGAATTCTATCGCCCTAGAGCTTCGTGAGACGAATGAATTCGAGACAGAGAATATCTTGCAAACTATTTTATCCAAAGACAACTTTACTTCTATATGGAATGACATAGACAACAGGGCGAGTGTCCGAGAAAAAATCATAGAAAACATCGGCAAACTGAGACAGGTGAAGAGCCTCCTCGAAGAGACGAGGTCTTCGACCCTCGAAGCCAAGAACGAACTCGTGACACTAAACACGGAGCTCGGTGATCAGAAAAATATCGTCGTACAAAACGTAAACGAAAAAAGTAAATTACTGACCCAAACAAAAAACAGCGAGACTGCATATCAGAAACTCGTCCGAGAACAAACTGCTAAAAAAGAAGCGTTTGAGCAAGACCTCCGCAGTCTCGAATCTCAATTAAAATTCACTCTGGATCCATCAAAGTTACCAGGTGCTGGGGTATTGTCCTGGCCGCTCGATAAGGTATACGTAACTCAGCAATTTGGAGCAAAGACAGGACCACACAGGACATATGCAAGCGGACACAGCGGTACGGACTTTAGAGCACGGACACCACTGCCGGTGTATGCCATGGCAGATGGGGTGATAAAAGGCACCGGAGACACAGATGTGGTCTGCCCAGGAGTTTCGTTCGGAAGATTTATATTTATAGAATATACAAATGGACTCGCCAGTACATATGGGCACCTCTCTCTCATCAAAGTCTCTGAGGGGCAGAGAGTTAAAAGGGGAGAAATGGTGGGCTACACGGGTGGCACAGGGCGTGTGACGGGACCACACCTGCATGTGTCTCTCTATGCAGCAAATGCGGTACATGTGGATACCGTGCCGAGTAAGTCTTGCCCGGGGCAAATATTAAAGCAGCCTATCGCCGCTATTAATGCCTATCTTGATCCGATGTATTATTTGCCACCCTATACACCAGAGCCGTAACCTATGATAAAATAAACGTATGAGTTATAAATTTAAAAACAATAACGGGGGATTTGTAGAGACGATCGTGGTGATCGTAATCGCACTACTCCTTATGAAATATTTCGGTATTACCGTATCTACTGTGGTAGCTTGGGTGAAGGTTTTCATCGCTTGGTTTACGACTTTCTTTAAAGATATCTTGAAATAAAAAAAAGCTGAGCCACTCTATATCTATAGAAGTGGCTCGCCTTGTAAATACATATGTAAGTTTTTGTAAGCAACGATGATCTCTTAAATCAATAATTAGCCACGTGCTTATATATTATGACGTGGGCGAATATTATTTATTACACAGATAATTCACTAGAAATATTTTTGACTGAAATGTCAATATAGTGTTCCCTATTGTATAAAAAGAGGGGAGAGGCTCCCCTGATGATGGATTTTAGATTTTAAATTTTGAGCGTCATACTCCAAGGGAAGTGCAAGAAATATTTCTCAAAGATTTAGTGGTGGGTGTAGAGAGAGGAGATATGAGAGGTCCTTTTAGAGAAAATAATTTTTACGAATTTTCTTTAAAGTCTCTCTAGTATTCGAACTGGAATGTCACAAAACATATATTGTGCGACGCATGCATACCATTTCCCCCTTATAAATAAAGACTATGGTCTGCCATGTTGTATTACTGTACATTGGTGTTTCTTGCCTTAGAGTTTTTTGGTATAATTAACGAATGGCAATCGAAAATTCTAATCCAATAAAGTGCAATCCCCTCTAGATGGACTTATAACAATAGATAGAATCAAGGAAAATCAGACCAAGAGATAACTAATCCTAGTTCTTAAACTATCTGCACGAGCTTGAGAGTTCGTATCCCGCGTTTTCAGCTTCGGTTGAGGTGGCAAAATATATCCTGTTTTCTTGTTTGATGGTTTTGCCGGCTGAGCAGCCGATGGAGTAGTACTTATGTCCCCTTGTGGAAGCGAAAAAATTCTTTGATGAAGGTGCGGTAGTTTTTGGTGGGTTGACCTGAGACAAAGACGTGGACCCGTGGCTGAGAGCTGCAGCTTTGTCTGTAGTCTCTCTGTGCTCTGATACTGCACTTAGTGCATTCGCTTCCTGGGCGGTATTTGGGCTCGGATAGGTCACTTTTACCCCTTGGTTCGTATTCCCTTTGGCAGATAGCCGTCCGAGCTGAAATGACGCCAAACCAACCAAAATAATGATAATAATAGTCAAAAGAGCCTTCCCTTTCTCACTCTCAATAAATTGCTTGATTTTTTCCATAAAATTAGTTATACTAATTCCACTTGGTTTATAGGTAAATTTTAGCATTAAAAACAATAATAAAACAATATGGCACATAGAAAGGCTGGCGGTACCGCCAAAAACTTAAGAGATTCCAATCCAAAATACCTCGGTGTTAAGGTGACTGATGGTGAAGTGGCTCAACCAGGGTCTATCATCATCCGCCAACGTGGTACAGACGTTATGCCTGGCTTAAATGTGGGTCTTGGTAAAGATCACACTCTATTTGCTCTCAAAGGAGGCACTGTAAAATTCGGTTCACGTAGAAAAGTATCTTTCAACGGCAAAACGGTAGTTAAGAAAGTAGTGAACGTAATATAAAATTTAAAACTCAACTCAATCTAAAAAATCCCCTTCGAAGGGGATTTTTTAGATTTTACTTTTCAATCACTAGTTTGAATGAGGATTTTTGTTTTTGGATTTCGATCTGTATCTCATGTTCACCTACTTCTTTGATAGGTTTTTCGAGCATTATAAACTCTGGAGAAATGTCAGCATGGTGTTCTGTTTTCATGCCAGCTACGATGTCTGCGGCATTGACACCTTTGAATAAGTGCCCCTTGTCATCGGCTTTTACCTTGAGGTGGAGGACTTTGCCTTTGATTTCCTCAAGGTTTTTCATAAGGAGATCTGTCTGCACTTCCCTCTCTATTTCAATATTTTGTTTTCTTTTTGCTAATTCTGCGATTGATTTTGGTGTCGCGATCTCCACTAGTTTTCTTGGGATAAGAGAATTCATCGCATACCCATCTGCGACATCTTTGATATCGTATTTTTTACCTACGCGTGGTACATCTTTTAAAAATATTACTTTCATTGACTAGGCTTTAGGTAACTAGGCTCTAGGCTTTAGCATTTTTATTTTCGCTAGTGCCTGACGCCTAATACCTAATTAGCTAATAATAATTCGACTGCTTTATCCATCTGTGGATCTTTCTTGGCTTCAAAATCTGCTCGAGTGTAGTCTACCTTATAGTCTGGAGTTAGTCCTTTTTGTGCGATCGTATTACCATTTGGTGTGAGCCATTTTGCTACGGTGATTTTGAGGATTGTGCCTGGTGTGACATCCACGACTTCTTGGACTGATCCCTTACCAAAGCTTTGTGCTCCGACGAGTTTTGCACGTCCATGGTCTTGCATCGCACCTGCGAGGATTTCTGAGGCTGAAGCAGAGCCACCATCTATCAAGATAACAAATTTTAATTTATCATTAAAAATATTATATCCGCGACTTCGGTATACATTTGGGTCTTTGCTGGTGCCATAGTCCTCAGTCACAACGACTTTACCTTCGGGAAGGAACCAGCTTGCCATATCTACTGCTGCATCTAGATATCCTCCTGGGTTACCACGTAAGTCAACGATGAGTTTGTCACTCTTTGAGAGAGTGAATTCTTTCATTGCATTACGGAATAGATTTGCAGAGTTTGCAGAAAAACTATATAGCTTGATAACAAAAATTCCATCTTTTCTGTTTTCTGTGTCGAGTGTAGGGATGTCGATCGTGTCGCGAACTATTTTTATTACACTTGGTTCCTTGTCGCCATCACGGAAGGTGGTGAGGGTAACAGTAGTTCCCTTTTCTCCACGGATTAATTTTATCGCTTCGTCGATGGTCATATCTGCAGTAGATTTTTGATCAATCTTGAGCACTCTGTCTCCTGGTTTGATACCTGCTTTGTATGCAGGTGTGCCTTTGAGTGGTGCGATGACAGTGAGTATCTTGTCTTTGATACCTACTTCCATACCAATACCACTAAAATTCCCTGCGATTTCTTCTTGGAATGACTTGGCTTCGTCTGGTGTGAAAAACATGCTGTATGGGTCATTGAGAGAGCCTACGAGCCCAGAAATAGCTCCGTATACCCTATCCTGGTCAGTGGTTTTGTCTGCGCCAGGGTATTTTTGGTTGATGGTATTCCAGACTTTCCAAAATGGAGAAAAATCAGCCACAGTAGCGACTCCTGTTTCTTTATTATTCAAGACTACTTTATCTATCGCTGGGCTGTGGCTATATCCGAGATAGAGTCCGGAAACGAAAAAAGCTAACGCTACACCAACACCAATAAGTACGTATCTTATGTTAGAAAGTTTTTGTAATATTTTTTGTATCATTAAAATTTATTCGTTTAAATTTAAATCTGAAATACTTCTTCGGTAGACTACTTCTTGTTCACGTCGATATACGGGCATGTCTTCTTCTGGAGTTTCTTCTGTGATGACATCGATACGTTCTTCGAAGGTATCTTGAGGGCGTACCCTATTTCTTTTCTTTTCTCGATGTTCTTTTATTTTGAATTCTTTATAAAATACATAACTGTAATATATGAGTATTAGACCGGAGATGCTGAATAGCACATTCTTCCAGGAATATGGAAAACCGAGATATGGCAGAACTGCCACCCAGATACCAAGTATTAAAAGTATACGTTCTCTACGCATACCGTATATTGTACCAAGAAGGTACTCCTAATGCAAAAATAAAAAGTGGTCAAATTAATGAGACAATATCACACTCGCAGGGAGAGGTTCGCTTGGTAATTTTGTTTCGAGGTGTAAGACTTTGATGTTTACAAAAATAAGAAAGATGATCACCGCCACTATGGTGATACCCCGTGCTACTATGGCTGGGTGTTTGATCTCAGATTTGTTTATGACTACCAGAAGGAGTGCCAATATCACCAAAAGTGCGATAGCTCCATATGCATATGTCACATATTCCCGAGGTGAGGATAGGATTTTATTTGTAAATTGTTTTAATTGTAAGAGGATTGTATTTTTTTCTGAAGCATTTACTACTGTTGTTGTTTCTTCACCGAGGACTTTGATTTCAGAGGGTGTATTTGTGGCTGGCGTTGTCACTCGTGTTGTTGTTGGTGCGGTGGTTTTAGGTGTTGTATTTACTGCTACTGGTTTGGCTGTTGTTGGTTTTGGTTGGGGTTTGGTCGTAGTGGTTTTTGGTTTTGGTGTAGCTGTGGTTGTGTTTGTAGTTGTTGTGGGTGTGGTTGTTTTGGTGATTGTTGGGACTGGAGTACCAAAGAATTGGGCAACAAAGACTGTGTTCGAGCCTTCATAGACTCCATTTGCTACAGCGATACCTATCTCTGTATAGCCTTGTTTGACAATATTTGCGCGATGGGTGGGTGAATTCATCCAGGCATCAGCGACGTCTTTTGATTCAAAAAAATTAATCGCAAGATTTTCTCCTGCCATTGTGTAATTGTAGCCGACCTGGTCGAGCCAGTACCATGGGGTTTTACCATCTGGGCTTGTGTGAGCAAAGTATCCATTTTTTGCCATGTCGTTTGCTTTGAGTTGAGCAGCTTTGGTGAGGAGTGCATTTTCAGTCAAAGGTGCGACATTGTTTTGGGCGCGTTCTTCGTTGGTCAGGTTTGTGAGGACTCCTGGTAATACTGATGCGAGAAAGTTTGTCTTATCGAAGACAACGAATACTTGTGTTAAGAAAAGTATCTCGATAAATATGAGCACAGACAAAATAAGAAACACTGATTCTTGGCGCAAAAAGTGCGGCTTGAAGTCGTTGTGTGTATGCGGTATAAAGTACTTTTTAAGCCAGTTTGTAAAGCGTTTCATTGTTTTAATTATACCTTCTTAAATTATTACTGTCAATAACATAGCAGTTTTTAGTTTACATTTATTACCTGTCTGGTGAGAGGTCCGACTACTCTGTCAGGCACAAGTGCTGGGTGTGCCTTTTGGAATTTTATTACCGCCGCTTTTGTTTTCTTGCCAAAGTACGTGGTCTCTTTATTTGGCGAGCCTTGACCAGTTGTCCCAAATACAAAAATTTGTTTATTTAAAAATTTATTAATTAAAATAAACAATTGGTAAAA
>CAZUCZ010000011.1:0-30117 GCA_964618925.1 uncultured Candidatus Saccharibacteria bacterium | reverse complement strand
CCACCAGATGTCAGAGACGAAACAATAAGATTACCAGTGATATTTGTATCACTACCACTCGGTGCGATAGTAAGGTCTCCACCTGAGCTTACAGAAAAGTCAGAATAGTTTGTTGCACTTCCATTACTATCATTATATGTAAGGCGAAGCCCTGCACCTGTTGCAGAGTTTACTTCTAAAGCCACATCAGGTGCACTTGTTGCAATACCTAGTCTACCAGTACCTTTAAGCACCATCACTTGAGACATCGTTCCACCAGTTGATGCAGAAAAATCTAACTCTGTATCAGTTGCCCCACTAATAAGCTTATGACTAATTGCGGATGAAACGGATGGCCATGTTGAATCATAGAATTTAATGGTATTTTGTTCATTGCCTGTTCCTTGAGTGTTTACCAATGTAATACCTCCAGTTGAAGGCCATGCCCCTCTTACCTCGAAAGTATCTACCGGAGTATTATTATTAATAGCAACTGCGCCATTCTTTAATGTCAAAGTATCTGCCAAGCCACCGCCTGAATTAATAGACTGAAGAGTAAGTCTTTGATTTCCATATGCAGCGCCATCGCTTGCAGTATAGACTCTCGCAATGCTTGTGGTGGTTCCTGCACCAGTGACGAAGTGATCAAACAACATACCAGCACCAATACCAGAACTATTTGTGTTAATTACTCGAAGATTATCTACATATGTACCACTTGCGGTAGAGATATCAAGTAACTTGGATGGTGCGGTAGTACCAATACCTACGTTTCCAATGCTTGCTCCACCCCCCTTGATAGTCATATATGTAGCCAGCGTCTGAGCGGAAGCTCCTGAAGAACCAACTGGTGCTCCTTGGAATAAGATATCTCCTGTCGCAGCATTACCTGTTGCAATTCCTCCTGATATTGCAAGATTTGCACCGGCGATGTTTGTACCAGACCCACCTTGCCCTTGGATTCCATACGCTGTTGGAGTAGCACTCGTGCCACCGAGTAGGAGATAATTATTTTGGAATAGGAACCTACCACCACCAGTACTCATGGTTACAGTATTAGAATCATCAAATCTGAGATACTGTGATCCTGTCGCTGAATCGATTCCTGCGTTAGCAGCAACATTTAATGTACCGAGGTATTCAGTCGCAAATCGTTTTGAAGATGAACCGATGTTTCTTGTACCGTTGGCTTCAGGTCCGATGTCACCTGCGATTTCGAGTTTAAAGGTTGTGGGAGTGGTGGTGCCTATTCCTACATTACCTCCGTCATTTATAACCATTTTAGTTGTGTTTGCGCCCCAACCAGTATCAAAGGCGAGTCCTGTCGCTCCTGCACCAAAGGTATAAGAACGAATGGCCGCAGTGGCTGTACTACCTAGGTATGTAAATTGAATTTTTCCACCACTACCTACAGTGCCCGCTGAGTAATCACTAGAAAGACTTAAAATATCTTGTCCAGTGCTGGCAGGAGTGGTTGTATTTGCCAGTCCCAGTACTGAACCATCAAATGTAAAGTTAGAACTAGATGATAATGTAGTAGATCCGTTTTCATAGAGAACTCTATTTGCACCACCCGAAGCTATAGACGTAGTACCTATTGTGAGACCGCCACCACCGCAAGCACTTGCTGCGGCAGTGATTACACCAGAGTTGTCTGTTTGAACACACTTTGTCCCGCCGCCGCCAAGACCAGAGAAAGTAATTGTGCCAGATGATGTAATACCTGTTGTTGCTGCGATTGCACCGCTACTATTAACTTGGAACAAGTCACCAGATCCTACAGTTAACAATGCTGCTGGCGATGTATCGCCTATACCAACATTTCCATCACTCCGAACTACAAATGGATTAGAACCTGCAGAATAAATTTGATAATTGTTTGCTGCAGTATTAGCTACCCCTGCCTGATTTGCTAAATACAACCCTGTATTTAAAGATACAGTTCCCGCACTACGGTAATTTTGATATCCATATAAAGATGCAAGTATACCAATGGTGCCAGCTCCATCATTTTCTGCATAACCCGCGACGCCTGTAAAATTATCGACGTCGCCTGCTCCATTATGATACGCTTCACCATAGACTCCAATACCTGCATTTCGTGTTCCCGAAGAGTTTGAACTCAAAACATTTCCATACAGACCCCATACATTATCTGTGTTGGTTTTTTCATTGTAAGCTGACAAAGTAGCGAGTTTTCCATCTAGAGATGTGAATGCGTTTTGCGCATAGATCACACCCCCTAGGTAGCCAGAATTTAAGGTAGACATATCTGGCCCACTATAAATATTAAAGTTTTCTGTGCCCCCGGTAGCAGTAGCAACCTTCAATCCATAATTCGTTGCCCCAGTTCCTGTCCAAGAACCAGTAGAAGAAACAGACAAACCGATCTTATCTATAGAATTAGTTGAAGAAGTTGCTGTATTAGAAAGAGTAGTTCCAGTAAAGCTACTAGTCTTGGCACCTGCAGCAGAAATACTCAATGCATCACCGCTTGTTGCCGGTGAAAGCAATGTACCTGTTCTAGACCAATAGCCAATTGTTCCAGATGTTGGGGCAGTTGTAGTTAAGTTTTTAGAACCATCTGTGTAAACAGCGGAAGATGCAGAGAGCCCAGAGAATGTAGCAGATGATGAGAAGGTTGGATTTGTACCAAAGACAGCGAGACCACTTCCAGTCTCATCAGAAAGTGAAGTAAGTAGCTGGTTGGATGTAATAGATCCTGTTGCTGTGCCGTAGAGTGTGCCTGAGGTTGGCAGGGTTACGTTGGTAGTTGCAGTTGATGTTAGTGTTGTAGAAAATGCACCACTTGTTACCAAGTTACCACCGAGAGTAATAGTACTTGATCCATTATTTACTCCTGTGCCGCCATATGTAGGATCAATAACACTTCCGTTCCATGTACCAGTCGTAATCACACCAGTGTTGGCTGTTATGACTAAACCATTATATGAAGCTGCTCCAGTCACTGCACCTGTTAGACCAAGAGTTGTGAATGAGCCACCAGCGGTACAAGCAAACGCACCAGTAGAATTTGTCACTGTACAACCTGTTCCACTTGAACCACCAGCCAACAATACATTACCAGTTGAAGTAGCGCCAATTGAAACTGTTCCCGCACCTTTAGCATCAAGAGTTAGGTTTTCATCTGTTCCAGAAGAGATAGCCGCAAGTGCAATTCCCCCAGCAGCTGCTGCAGAGGTAATCTTTAGACCAGTTGCAGCAGAAGTTGTTGCAGTATCTACCTGAAGAGCATAGTTAGTTCCAGTCTTAGCTACAGTCAAAGCTGTTGCAGAAGAAACAGTTGTGCTTTGTGCTCCGGTGTTAGTAATACCAACTACTGCAGCAATGGCACCAGAAGAATTAACCTGGAATAGATCGCCATTACCAACAACAAATTTTGCCGCAGGAGTAGAATCTCCAATACCAAAATCACCGGCTGATGTTAAGACGAATCCACCACTGAAAGTCAACGGGTTAGCACCAGCTGCTGCATAGTTAAAACTTAAAATCGGAGTACTAGCTGTTGGCGCATAACCAATACCAAAAGCTGGATACGAGGTGTTAACTCTATTATTATTCGAACCATCAAAACTTGTATTAAAAGTTAAGTCTACACCAAAGTCTCCGGAGAAAGGACGTATAGCAAAGTTAGATGCCCCTGTCCCTGATCTAACGACCATGCTCGATTGACCATTGGTAGCAGCATTAGTAACGATATCGAATCTATTGCCTGGTGCATTTGTTCCAATACCAATACGGTCATTGGTCGCATCAACAGAGAAAGTTGTACCATCAAAAGACAGACCATTTACACCACCGCTTAAAGTAAAATCAGTGTCGTTGCTGAGCGTCCAACTACCACCATTACTGGACGTCAGGTTTCCATTTGATGCAACTTGGAATAAATCACCTGAGCCGACTGTAAGCAATGCAGCTGGAGAAGTATCGCCTATACCAACGTTTCCACCATTAGTGATCAAGGCATAATTCGCACTCGTACCACCACTTGCAGAAAGTATTGCAGCAATGTTAGTAGAGCTTGTGCCGGTGTTTGTCACTGTAGAAGCAAGTCCTTGCACAGTCACACCAGAGTTTGTGTTTGTACCACTACTGTTAATTGCAGTAAGTGTTTGAGTCGCTGCTGTGTACCCAGTAGTAGTAGAAGCGATTGTTAATGCCGAACCACTGTTTGCTGCAGTTGCAACTGCGGAAGTTCCTGATACTAAAAATTTTGCAAGCATACCAGAAGTTAGAGTTGATGATTGCCAGGTGAATCCATTTTGCGTTGTTGATTGAATTGTAAACGTAGTTTCATCAGTTGCAGGCATCGTGAGAGAAAGAGCAGCGGTAGGAGCGGTTAATTGATCCCAGCGTAATGCAGAAGCAACACAAGTACCACCGGTTAAACAAATAGTTCCGCTTGCGTCGGGTAGTGTGTATGTTCGAGTAGTGGAGTTGCTAATTCCAGAAAGCTGGAAAACTGCTTGACGTGTAGTGTTGCCATCATCTTGGAGAGTGAACCTATCATCTCGGAGTGTTGCTGTATTTGTGTTGTCTAACGTTTTATTAGTAAGATTTTCTACTCCTGCGAGTGTCGCGAGTGTTCCTGTGGTAGGAAGGGTGAGGCTTGTTGTTGCTGTGGTGGTAAGTGTGGTAGAGAATGCACCAGAGGTAGTAAACGCACCTGCGGTATTTATATTTCCTCCCAATGTTATAGTGTTTGAGCCGTTGTTTACTCCCGTGCCACCGTTTGTAGCTGATAAAATCCCCGCTACTTCAGCAGTCGCAAGGTCTATCGCATCCGTAGTACTACCAGAACCTTTGAAGATAGACGATGTGAGCGTGTCAGATACATACGCATCAGTGAGCGCAGTACCATTCCATGTACCTGTGGTGATGACTCCCGTATTTGCGGTGATGACTAAGCCGTTGAAGCTAGTCGCACCAGTGATCGCTCCAGTAAGCGCGAGTCCTGTAAAGCTTCCACCTGCAGTACAAGTAAATGCGCCAGTAGAATTTGTCACCGTACAACCGGTGGATCCTGAACCACCACCGAGGAGTATGTCACCAGTAGAGGTATTATTTAAATTTAATGCGCCAGAACTTCCACCATCTAAATTCAAAGTATTTGTTCCCGTTGATTTTAGTCCTGGATTTGTGTCACCCAAAATAAGTGCACCAGAAGTGAGTGCAGGGATTTGGTTTCCTGTCGCTGATTGTGCAGGAGTGAATCCTCCAACAGTTCCAGAATTTATTGCGAATGCAGAGGAGACGATTTGTGGACGAGGAGAAAGAGTTTCAAAAACTTCATCACCACCTGTGGTACATGATGCTCCAACTTTTGTTGCAACTTGTACATCTACGAATGCTTGGTCATCAGTGAATGCAAGAGTGAGTGCATCACCACCCGCAGACACATCTCCGATGCTCGCATCAAAGACTCCGTTCCTCGTTGGAATGGTCATTGTCGAAGGTGAGCCTGCTGGCCAGATTTGTGAGCCACCAGTCGCAGCGTCATAAATAGAAAACTTGTAACAGTAATCAGTACCACTTGAGCTTCCGAGGAGTGCACCAGTGCTATCCATAAGTCGTCCTTGGAAGTTAATTATTTTAGGTATACCAGTAGCTGCATTTGCAGTAGATGAAGAGATCAAAAATAGGTTGGGAGAGAGGACGGAAGAGATGATCAAAATGAGCGATAGGAGACGAGAAAAAGGAATGTCCAAAAACATCCTGGTAACTTTCTTTTTGCCCAATTTAAATAAGGTTAAATTAACTTGTCGCACGTATATATTTTACCATAATGGAAGTAACTTTTCGCCCTAAATTCTGTTGATAAGTGGGGATAAAAACGAGATAAATAAAATGAAAAATTATACAACAAAAAACACCTCTTTTCGGAGGTGTTTTTTGTGAGTTTTTGATGTATTTATTTCTCTAATGATCGGATTTTTTCTTTCAATTGTTCTTCTTCAAGTTTTATCTCTTGTAATTCTTGATTTAAGGTGTCGCTTTCTGCGGCAAGTTCCTCGGATTCAGCTTTTAGTGCGTGTATATCTTCTATTTTTTTCAGATGTCGTGGGCGCCAAGAATTTTTTCTCAAAAATATTACTATGATAATCACTACTGCACTCGCCAGTAGATACAGGAGCACTATCGCAAAATTATCTTTGACGTTTGTGAAAAAAGAGTCAGGTGTTGTATTTTGATCGGGGACGACGATCCATTTATCTGTAAGTAGTGCACGATCCGATGTGCTGATTTGTGTCATGCCTTTGTCTAAGATCGACTGAAGGATGGTTTTATTTTTCAATAAGCCGAATGCAGGTTTATATTCAAAACCAGTATTACCGACTATTTTTACACTACTTAACACTTGTTTGGATAAATAAAAAGACAGAGATGCGACATCTAATGCTGCGGCGTCTACTTCACCGAGCACCACCTGCTGAAGACTGACTTCATCGTCCGTGACTTCTTCTATGATAACTCGCGGATAGTTTTTATGGATGTATTTTTCAAGAGCGGTACCACTAATGACAGAAATACGTTTTCCGTTAAAATCATTTAAGGTGAGAGAGTTCTTTCTTTCAAAGTCTTTTCGTGTAACAATCACAGTGGGTACGGTGATAAAAGAGTCAGTAAAAATAAAGTCTGAACCTCGCTCGTCTGTTTCCATCAGGTCTGCGACAATGTCTCCTTTGCCTTGCGGTACATCATTTAATATTTGATTTAAGGGTTGTGGATTCAGATATTCTATCTTTGCACCAATTTTTTCTGCGATGAGTTCTATGTAATCAATAGACAACCCCTGCACATTTCCAGCAGCACTGGTATACGAGTACGGAGGATTATTTTTTTCTGGATAAACTACAATCGTGTTATTTCGGGATTTCAACCAGAGACTTTCCTCGGGTGTTAACAGGTCTTTCGTCTCGGCATGAGCAACATTTACGAAAGCACACACAAACAAAATAAATATTATTATTCTTAATTTTTTCATTATATTCCTCTTATTGTATTATAAACCCAGAAATATAACAATATTTTAGCATTAACTCTTGCTGATGATATGATCAGTTTCGTGGTCAAGAATTTTATCTTGACGATGTAGTTGGTGTTCTGAGAGGTCGAGCTTGTCTTCTTCGAGCACTAATCTTTTCTTGATGACCCGCATCCTCTTGAATGAATACCATGGAATAAAGTAGACAATCACACCGAGGGCGACGATCGGTATCAACAGTCCGAGCACATTCAACACTACGACAAGTGCCTTGACGATCTTGCTGTCACTTACGAGGAGCTGTACTCCAAACCCTGGTTTTTCTGTGTTTGTATCTTCATCTACAAGGAAAGGTGTGGCATTGTATACACCGGCAACTAAGTTCTTTGAACTTACGTACTGGAAGTTACCCTTTGCATCATTGTTTACTAATACATCGTCAAGTTTCGTTGTCTTGGTTTGGACTAACTCGATCAATTGTTCACCGAGGGATTTGAACGAAGTATCTTTGAAAACTATTTTTGTAAGTGCATTTGGGGCACCTTTTCCTTTGATGTAGAAGCCATCTTTTGCAGCTACTGCAGGGGAGTAATCTATGATTACCGGAAGGGCTGAGATTTTAGTGTTTTTTGTTGGACGAATTTCATTTGAATCTGGAGATTTGTTTGTAGTATCTAACACAAAAGTCGCGGGCAGAATTTTAAAACTCAGAGAATTGAGCTTAGCTAAGACATTGGTGCCTTGACCATCATTGGCAAGTAGTGCGCCTTCGGTGAAATTGAGTACTGCGGTGCCGGTGTGTTTTGCTCTAAAATTTATATGAAATACGACACCATTACTACCTTGGAACCCAGGATTGAGTGCGACACCTTCGAATGGAATTTTGTCTCGTAACACTTGAGGTTCACGTGTCCATAGGCTGATGATACTTCTTTCTTTGGTAATGGAGACGACGTCGAGTAGGGCGGAGGGGAATGACACCGAACCAGAGATGGCATTAATAGGTTCGGATACGGACTGAACTTTTACATCGACGGTAATTCTTTCACCCTCTTGTACTTGTCTGACTCCACTACTAAAAAAAATACTTGAAGAGTCAGCATACGTTGTCGTGTAGACAAAACTAACAACAGAGAGTACAGAAAATACAAGAAAAATTTTGAGAAAAAAGATATGCCTCATTACTTGTATTTTAACACTCTGTATATCCAAATACAAGATAATATAAGTATTATAAGGCTTATTAAGAAATACTGTAGTGACACGAGTCCGGGGATTTGGACTGAGGCATCCTGAGTGTTACCTGAAAAGTCGATTGCACGTACCGTAACAGTGCGACTAAAAATACTCTTATGTATTGGCACTGGACTCTCTACTGTTTCCCAGATTTTCGTACCATCATAGAGTTGGTATTCTTTGATTCCAGACTCTGTGTCGTGTGCTTGAAACATAATGAGTGATGGAGTACGGCTGAGCAATGAAGACTCTAAAAAAGTTACGGTGAATGCTTCGGGTGGTGTACTATCGCTACCTTCTTTGGGAGTTTTAGATGTCGTTGTGGCTATTTTTTCTTCAATAGTAACATCTGCGCTTTGCTCGCTGTGAGCAAGCTCAGTGCCTCTACCATCATTCTTTAATATTTGTGTTTGTGTAAAATAAAACTGAGCGACACCAGATTTTTTGGGTGTAAAGAGTAAGGTAACAAGGGGAATAGAACTGATTTGTTTTTTGTCTGGATTATAGAGTCCTGATACGCCACCAGGGATAATGCCCTTCATGGAAATAATGCCATTTTTCGCATGTGGTGTGTCGAGCCACAGTGTGATCACCGAACCATCACTTTTGTATCCAGAAAATTCGACAAGTTCATTGTCGTAGTGCAGTGCAAGATTTGCAGAATTTATAAGTACACCATCTGTGTTTAGAGTGAGGGCGATTTCGAGTGTTTCGTCAATATATCCTTTGTTTATAGGGTATATTGACACATCTGCCGCAAAAGTTGTTGTGGCATGGAGTGCAAAAAACACTATAATAATCATTAAACTGTATATAAATTTTTTCATAATTATCCTGTCCAATAAAATGCTAATATTGAGAAGTCTACGAGGTCTATTTTACTGTCTGTATTTGTGTCGACGCATTTTGGTGGATTTTCTTTTCCATACCAAAATGCGAGCACAGAGAAGTCAATTAAATTTATTACCTTATCGCTATTACAATCTCCGGGTATGCTTGAGAGCGCTTCTGTGTAATACGTGTTAGTATCACCGATTTTAAATGTGATAAATTTACTTACCCGAGTGTCGTCTTTATATTTTGCATACACATAATAATCGCCCTTGGTAAGTTCATTAATCGGTAGAACTATTTTATAACTTCCGTCCTTGTTTGAGGTCAGTGTGAATGTTTTTTTCGACATACCATCGACAACTATTTCAAGATCTTTGTTGGGCAGCGCATAGCCATTTACTGTTAGATAGTCACCTGCTTTCACCTGAGATTTATCTGTGAGGATTGTCGGAGCAAAACGTATGCCACTTACTTGAGTCAAAAAGCCTGATTGGACTGCCACTGGGTAGTTTAAAAGGAGAGATCTATTATTATTTGTATCTTCGGCAAATAGAGAATACAGGACGTTGCTGTCATATTTTTCTTCTATGGTGATATTAAAGTCTCCAACACTACTGGCTTTAATGGTGTCCTTTAAAACACCATTTTTAAGCAAGCTCACGAGTGCATATGGGTAGGCCTGCCCTGCAAAACTTACCGCAGTTTTTGGAATGAGTATTCCACCGGTAGTGGTGCCGCCTGGCGTCGTGGTGACTTCTTCACCGACGCGAGCGCTTACCGATACGGTATCAGTAGCGGTCAGTGTTAACGCATACAATGCATGCCCACCATAGAGAGAGAGGAGGAGTACACCGAGTGCTAATATTTTTTTATATGTGAGATTAGCCATGAGAAGCATTAGGTGGTAAATTCATACCAGACCTAGCCTTCTCAATGATGAATTTATTGTAGCGTGTGATTAATTTTTTACCACCCCAAAATACAATTATAAATATAACACATAGTACTAATAAGAGTTGCCAGGGGAACACAAAAAAGAAAACTGTCTTTTTTTCATGTGCGCCCTGGGTTCCGTATTCCAAGTTTAAGTTTGCAGAATATAAACCAAATGCAAAATTCTTCCATTGAAAATAAGTGTCGCTAAAAAATCTACTTATGAAATTCTTAGGAGGTGTATAGTTCGATGGACGTTCGTATTTAATCCAATCTATATTTATTTTTCGGATACTATGAGGTAATGCATTTCCTTCTACGGGGTTTGCATTTAAATATTCCGCAGGGAAAAATACGCTATCGCGTATGGTTATTTGTCCTGTTGGTTTGATGCGATCACCACCATCGTTTTTAAAGCGATACTCAAAGGATACAGGTAGGGTATTGTAGAAAAATTGTTTGTTTGCAGTATTAAAATTGAGTAATCCACCGGCTTCTTTTACATCACCATTCACTGAAAGGAGCACAAGTACACCTGTCTTTGCACCGATGGACAGCCCTGCATTGCCACCAGGACTTGTTCCCCAGAAAATGACTGCAAAATGTCCACCCGGCTCTGCATTGTTTGGGATAGTGATCTTAAACGGGACTTTTTTTTGTTGCCCAGCGGTCAATGTGACACTATCATCAACTGTTTTTATCCAGGTGCCGAGATCATTCTTTGGTTCTACGAATGCTGGAGTGCCAGATTCCCCTTGAGCTTCAAAATTTGAAAAAGATGGATAGTATGTTTCTGTACGTGTTGTCTCGTTGATAAGCAGCAGCTCTTCGTTTAGGGTTTCTCCAGGATTGCCGCGTACTTCAAAACGTGTTGGGGTGATAGTGAGCGCTTTGGCTGAAGTGGGGTATAACCCAAAACAAAGAAGCACCAAGACAAATAGCACTAAGGTAACTCTGTGTTTTAGGTATGAATCCATAATTAAATAATTTGTAAATTAAAATGTACCTACTGCAGCAAGCGTAAGTGTGTCTCCGTAGTCTGAGTGAGCAGGAGTCACCCCACTGATAGCAGCGTCAACCATTATTTCTCCACGACCAGCAGAGATAGGAGCACCTCCTGTGTTGTATATAGGTTGAGCTGAGGTTGTCAGCGCTCCTACGGAGTTACTACTTGGAGTCGTGCCGCAAGTAGAAGCAAATGGAGCAACTTTGGTTAGGGTGCCTGTAGTGGCGGCATTTCTATTTGCACATACGCCGTAGTTTGCAGTACCTGCAGCCATAGCTGCGGATGCACTAGGAATTGTATCTCCTGGAACAGATGTTGATTTCAAGGCTCCATTTGCTGAAGTGATACTGACCACTGCACCACCTCCGGCGTTTGTGTTGAGGTCAAACCAAATACCATTAATCGAGCTTTCATTAGATCCAGTAACAGCACCGGTAGTCAACGTGCCAAGAGCTACTGAGTATGGAGTCGCAGTCTCTGTGCTTGTAGTAGAGGTTGCATATGTATCGAGATCAAACGAGATTGATTGGTTTACTGTCGCACTAACGGTGACTTGATCGTCGTCAACGATAGACATAGAAGCTGTACCAGAATCACCAAAAGTTCCTGAGAGTACGAGACTTGTAGTTCCTGCAGGTCCGTTTGTGATCTGATGAGTACCAGTAGAACCAGTGGTTGCGTTTGTTCCTAGGCGGATAGTAATAACTGAACCAGCCCCAATAGGAGTACCGGATGTTTGAGAATCGAATGTAAGTACTGTTGCAGATGTTCGTACAACCTTGTAAGTCGAAGCACCAGCAGTACCAGCGAGAGTGATAGGTGAACCGTCGTCTTCCAAGTCTACGTCGTTAAAATCAAAAGAAGCGTCGATGCTTGTACTGTTGTCGAAGGTAAGTACTAAAGCACCCGTCAAACTGTTTGCGATACCTGTGGGTGTAGTGAATGTGATGGTGTGGTTCGACGCGGTAGAAGCTTTTTCTCTGGTGAGAGTATCCTTAAATGATGTCACAGATGCAGCTTGTACAAAAGCTGGCGACAAAGACAGTGACAATACTGCGACGATACCTACGACACTCATTGATTTTAAAAACGAAACTTTCTTAATCATATTTTAATTGTTAGTTACTAAACTTGTAATTTTAAATTATTTTAACTAGATTTATTATACTACAATATCGATTGATTTTCTAAGTTGGGTCAGATTAAATATGTGGATAACTGTCATAAATATTCAGATTAAAATGTTGCCGTTGCCACAAACGTGAGTGTGTCAGAATAGTCTGGGTGTGCTGGTGTCGTGTCACTTATCGCCGCGTTTACAATTATTTCTGCGTGTCCATTAGTAAGAGGAGAGCCGCCTGAATTTAAAATGCTCGTAGGAGTTGACGATAAGCCTTGTACTCCATTACTACTGGATCCGGTCGAGCAGGAGTCTGAGCTGTATCCCGAAGACCTAGAGAATCCAGTGAGCCCAGCAGTGGCTACACAGAGACCATAATTCTCAGTACCTGCTGCCATAGTGCCGGTTGTGCTATTTATATTATCAGATGGAGAAGATGTGGATACGAGTCCGTTTGTACCATTTGCATTTTGGACTGTGACAATAACACTATCTGAGGAATCTCCTTCAGCGACTATCATACGTACACTGGAAGTGTCGGAGTGTGTGACCCCTGCTGTCGACAGAGCACCCAAGGCGACTGTATATGGTGCGCTAGATTCACCATTTGAAAAATCTGATGCGGTGTCTATGTCAAAAGTAATAGTGTGCGGGCGGTCTTCATAATATAGAAATCCGTAATGACCCTTGAAAGACGATGATGATCCGACTCCTGAGAGGAGACTATTGCCCGCAGATATGAGTTCAAAATTTGTCGACGAGCCATATCCACCACCGGTGCCGATGATGGGGTCTTTGATGATAAAGTTTGTGCTCGTGAGATCAGCGGCGTTTACAATAGAAACAATAAAAAAAGAAAATACTAAAAAAATTATAAATTTTTTAGAAAATAATTTTCTGTATTTTTTGCTTAATACTGTATGGATTTTTAGCATTTTATATATACATTATAAAATGTTTTTGCAAAATACGCAAAAATAAACTAGTATAAAAAGTGAATCGCCGTTGTAGCTTAGTGGTAAAGCACTGTCTTGGTAAGACAGAGAGCGTGAGTCCGATCCTCACCAACGGCTCAGTGCTAAAAAAGAAAAATATAAAATTTAGAAAGCCTTGCGCAGGCGGATGCGCCGAGCAGTTCGCTGGGCTAGCAAGCCCAGATAGATTGCTTTATAGATTTTGATATTTTTCTTTTTATAAGCCGATGTAGCTCAGGTAGTAGAGCAACACTTTCGTAAAGTGTGGGTCGACAGTGCAAGTCTGTCCATCGGCTCCAAATAAAAACTATTGTTTGTTTACTTTTCGATGTAATTCAGAAAAGAGTGCCACGGTGCGTCCAAAATCTTTCTCGGCGACGATAAACGTGAGTTCGGTAGGGGTAGAGATGAGCTCTTCGAGGTTGATCCGTGCACGGGCAGTGACAGCGAGGAGGGAAAAGAATACGTTTGGGGTGCCAAAAACTTCTTTACCAAAAGATACACCGATCGCGGCTAAGTTTCGGTTTACGACCACAGGCTTACCTTTAAAATGTGCCAGGATTTTCTTCTCGATATTTGATGAACAAATGATGTCGAGTTCTGTAGTTCCAATAGTCGTCGTAAACAAGTCATCTTGACCCACCTTTATTTTTTTATGCAATGATTCGAGGTCCTTGGTAAACTGACTATTGTTTTCATAAATTATTTCTGAGATTGGGAGCTTGGTAGTGATATTGTTTATAACGACATCGTGTACGAGAGGTTTCTCTTTTTTTAATTCTTTACGCAGACGAGAGAGGGAGACGACGAGACTCGGTATGGTGACTTTTTTCTTGGTCAGTGCTTCCACTTTTGGACGGATCATATACGCATAACTACTCATGTTCATGTAGCCATTCGTGAGTGCAAAGACTGCCTCAATCTCGCTCATCAAGATATCTCGTACTATTGGTTGTATTTTGATCATCCCAGTACTAAAATTTTAGTTTTATTAATTATCGACGACTTCCCGTAATCAAAAATTTAGTACGGGACAAGTATTCATAATCTAACAGATTTAACAAATTGTGTAAAATGCACGATGAATGTTTAAAAAATTCACATTAGCATAGATAATACTTACTATGTAAAACATAGTAAGTTCTTTGGAGAAAAAAAATGATAAAAATTATTATGGCCGATGAGGCTGGTGGAACAACTGCATCTGTGATGGCAGAAGCAGCTAGTCGTGGTTTAAGAACTGCGACTGAGGCAGAGGAACGGGAACTTTTTGTTTCATCAAATATGCCAATTGAGTTTAATAAGGGTATTTTTTGGACATTAGTTCTTCCGATTGATGGGTATGATTTTTGTGGGGACGATCTTGTTCCTAAAAGAATAAAAATAATGGGTGGAATGGGTGTTTATCCTGAAGATCATTCATTTTGTCATGCAGCAAAAACCCCAACCCATTTATGGAAAAATAAAACAGCCTTTTTGTTTCTTGAAGAATAAGAAAAACAAATAAGGAAAAATCAAAAGAGAGCCGGTGCACCAGATTAATGGGGTCCGGCTTTTAAATTTGGTATACTGTCGGAATGAATGAAGACATGCACAATATCCAAAAACAGATAGATGCACTCGAGGCGGAGATGCTTACGCCAGACTTTTGGGCTGATAAAACAAGGGCGCAAAGTGTCATCAAAGAAATAGCCGAACTAAAGGATAAAAAGGAGGGTTTGGGTAAATATGATAAAGGGAATGCGATACTGACGATCATATCAGGTGCAGGTGGTGACGATGCCGAAGATTTTACGGCGATTTTGCTTAGTATGTACGAGAAATATGCGAAGAAAAATAATTTTGATGTGGTGCTGATCGATGACCACAAGAATGATCATGGAGGATACAGAAATGTGACGATAAAAATCTCAGGCAAGGGCGTGTATGGGAATTTGAAAAATGAATCTGGAGTACATCGGCTCGTGCGTATCTCGCCATTTAATGCAAAAAAGCTTCGTCACACTTCTTTTTCTCTTGTCGAAGTCTTGCCCGAATTCGGTAAGCTCGAAGAGCATAATGTGGCCATCAGCCCCGAAGATCTCAAGATAGAATTCTCTCGTTCGAGTGGTCCTGGTGGGCAAAATGTAAACAAACGAGAAACAGCAGTCCGGATAGTGCACATACCGACCGGTATTGCAGTATCTGCATCCACTGAACGTTCACAAGAAAAGAATCGAGAGCAGGCATTAGGCATCTTGCGTGCAAAAATATTTAAAGCAGCCGAAAAAGAAAAGAAAAGTATCGAGGAAATATTTAAAAATTATAAAAAAGAAATAGAATGGGGTAGCCAGATCCGTTCATACGTATTACACCCATATAAAATGGTCAAAGATCATCGTACTGGTGTCGAAACTGCAAACATCGATGCAGTCCTCGACGGAGAGCTCACGGATTTCATTGTTGCAGAAAAAAAATTGTGATACTATAGATAGGTGATTTACTTTAACAACGTTTCAAAAGTTTATAAAGACTCTTCTGTTGCACTCGATGATATCAATCTGACTATCACTAGTGGTGAATTCGTCTCTATTGTCGGGCATTCTGGTGCGGGGAAGACCACACTTTCTAAAATGATCCTCGTAGATGAAAAGCCTACCCTCGGTACGGTCTTTTTTGAGTCTACCGATGTCCATAAATTAACAAGTAAAGAGTTAACCAAATTACGTCAACGCATCGGCGTAATTTTTCAAGATTTCAAATTGCTTCCAAACAAGACAAGCTATGAAAACATTGCTTTTGCCATGGAAGCGCTCGGTAAAACAGACGAAGAGATCGAGAGTGATGTGCCACACGTGCTTGAGCTCGTGAATTTAAGTGATAAACACAATCATTTTCCACACCAACTCTCTGGTGGTGAACAACAGCGTCTTGCGATCGCCCGCGCTATTATCAATCAACCCGAGCTTTTGATCGCAGACGAGCCTACCGGTAACCTCGATCCAGTAAATACGCATGAAATTGTCCAGATACTAAAGAAGATCAATGACCTCGGTACGACGATCATCTTGTCTACACACGATCATGGGGTAGTGAGTTCTATAAACAAGCGAGTCATCACCATGGAGAATGGAAAGGTGATCAAGGACACCAAACATCACGCATAAATGTGATATAATTTTAAATATATGATGGAATTAAAAAGAATTATAAAAGCCGGTTTTTTAAATTTTACCAGAAATGGCATTGTGTCATTTGCTGCAGTGTTGGTGGTGACAATCACCCTCGCATTCGTGACCTTTATCGTCTTACTCCAAGCAGTGCTTTACTTTTCATTAAATAACATCAAAGACAAAGTAGATGTCACCATCTACTTTACTGTCGGTGCCCCTGAAGACAAGATATTTTCTCTCAAAGACACACTTGCAAAACTCCCTGAAGTCGAGAGTATTTCTTATACGAGTGACAAAGAAGCCCTTGCCCTTTTCCGTGAACGCCACGAGAATGATTATCCTACCATTGCAGCACTCGATGAGATCGGCACGAACCCACTCGGCGGGTATTTGAATATCAAAGCCAAAGATATTTCTCAATACGAGGGGATTGCAAATTTCCTCAAATCAGACAATCCGACCGTCACAAGCTACAGCACCATCATCGATAAGATAAATTACCATCAGAACAAGCTTGTAATCGATAGATTGAATGCGATTATTTCTGGCGCGAAAAAACTCGGTCTGATCATCACACTCATTCTCGTTATTATTTCTATCATCATTACCTTTAATACGATCAGACTCGCGATCTTTATCTCCAAGGATGAGATCGGAGTGATGCGTCTCGTCGGTGCCTCAAAGATGTATGTCCGTGGACCATTTATGGTGGAGGGTGTCATATACGGCGTGCTGGCTACGTTTATCACCTTGGCTTTGTATTGGCCTGTTACGTATTGGCTCGGTAGCCGTATGACTAATTTCTTTGGGTTTGATATTTACAATTACTTTGTTGCAAATTTCATACAGATTTTTATAATAAATCTATTGTTCGGCATTTTCTTGGGTATGATTTCGTCTTTTTGGGCAGTGAGGAAATATTTAAATAAATAACATATAATAAGAGACGATATGAAAAAACAAACCAAATATATCTTTGTTGTGGGTGGAGTTATTTCTGGAGTCGGAAAAGGTATTACCGCCTCATCTATCGGACTCATCTTAAAGAACCGCGGACTTACTGTTACTGCGATTAAGATCGACCCGTATGTCAATGTCGATGCTGGTACCATGAACCCCGTAGAACACGGGGAAGTTTTCGTTTTAGACGATGGAGATGAGACAGATCAGGACATGGGTAACTATGAACGCTTCCTTGAATTAAACCTCACTAAGAGCAATTATATGACGACAGGACGGGTGTATCAGACTGTCATCGAAAAAGAGCGCAACCTAGAATATAAAGGCAAATGCGTGCAAGTGGTGCCAGCCATCCCGCTCGAAGTTATTGATCGCATCAAGCACTCTGCAGAAAAAGCAGATGCAGATGTGGTGATCATAGAGATCGGAGGCACCGTCGGTGAATATGAAAATATTTTATTCCTCGAGGCTGCTCGTATGATGAAAAATTTAACTCCAAAAGATGTGTTTTTCATCATGGTTTCATATCTCCCAACCCCCTCAAAGATCGGAGAGATGAAAACCAAGCCCACACAACATGCCGCACGACTTCTTAATAATTCCGGAGTGCAAGCAGATTGTATTATTGCTCGTAGTGATGTGCGACTCGACGAAAAAAGAAAAGAAAAAATTTCAATGTTTTGCAGCGTGCCACCAGAGCGTATCATCTCTGCTCCAGACGTGGATAGTATTTATGATATTCCTCTCAATTTTGAAAAAGAAAAACTTTCTGACAAGCTGTGTGAAGTGATGGGTGTAAGTGGCAAGAAAGCAGATATCAAAGCTTGGGATGCATGGAAGAATTTTGCAAAGCATGCCCATAATGGCAAGAGCACCGTCAAGATCGCTATGATTGGTAAGTATTTTGAGACAGGCGATTTCATACTTTCTGACTCATACTTGTCCGTGATCGAAGCCATTAAATATTCTGCATATATGCAGAATAAAAAACCTATTATTTCTTGGCTCAACTCTGTAGATTTTGAAAAGAATCCCGCAAAGTTAAAAGATTTGAAAAACTATGATGGGATTATCGTCCCCGGAGGTTTTGGCACGAGAGGTGTCGAAGGAAAATTAAAAGCAGTACAGTACGCACGTGAAAACAAGATCCCGTATCTTGGTCTGTGTTATGGAATGCAGATGATGGTGATCGAGTATGCTCGTAATGTTTTAGGATTCAAGGATGCGAATACTCGTGAGGTAAATCCTCATTCAAAACATATGGTGATCGATGTTATGGAATCTCAAAAAGAAATTCTGAAGAAAAATTCTTATGGTGGGTCTATGCGTCTCGGTGGGTATACTGCAGTACTCAAAAAGGGTACTGTAGCAGAAAAGAGCTATGGTAAGAGTGAGATCATCGAGAGACATCGTCACCGTTATGAAGTGAACCCTCTGTATATCGAACAAATTGAAAAAGCTGGACTTGTATTTTCTGGACGTTCTCCAGATGGCATGCTTATGGAGATAGCCGAACTTCCAAAATCTAAGCATCCATTTTTCCTTGGTACACAATTCCATCCAGAATTTCTGGCACATCCACTCAACCCTCATCCATTGTTTTCAAGTTTTATCAAAGCCTGTGGTGCTAAGAAAAAATAAAATTATCTAGATGTTATTTTAAGAAAGTTTGGAGTTGCGAGAGCGGTATGGGGAAGGCGACTGGTCCAAGGACTCCAGGACCTATCGCATACTTGTCAAAATATATTGTTATATTTTTATCATCCATTGACCAATTCACTAAATCTTTAAATGTTAATCCATCTACTTCTTCGGCAAACACGATCGGTGCATCGGTGCCTTCTGGTACCCAGGACTTCAATTGTTTTTTCAGTAGCGTCATGAATTCTGTTTGTTTATTTTGTTGCAGGATGTCGCCGAGTGTGAGCAAGGATCCAGTTTCCTCTGATGCAGTAAAGACTTTGTATAATCCATTGCCATTGGCGCCACCAGTGTACATGTATTCACTTAAAACTATTGATTTAGTTTTCTGACTGGTGACTACCGAAGCTGAGACATCTATAGTGTAATTTGCAGTAGGGCTCTCTGCACCAAATTGCTTGCGCATGTCAGGCACATCGATGTCTGCTTGTTTTTTGAAGTCTGCTACTGTCTGTGTTATGTACCCCTGTGCACTTTTTGCGAGGATACTGTCACCTGTGATGACTGCCACCTTACCACTAAAGTTAGCTTCTTTGATATCTTTACTCGACATGGATGATATTTGGGTTTTACTTTCTGCTTGTTCTGTTGTACCCCCTTCTGTGTTTACAGGGACATTGGAAGTTGAATTATGTTTTTTTAAAAACAAACCAACAGCGATCAATACGAGGAGTATCAGGATATATAGTACTATTTTATTTTTCTTAATTTTTTTTGTCATATTATGCGCCTATTGTTTTAAAAGTGATGTTTGTTGGGATGTTGAATTTCGAAGCGTCTGCAGTCCAAGGGACACAGGTATAGTCACCGATCTGGTCTGCATTCCAAGAATATTGCGCGGATAGTTTCGCATCGTCAGTCTCTGCAGTTGTTGTTACCATTTTTGTTTTAAATCCCATCTGAGGCAATGCCGAAGACCATGTGTATGTATAGCCATCACGTGCGATAAAAGATGTATCAAGTGTTCTGCCTTCAGCCACAGTGGTGAATTCTCCGCGTACATTTCCGTTACTCAAATACACAGTGCCATTATTTTCAAAATCACTTACTGCTTGTTTGACATCACACTTGTATGAGCCTTGTCCGTATTGTTTTGTAAATTCACTAAAGGCGATTTTCTTGCCTGATGCTTGGGGTTGCGCTGTCTCTTCGTTTTGTGTCTGTGTGTCTACGACTACAGGTGTTCCGTACTCAGATTGTTTATTTGATTTAATTATGAGGTATCCTCCGAGAATAACCACGACTAATACCGCTATCGAAAGTATTGTTTTTTGCATTTATTTTGTAAAGTTAAAATTTCTAATCTATTTATAATAGCATAGATTTTAATCTTTTCTCCATATCAACAGATGTACGTGATGATGAGTTGGTATTGATTGCGATCGAGGCATCGCTTCTAAAATTGCGTCATATTTTTCTTTGAGGTATGTGTGCTTGATGACTTCAAATTCTTTCTTTTCTTGTAAGGTTAATTTGTTGATAGGGTGGTGGGTAATAGGCATGAGGATGTGATTTGTACGCGCGATCTTGTCGAGGGGGAATCTTGCTTTGATGATTCTCCAATATGTAAATTCTTTAACATTTTTCTCGCGGCACATGCCACAGCCGGTAAATCCACTGCGTAGGAACTTTTGGTATGCTTCTATTGTTTTGTCTGTGCGAATAGATCTGACTACTTTCATATTGTTTCTAATATAGCATATATGACGTGATTTTATAACACAAGAATTTATATTAGGGTTTTGGATCAAAAGGTGTAATAATTACTTTGTGTGAACGACTTATACTATATAGGGGTCGAATTACAAATAATTTAATTTAAAAATTTATGGAAGAAATAAAATGTGAAAAATGTGGAGGTGCAATGATGAAGACTGAAGACGGTAGTATGAAATGTGAAGCGTGCGGGGATGTTAAACATATGGATGCACCTGCTACTCCAGAAGAAGGTGGACACGATGAAGGAGGTATGAAAGATGATGCTATGCAATAGTGTTTTCTTTGATTAGTAAAAAACCCAGCATGTTTGCTGGGTTTTTTACTTTGTTGCACGGGGGAGTTTGAGTACGTCTTTCTTAAAATGTTTTAAGTATGCCACGAGAATAAAACTAATTATCACCATCAAGAACCACGAGGTGATCTTTTGTGTAGAGACCACTTTCCATGCATGTATTTGGTCAGGGTATTTCCAGGCACCCAAATAGGTAGAAATATTTTCTGCGACCCAGACAAAAAAAGCGATCAATAGGAATGCGAGATTGAGCGGCATCATACGACGAACATTTGTCACCGTAAAATACACTCTTACCTTCCAGAAGAGTGCAAACACAGCGATGATTAGAAAGATTCGAAAATCATACATAAAATGATTCGTAAAAAAGTTTATATAAATCAAAGCGCATAGAACCACACTCAATACGTAGTGTGAGTAATGTTCGAGTTCTAGCCTAAATATTTTCCATGCTTGACTGATGTAGCTGCCGATGGCTGCATACATGAATCCACTATACAGCGGAACGGTCGCTATTTTAAACACACCATACTCAGGGTAGCTCCAGGAGCCGATCGCTGGATTTGTTTTGTATAATTCTAAGACAAGTCCGATGATGTGGAATAAGAAGATTACTTTTACCTCATCTTTTGTTTCGAGTTTGGTTAGATACAGGATGATCTGTATGAGTATGGCAGCCATAAAGAGGAAATCATATCGGGGGATCCCAAACAGAGGAATATGATTAGAAAGAAAAAGCAATACAAAAAATGAACCTGCAAATATGGCGGCTCGAGCTTGCTTTAATCCAAAGATAAAGAATTCTTTCATGGTGAGTTATGTATTAAATCTAACACTCGCGAGTATATCATGTGCTTCATTGCTGATGTCATATACACGGATCAAGTAGACGCTTTGATTATACATAATCCAGATAGAATCATGATAATCACTGTCAGTATATTGAAACCCGGTCATCCCTCCCACTTGTGTGGGTGTGACTACTATATTTGGGGCGAGCATTTTTTTTACATCTTCGAGTGATGCAAAGTCCTTTCTTTTCCCAATACTAAAATATATATTTGACCCCACTTTTGGGTTTGGGTTGATCTCTGTCATATCTCCATGTTCTTGGGTTGACCAGGAGGCTGGATATATTAACGAAAATCCGAGAGTAGGATTTTGGTAGGTTTGCATATTAGCGCTTTTAATTGTCGAAGATTTTTTAAAAAAGCTTTCCCAGTTGGATATGACATAGTAGCCCGTTTGCGATAGCGCAAGACCCACCAGGATACTTATCAGAATAAATAGCTTTTTGTGTTTTTGCATAAAAGAATTATATCAAGATTTTATAAAAAGTGTTGCTGGTACTATTTAGGTGATAGGGAATTATTGACGTTTTTGATTTTATGTGTTATTCTGCAATTGGATAAATGTCCAAGCCTAGTATTTTTAGGCTTCTAAAAAATAAAATCAAAAAAGGAGAAATTTCTATGTTGTTAGAAATACAAGAAGTATTGGAGAAAAATAAATTTTCAGATTTATTGATAGGTCAATCAGTTGAGTCAGAAATACTTGTAACCGAAGAAAAGGTAAGAGCTTTTGCTAGACTATCCGGTGATTACAATCCTATTCATTTCGATGCTCAATTTGCGAGAACACAAGGTTTTGAGGCTCCCATCGTTCATGGTGGATTGGTCGTATCGTTTGTGTCGGCACTTGTTGGGACAAAATTACCAGGTCCAGGCAGTCTGGCAATTTCTATGGATTTAAAATTTCGTAAGGAGGTTTATACTGATTCATTTATTATTACCAAAGTGAAAATCATAGCCATAGATCATAGGCGAGGTTTTGTGACACTCAAATGTGAGTGCTCGGTAGACGGTAAAATTGTTTTAAAAGGGGAAGCATTGGTTCGCTTTCTCTTAGATACAATTCAGTAAAGTAAGTCATTAAAAAGGACCGGAGAGAGGACGCAATGCGATCCCGCCGGTCCTTTCTCTGTTATGGTTGAATCGTTGACAATCCATGGTGTTTATGGGTAACTGACTACAGAGGAGGTATTCGTTTCGTAATGAGCGAATTTTTTTGGGAAACAACACAGAAAGCTCGTTATGAGTATTTCTGTGATCACTGTGGAGAATGGATCCTGCCCGGGGAAACATATCGACGTTGGATGTGGAAGCCGGGTAATGTATGGATGGTGATGCGACAGCATTGTAATCCATCGTGCGAACTCGAGGAGCCCATCTTCGAAGAGCTTGACACTCCGATTTATTGTCGAGTGATTCAAAAAAAAGTTCTACTTGTGGAGCGTAGTGGGCACGTTGTAGAACAATATATTTCTGAAATCATATTTAGTTGTGCAGATTCTGCTGAATTATCTGCAGACATTAATTATGATGAAGAAAATCCTTTTTAAATGTCAGCGGGTAAAAATCCTGCTGACATTTTTAGTTAAGTAAAAAATACAAACAGATGGTTATGAGTAATTGTACTGAAATCACAGACAAGATTCGTTTCGATGCGTTTTCTCTTCTGGAAGGGTAATATGTATATATGAGGAATGATGGCACAAAGATAATTACTGCCAGACCCACCACGACTAGTAGATTTGGACCCTCACTGTCATTGAAAAATGCGAACATTATCCGAGAGAGCACAAGGGAAGTGAGACCTAAAATTATTAATGATGTATTGTTTGATTTTGATAACATGTTATTTTCGTAAAATTTTATCCATACTTTTTCCTTTGGCGAGTTCGTCGATGAGTTTGTCTAGGTATCGCACTTCGCGTACGACAGGGTCTTTGATGTCTTCGACGCGAATACCACAAATCAGACCCTTGATCAAAAATCGCGCTGGATTTAATAACGGGGCTTTGTTGAAAAATTTTTCAAAATTTATTTCTTTCTTGAGCGTCGTCTCAAACCCTTTTGTAGTGTACCCAGTCAACCATCGGATGATGGTGTCCACTTCTTCTTTGGTTCGTCCTTTTCTTTCCACTTTTGCAATATAGAGCGGGTATACCCGAGCGACACTCATGGCATAGATACGGTCTTTTGTTTTAGACGACATTTCTTTCATGTGTTGATTATATCAAAATAAGGGGGAAATGCTGAAAGTCTTTATTTAAGTTCAGTGCTTAATTCTAAAGCCCTTTGTATTATCCTTTCACCGATTTTACCCCAGTCAAAGTACTGCTTATAATTTTTAGGATCAATTAAAGCGATTTTTGTGATAGACACATCGGGATCCTCAACAAACGGACCATATGGTCTTGCTGTACATACATAACGAAGTTGAAAAAAGTAACTACCGTCTCGCGTATCAATCATTTTTTGATATCCAACAGGGAGCAATTTCAAAACTTCCATGTTTGACTCTTCTTTGATTTCTCTCTTTAGAGTTTGTTCAAATGTTTCATCTTCTTCGATCGTTCCTCCTATGAGCCCCCACACTTTCTTTTGACCTCTGTAGCCTATGACCATCTTGCCATCATACAAGCACACAGCGTAACACTGCCTACATCTTTCTTTAGGTAAATGTTCAAAAGAATCTGCGTCTTCATATTCAAAAATATAGTCGACACCAGAAAAAGAATAATGATATGATTCTGTTATTTTCATAGTCTTATGGTAACACGAGTTTACTTGCTGGGAGACTACGGAATCTCGGTCATTACATGACCAGTATACCTTTTCGATCCCGCAAACGGGATAACGAAAAGTTTTTCTCGTCCTAGTCGTAGGCAAAGCAGTTTGCCTACTTCTCCCATCAAGCGGCGCTTCGCTTGCTTGCTGGGAGACTAGGACTCGAACCTAGATAAACAGGACCAGAACCTGTTGTCCTACCATTAGACGATCTCCCAATATAAATATATTAACGCAATAAACTTAACATATTTTTTCTATAATATAAAGACACAGTATTAGAATTGCTTAAAAATATTACCTAATATTAAAAAAGGTAAGGATAGCCCAATGATTTCAATTGCCCATCCTATATAGGTATATAGAGATATAATTGCATGTTTATTTTTCACTACCCAGCTAATAATGCCCGCAAATGAACTTTGGGTATCTATCGGTAGTCCTGATATGTATCCCACAACCCCAGAAATAATCGTAGGTGGTATACAGAAACCCATAATAACAAATAATGCAAAATAAAATATTTTAAAATAATATCCGAGTTGGTCTCTCGTTATCTGGTTTGTTACAGAGGATTCATAATGTCCTCCGATCAAAGAGACTAAAATCATAATCGCAAGACAGACTGAAAAAATTATCTGAAACGTTTTAATATTTGAATTTATAAAATCCATAAAAATATGATTACTTGTATGCCTAAAGTATAACAAATTTGCTATCATAAACCTATGAAACTCAAAATAAATAAAAAGAAATTGCGAGTGATCACCCCGACGACAAATCCATTCTTGTCGCTTGCGCGGTCTATCATCTCGCAGCAGATATCTACCAAAGCCGGTGCAGCAATACTCGCCAAGTTCATGCTACTGTTTGGAAAGAAAAAGCCGAGCCCAGAAATTTTTTTAACATTCAATATCACACAGCTCAGATCTGCAGGTATTTCACCACAGAAAGCTATGTACCTAAAAGACCTCGCAGAGAAATTTTTAGATAAGACGCTCAATCCTAAACAATTTAGCAAGATGACAGACGAGGAAATAAAAGAGCATTTACTCCAAGTGAAGGGGATAGGTCCATGGACGGCAGACATGTTTTTAATTTTTGCACTCAATAGGAAGAATATTTTACCTGTCGGTGACCTCGGTGTGCGAAAAGGATTCCAGAAAGCATTTGGTTTGAAGGCATTACCCACTGAGGCACAGATGCGCAAACTCGCAGAGCCACACAATGGAGAGTGGACGATCCTCACACTTCATCTCTGGGGTATTTTAGGCAATTAAAAAAGACCGCAGGGCATAAGCCGCGCAGTCTTCTTTTTTGATTTGACGGAGATTATTTTTTAATCTCCCTTTTTATTTTTTTTCTTCACCGGTTTTTTGATGGTTGGTAAAGGTTTTTTGTGTTTGGATGATTTGTGTTTGATATTCGATTTCGGTTCATCCTCACCGAAATCGTCTACTATAGTAATTTTCTTGTTTTGTGTTTGGGCTTTGGTAACCATATATGGATCACCAATCCCGCTTTTTTTCCATCCGCAATCGCAAGCTTCTTTTTTTGCTTTCTTTGAAACTTTTGCGGAAGCTTTTTTAACTGCAGTAGTTTTTTTTGTGGTTGGGACGGTCTGCACCGTCTTTACCACGACCACCCGATCTCTTTTTTCGAGACCAGTGTAAACACGTTGTCGGGGTTGCCCTGGAACGTGTATCGTTGCACCTAGAATTAGCAGTGCAATAATGATTATTAGTTTGGCTTTCATAAATAATGAAAAACCTCCTTTTTTTGAATTTAAATAACGTAGCCGAGTATATAATAACACATAAATAGAAAAAAAGCAAGTGGTAAAATAGCCCATATTTATTGGCTATTTGGAATCGTTTTGTTACAATATATTATATATGAAGGAATTATTTGTAAATCCAGATTTATCTTTTATAAGTTTTATCAAGGCGAAGTTTTTTGCTCATTTGCCCGATATCGTGAGTGCGCTTATCATCCTCGCTCTTTTTTATGTCATCTATTTTGTAATTTCTTTTATCTTGAAACAGGTTTTACAAAAATGGTCTATCGACAAATCCCTCATCCACATCTTTGATACGATTCTCCGAGTGGTAATATTCATCATTGCCTTACTCCTCGCAGCGTGGCAGCTCGGTATCAATGTCTCGGCGGCGCTCGCAGGTATCGGTGTGGTGGGTATCGCCATCGGATTTGCATCTCAAGATGCGCTCTCAAACATCATCGCGGGGTTCTTTATCTTTTTTGACAAGCCATTTCGGCTCGGAGATTACATTACGTATCAGAATCATTATGGAGTCATCAAGCAGATCACTATCCGTAGTACACGGATCAAGACCCAAGACAATACCTACGTGGTGATTCCAAATAATAAAATCATCAATGATGTAGTAGTAGACCATTCTACAAATGGCAAGACACGCATCGTCGTAAAGGTCAGTATCGGCTACAAAGAATCCATAGAAAAAGCACGTGCAGTGATACTCTCCAAACTTGTTTTGATAGAACACGTTCTCGATAACCCTATGCCAGATGTGGTTGTGGACGAGCTCGGTGATTCTGGGGTCAAGCTTCTCGTCCGTGTGTGGATCATGAATGCATCTTCCGAGCGACCGATCTATCACCAAGCCGTCGAAGCGGTCAAAGCCGCACTCGATGAAGCACAGATCGAAATACCATATCCACAGATACAAGTGCATGCTGCAAAATAATCAGATGTATACTCATTACATAAAATTCGTAAGAATCTTTTTGCTCGTCCTTATTATCATTGGCATAGGGTTACTCTGTACTCAAAAGTATTGGGTCTCTGGGTTGGTAGATCAGATTTTGCGATACGAAAATAATTCTTCCAAACACTAACATTTCATATACTCCATGAAAATGTATATAATGCGTACATGAGAGTGGTTGATGCATTTATTAATAATGTAATATACGTACGTTAGATTCGTCTCAATATATATGAAAAACAATTATAAAATAATATTTTTAGTAGCTGCGGTTATCGCTATCGTTGCGGTTTTTATGATTTATAACAACATCAACAAAAGTGCCACGGATGTGGGAGATATCTCCATATCTCAATCCACCCTACCAGGTTGTTATGTCGCTACGCTTGCAAAAGATGTGTATGTGCTTAAGATCACAAAACAAGACGGGGATACAGTCGAGGGTATGCTCGCATTTAATAACTTTGAAAAAGATAGCTCTTCGGGCTCATTTACTGGGTCTTTCAAGGACAATATTTTATTAGGAGAATATTCGTTTGATTCTGAAGGTATGCACTCAGAGAGGCAAGTGATATTCAAAAAAGTTGGCGATACGTTTGTCGAAGGATTCGGCGATGTTTCTGTCCAAGGTAATAAAGAAGTCTTTAATGACCTCTCTACTATCACATACGACACCAAGCTCACATTTGTAAAGAATGCAAATTGCGCCGGAGAGTTCAAAGATTCTCATGACACTGTTACTTTTAAGTACAATACATTATTTTCTGTAGCAGAGGGTAACCAGACCCCTACTTTTGATTGGAGATTGAATTCTAAACAAAAAGGGTTGATCTTAGCTCGGGTTACCATACCACGAACATTTTTACCTCGTACAAATTTTTCGGGCGCCTATATGACCATAGGTAGATCTACTGATCCGGTGGTTATCAAGAACTGTGGTGCAGTAGATATCACGAATGGTGAAAAGAGTCTCGGTACTACGAATATAGATGGACATACTTTTAACACTGTCTCATTTAGTGGCGCAGGTGCTGGCAATTTATATGGGAGTATAAGTAGTAGGGGTATCGTGGATGGAGATTGTTATGTAGTAGAATACACGATTCATTCTACAAATATAGGCAATTATTCACCTGACCAAGGCATTACAGAATTCAACAAGGACTCTGTTTCTGGTGAGTTCGAAAACATACTTACAAGTTTAAAGTTTTTAGTAAATAGCAATTAGCCTGACCGGTGAAATAAAAACTACACTTCGAATGAAGTGTAGTTTTTATTTGTGTAAGGTCGACTTTATTTAGTTAGGTGTTTCATCTTTTTACTTTCTTATAATTCTGGGTTGACTGTGACGACAAATGAAGTTTGAACTGCCTTGTTGCCGCTTGCGTCTGTGTAGTTACAGAAGACAGTGGTATTTCCTATTGGAAATACTGAACCAGATGCAGGTGAACATGACGCTGTTGTGTTTGCATCAACATTGTCGGTCACTTGCGGTGATGTGTATGTTACGACTGCACCTGCTGCTGAGGTAGCATCTACTACGATGTTTGGATGAGAGGCGATCACTGGCGCTTCGGTGTCATTCACATCTCTCACGGTAATCTTGATAGAAGAAGAAACTTGCTTGCCTTTACTATTTGCTACCGTAAAGGTTGCAGTGTATGTTCCTGCTTCAGTATAGATGTGACTAAAGGTGCTACTCTGTACAAACACAGGTTGTGCACGTGCTATTAATGCAGTACGTGTAATGTAGGCAGTATCTCCCCAGTCAGCACTGTACGATAATGATTCGTTGTCTCTATCATATGCATGTACTGTGACCGAAGTCTCTGCTCCGACAGTCGCTTGAGTAGAGCCGGTTAAGCTCGTGATTACTGGGCTATCTTTTGTTATTTCTGGAGTTGTAGTAAAAGATACTTCATTTGAGAGTGTTGTGCCGCCCTTGTTCTCTGATCCTACTACTACGTAGTAGGTCGTCTCTGCATCTAATTTACTAAGCGTTAGTCTATGGTTTTTAATTTTACCATCACGTGAGATATCAGCTTCCCTTGATGTATCTACTGGAGAAGTTTTAGAATACCATACGAGACTTGTCGCATTGACATCGGTATTCCATTCTAGTATTGCACGATGTGGTTTTGTGGATGAAGCAGTCACGCCAGTGATTACTGGAGCTAATGTAACTGGTTTCCCGCTGACATGCACGGTAGTACTTGCTGTAGTACTTTTACCAGCTTCGTTGCTTACTGTAAATTTGATCGTATACGTACCTGCCTTAGCATAGGCATGAGTAAAGGTACTTGTCTGTACATATACTAGCTCTCGATCAGCTCTCGTGAGAGTGTTATTGTCCGCTTCACCCCAATCAACTGCGTAGCTCAATGATCCATTCTTTGGATCAGATGCTTTGACGGTCCACGTGCCTACTTGCCCGGTTTTCAGGGCTGTCGGTGCAGTGATGCCAGAGATACTTGGCGTTGTGTTTACATAGGCAGCTGCTCGTGCTTGATAATTGAATAATCCAGCAAAGATTCTATTCCAGACTGAATTATTATTTCTCTCGGTACGTAATTCTGTTTCAGATTTTACAGAATAGTTTTTATGATTTTCTTTTGCGAGTGCAGCAAACGGAGACGTAGCTATCGCTACTGCCATAATCGATGCTAAAAGCAATACTTTAAGTGTATGTTTATTTTTCTTCATAGGTTTTTATTGTTAGGTTTATAATAGTTATATGTTTATGTTTGATAATCAATATCAAATACTAAAGATGGATTTGATATGCGACCCTACATATTCTATGACGTATAAAAAGATGCTTTAGTT
>CAZUCZ010000010.1:0-32871 GCA_964618925.1 uncultured Candidatus Saccharibacteria bacterium | reverse complement strand
CAAGACCGCTGTGGCAGCCACCGCAAGCTATATGACCGTAAGTGAACGCCCGATAAATGACAAAGGGCAAAAGCAAAATTTTGGGAATTTACAGGTAGCATACATGGCTCCGACTGAGATCCTTGCCACCCAGCACTTCGAATCTTTTATAAAATACTTTAATCAAAATACTACGGGGTTGCCGGTCCAGATCGGGCTCATAACAGGCTCTGGTTGCCGCAAATTCCCCTCTAAAACAGCCCCTGATACATGGACGACAATATCACGCACCCAGCTCCTCAAATGGGTGGCAAATGGCGAAATACCGATACTTATAGGTACCCATGCTCTCATACAAAAAAGTGTAAAATTTAAAAATCTTGCCCTCGTCGTCATCGACGAGCAACATAGATTCGGCACAGCTCAAAGGAAAAATTTAGTTAGAAAAGATAACATTGCACCTCATCTCCTTTCTATGACTGCCACCCCGATACCCCGAACACTCGCCCTCACTATCTATGGAGATTTAGATTTATCCCTACTTGATGAGATGCCTAGTGGAAGAAAAAAAATAATTACAGAGATAATTACTCCAAACAAGCGCAACGAAACATATGAAAAAATCCGTGCCGAACTCAAAGCTGGTAGACAGCTCTATGTCATCTGCCCACGCATCTCTGAGCCAGACCCAGATAAAGAAATGGCACTCAATGTAAAGTCTGCTATCGAAGAAGCCAAGCGGTTAAAAAAAGATGTGTTCAAAGAATACGAAATTGGTGTGCTCCACAGCAAGATGAGTAAAGATGAAAAAGAACGCGTGATGCAAGAGTTCACCGATAGTGAATTACACATCCTCTGTGCGACGTCTGTGATCGAAGTCGGCGTGAATGTTCCGAATGCAACAGTGATAATCATCGAAGGTGCTGAGCGTTTTGGACTCGCCCAGCTGCACCAACTCCGTGGACGTGTCATCCGCAGTTCACATCAGGCATACTGCTATATCTTTGCCGAAGCTAAAAGTCAGAAAACTATGGACAGACTCAAAGCACTGAAGACTGCAAAGAATGGTTTTGAGCTTTCTGAGCTCGACCTCTCACTCCGTGGTGCTGGTGGACTCACGGGGACCAAGCAATGGGGCATCACCGACCTGGGCATGGAAGCCATCAAGAATATAAAAATGGTCTCCGCCGCACGCGAAGAAGCCATTAAACTCATAGAAGAAGACCCTGAACTTTCAAACTACCCTCTCTTAAAACAAAAAGTAAAAGAAAAAACCAAAGAATTTCATTTTGAGTAAACATTGAATTTTAGATGTAGATATGCTTTTATAGATTTGGAGGTGGTAAAATGAATGAAGAAGAAAAAGATCTCTTAACTAAGCAGCTTATAGCAATTGGTGAACAGTTTGGTATCAAATTACAAAAAGTCATACCTAATCAGACAAAGAATGTTCTAGTAGGAAAATATAATTATTGGCAATACAAAGGATATTGGAAAATAATAATACCTAAAACTAAAGAAGAGCCAAGAAAAATTTTATATCTAGGAAAACAAAATCCAACTTTTGACCCTAAAAAAGATATAACTAACGCCAAAAATCATAAAAAAAGCCCTGGGTAACCAGGCTTTTCTTTTTTTTATTGATACGTAGGCTTCACTTCTTCTTGTCCTTCTACATGACTCGCGATACGAGCAAGCGCATAGAGAAGGCTAGAAAGTCTATTTAGATATTTCATAGTGTTATCAGACACTGGTCGCATGCCTTCTTCTTTCACTTCTACCACTCGCCTTTCGGCACGGCGAGAAAGAGTGCGGCAAATATCGAGCACAGCGCCATTCTTCGTTGCCCCAGGGATAAAGAAACTTTTAATCGGAGGTAAAACTTTTTCTATTTCATCCACTATGTATTCGATGTTTTTTATCTTATCTTCTGAAATACTCATCTCTGACCCCGCAACTTCAGCTTGAACGATAAAGAGATTTTGTTGCACCTCTAAAAGTACTTGAGAGAACATCATGTCTCCAGATTGAATCTTGAAAGGTACTCCCGCAGTACGAGCCCGAGCAAGACCCAAGAAAGAATTCACTTCGTCGAGTGTACCGAGTGCTTCGGCTACTTTTGAACTCTTTGACACTCTTTGGTCGCAGCCAAATGTTTTTGTCGTTCCATCATCTCCTTTTCTTGTGTAAAGCATAAATTTATATACAGTTAATTAAATTCTTTCTTGGCATGACTTTTCATAAAGCAATCTATCTGCCGCTGGTGCGGCAGCGAACTGCTCGCCCCGTCGGGCTGCGCAAGGCTTTCTAAAAAGTACGCCTGCGACAAATTTAATTGTAAATTTAGAAATATAACTTTTTAAGGGGTTGCGAGGACGACGGTCCGAGCACTTCAGGATTTTTTAAGCTTCAAAAAATCCGTACCGACAAAAAGTTCATATTTCTAAATTCCTAGATTTCGCAAACTCCAGAAACACACGCAAATTCTTTTGCACCGACTGTGTTGTCTACGTTTTCGTATTGAGAGAGCTTAGAGAAATCAATCTTGCCGATAGCTTTCGCTCTCTTTTCATATTCTTCTTTGCTGATTTCTTCATATGGAGCGAGTTGGTACACGTGTTCAGAACGTGGAAGGAATGAAAGTCCACCGATCCAATCCCAGTTTTCGTAAACGAAATTTCCTACAGAGATCCATTCATCTGGTCCGACATAGATAGTCGCAGATGGATTGTGTTCTACAAAGTGTTCTTTGAGTCTCTTCCATTCTTTCATGAGGTCGAGGGCAGATACTTCATCTTTAAAGATTGCTCCCTTTGGTGCTTTCACTGGGAACTCGAGTACAAAAGTAGTCGCAGTGTCTTCAGCTTGTCCAACTTCTGGCACACAAGGCACGCCTTGATCCCGAGCCATTTGGAGGAGCGTATCAGTGTGTGAGATACGAACGCGACGAATGAAGTATGGTGCATACCAAGGGTGCATACCAGAACCAACACCGAGGAGCTGTCCAGAATTTCCATGAGGCTTCACACAAGTGATCGCAGTAGATTGATTGATACCAAATTTCTTTGCGTATTTTTTGTTTACTTCCACAGAGTGCGCTTTGAGCATGTCGAGGACTTTGTCTTCACGGATAGTAGGGTTGTCATAGTATCCAGTGAGTGACACACCGAGCAGTCTCTCTGCATCACAATTCTCTTTCCACTTCTTTGAAAGATAACCAAAGTTTGTCAGGGTGGATTGGTATGTGCCGAGGAGTGTCGCAAGCTCGATCTTTCTCTTTAGTGTAGCTGCAGTGTCATTTGGACGGATGACGATACTGGTCAAATTACAAAATTGTTTTGAACGAAGATAAATCTCTCCACATGGGTTAAGTCCGATCTGTCTTTCGTCTTTGATCGCAGCCCAACGACGTGCAGGCACTTGTTTCTCGAGCCCTGCTCTGTTAAAGATACCGCGCTCACCTGACTTTGATTTTACGAGTGCAGTCCATTCATCGAGGAATTCTTCAGCACTTGGTTTTGCATTGTATACTGCAGAGTTGTTCGCCATCGCACGTTGCCCTTCGGTTAAATAAAATTGTCCTTTCTTTGCATCACGCATCTCTGTATCTTCGAGTTCTGAGAGAGAGATGAGTGCACTACGTCGTACACCTCCAGCCACCACAATGAGTCCGATCTGACAGATAAGGTCGTGCATATCGATGTTTGAAAGGCGGCGTCCTTGTTTGGACAATATTTTTCTCTTTGCGAAGTCCATCAAATCCATGAGAGGTTGTGGTCCAGAAGCTTTACCTCCTGCAGTCTGCAAACGTGCCCCTGCAGGGCGGATCTGACTATAATCGAACTTAATATCCTTACCATCAAACCAATGATCAAGTCCTTTGACGAATGCATCAGCCCAACCTTCCTTGCTGTCTACAACCACATGTGTAGCCACTTTGCCAGTGATTTGTTTCTTGATCTGTGGAAATTTTTGAACGTTTTCCCATTCGACAGCAAATCCAAGTCCTGCTCCACACATAGATACATACATGATCTCTCCCAAGTCTTGGGTACAGGTAGGTGCGATATATGAACAGTTGTATGCCCATACATTTGATTGACGACATGCTTTGCCTGCAGACCAGAGCAAACGCATAGAAGGACAGATGTCTTGGTTTAAGATTGCTTCACGGACGTCTGTGTATTCCTTAGCAGAAAGCTTGTTGCCAAGATTTTCTTTCATGTAGTCCATGTAGCGGTTCACTGTCTCGATCCAGGTCTCACGACGTCCAAGCTCTGGAATCCAGCGTGAGTAAAACTGATAAAAGATATATTCTGAATATGGACTAGAGAAATATTTACTAGACTCCTCGACAGCTTGTCGGACAGCCTCTGGTACAGGACCAAACTGTGCTCGGAGTTCAGAACGCTTGTTTCGGTACAAAATATATTTTTTAGCAGTCTCAGTAAAGTTCAACTTCATAAGTTCTTGCTCGACGAAGTCTTGTACGATCTCGACTGTTGGGAGAAATGTTGAACCTTTGTGTTCAGCCATGAGCTTCGTTCGCAAATCTAAAAGATTTTTAAAGACACTGTTTGCTACTTTGTATGATTCTTGTTCACCGCCCTCTTTGGTGACATCAAACGCCTTCTCGACAGCACCGACGATAACTCCTAAGTCAAAAGGAGCGATCACTCCGTCTCGTTTACGAATAGTTTTGATCTTTGCAAGTTCACTTTTTGGTAATTTTGCGATTGTGTTTGTTTTAGTTTTCATATGATTTAGATTACTTAGGAATTAAGAGGGTTAAGAATAATAATGGGTGAAGTTTGTTCTCTCTTTCTGCGTTTCCGGATCAAGAACTTATAAATGGCGGGTGATAGAATAAAGGCAAAGGCGATGTTTCCGGCAAGATGTAGCAACGTAAATGGTATTTGTCCGACAAATGTTTGCAGAAATGGTTGATTAAAGAACAGTGGACCCACCGTAAGCCCTGTCACTGCATCATAAAAGAGTGTTCCCATGACCGCAAAGCGCACAAAGTTCCATGAACTCGCTTCACGGGTCTTGAAATACCACGCAGATGCTAATGCGACAGCTCCATATGCTCCTAACGTAAAGAATGTTTGCACACCGAGTGTATTCGTAATCAAGTCATACAGCAAAATACTGAACACTGCGAAAGAAACACTGAGAAGTGCGCCATAGCGCTTACTAAATGGCATCATGGTCGCCATTATTGGCTCAATATTTGGTGCACGAAGAGGAATAAGTCGAACAATAAGACTTACAATAAGTCCGATAAAAAATTTAGAAGATGATGCAAAATAATTTTTTTTCTTGTTCTCCATGTCAAACTATTATACATGAAAAAGACTTCAAAAAAATGTGGATAACCACCCTTTTTTGAGCAAAAAAACAGTCAGAAAACACACAAAAATACTTGTCAAAAAAAATGGCGAGAGAGCTATATAGGATCGAATATTTTTTATTCAAATTTGTCCGCCCTCTTGGATTCGAACCAAGGACCCCAGAGGTATAAGCTCTGTGCTCTAACCAACTGAGCTAAGGGCGGATATTTATATTCTTCTTTTTAAGTACGATCTACCAAATCCTGTTTTTAATACCTTTTCTCTTTCTATTGCTTTCTTTTCATTCAAACAAGCTTCATAATAAACTATTTCAAAAGGTCGCCTATCTTTTGTTGCATCTACAAAACCTTTATTATGTTCCAGCAGCCGTTTTCTTAAATCTGACGAAAAGCCTATGTATAGCTTACCATCTTTTTTACTTTTTAAAACATATGTGTAAAACATATTACTGAACTGAGCCCTGCCCGCAATGCTTACGCATAGCTGTTGCAGGCGGGTAAGGGCGGGATAGTTTGGCTACCTTTACTATATATAAGCTAACCGACTATTTCAAGTGTTGCTGGTTCTTCTTTCTTTTTAAGGACGATGTGATGCGCCACAAGGATTTTCTCGTAATCCTCTTGTTCGAGAGTCTCTACTTCAATGAGTTTCTTTGCAATCGCATGAAAAGCGTCTTTGTGCTCTTTCAAAACAGTTTCAGCACTCTTTAATCCATCGTTTACAATACGTGCAACTTCAGCATCTACTTTTGTGGCAATATTTTCAGAATATTCTTTATCTGTCGCCTCTCCGTATTGTGTCCTGCCGCTGCCGGTCAAGGTAATAGGTCCGATGACGTCTGACATACCCCACCGTGTCACCATGGCGCGCGCAATGTTGGTGGCACCTTCGAGATCACTCGATGGACCGGTAGTGACATCACCAAATATCATTTGCTCTGCAACATATCCACCGAGAGACATCGCAATATCATCGATAAATTCTTTTTTGGATTGGAGTCTTCGGTCTTCAAGTGGAAGCTTAAGCGTATACCCGCCTGCTTTACCACGCGCAATAATAGAAACTTTGTGCACTGGATCAGCGTTTGGTAATACCGATGCGACGAGTGCATGCCCTGCCTCGTGGTATGCAGTGATTTCTTTTTCCTTTTTAGAAAGCAAATGACTCTTACGCTCCGGACCAAGCATGACTTTCTCTATCGCACGAATGAGGTCAAATTGGAAAACTTTTTTCCTATTTTCACGCGCCGCGAGTATCGCACCTTCGTTCATAAGTGAGTACAGATCTGCGCCAGAAAATCCTGGAGTACGTTCGGCGATGAGTGTGAGATTGATATCTTCGGCAAGGGGCTTCTTTTGTGCGTGAATTTTTAATATCGCTTCACGATCAGCACGGTCAGGGAGATCGAGCACCACTTTTCTGTCAAAACGTCCTGGACGGACGAGCGCAGGGTCGAGCACATCTGCACGGTTCGTCGCTGCCATGACGATAACTTTATCATTTGGTTCAAAGCCATCCATCTCTACAAGTATTTGATTGAGTGTTTGTTCGCGCTCATCATTACCTCCACCAAAACCTCCACCACGGGTTCGCCCTATGGCATCTATTTCATCTACGAAGATAATAGCTGGGGCAGACTTCTTTGCCATCTTAAAAAGATCTCTCACTCGAGATGCACCGACACCGACGAACATCTCTACGAATTCACTACCTGACAGATGAAAGAATGGGACGGATGCTTCCCCTGCGACAGCACGAGCGAGCAATGTCTTACCTGTACCTGGCGCACCAGTCAACATCACACCCTTTGGAATACGAGCACCAATATCGAGGAATTTCTTTGGACTCTTTAAAAAGTCTACGATTTCTTTGAGTTCTTCTTTTGCTTCTTTACAACCTGCCACGTCTTTGAATGTGACCCGGCTATTCTTGTCATTTGGATCAGTGATGCGTGCCTTTGATTGCCCAAAGGTCATCGCTTGCACCCCTGCCCCTTTGACCTGACGAGAAATATACCAAAAGAAAATAATGATAAACACGATCGGCAATAAGAATGGCAAGATATTTAAGAGCCAGAACGTAAAGCCACTTTCGTTTTTGATTTGTATGTCTGCATGTGACAACGCCTCAGCGGTGACTCCATAATTAAACAATGTTTGGGAGAGTGCGCTGCCTACTTCTTTTTTAGCTGTCGCGGTATCATCATTTATATAAGTGATGTTGAGTGTGTCGCCTTCTACCACTATCTTTTTTACTTCACCAATAGACACACTTTTGGCGAGTTCGGAAATAGAAACTTCTTTTTTGGCTTTAGTGGTATCACCAGATACGACTAAATACAATGCAGTAATAAGCATAAAGATAAACAACGCACCGATGATACTCGTAGAAAGTTTGGTTTCTCTTTTCGCACCCTTGCCGTTATTTCCAGCTGTATTTTTCTTGAAAATATTAAAATCCATTACGCAATAATAGCATAAAAAACACAAAAAACCAAGGAGAAAAACGATAAAAATTTACAAAATATATGCTAAGATGAGGTATGGCTAGTTACGCAGAAAACAGAAAAGCTCGATTTAACTATGAAATACTAGAAAAATATGAGGCGGGCATCGAACTCCTCGGCACTGAGGTAAAGTCAGTGCGTAGTGGACGCATGTCTCTCGACGGATCATTTGTGATCATCCGTGGAGGTGAAGCATTCTTAATGAATGCTAATATTCCGCCCTACCAGATCAAAAATTCTTCAAAAGATTACGATCCGCTCAGAAACAGAAAACTACTTTTAACAAAAAAAGAACTAAATGAATTAGGAAAGAGTGAGAAAACAGGCTTGACGATAGTGCCGATGTCAGTGTATAATAAAGGCAGGAAAATAAAGGTTGATATTGCACTCGCGAAAGGAAAAAAGAAAGCAGACAAACGTGAGAGCATAAAAAAACGCGACACTGATCGTGAGATCAGGAGGACTTTGAAAAACTAATTTTGTTAAAACTCGTTGCAGGCGCACTTTTTGAAGCGACTTTCGCAGGCTGTCGAGCTGAGAATGAGCGATTTTTCACCAGAAAAATACGCGACGGTTCAAAAAGTTGTGCCAAAAAAGAGTTTTATAAATCAATATCATGGGGATGCAAGGCATAGACAGTAGTCCTCGTGTCAAAGATGCATATCGAGTATTGACGTAATCTCGTAAAAATTCGTCTACATGTTAATTGCAAAATTAGCTACTAAGGTAAAGGCTTCAGTTTCTCCATACTTCGGTATGAAGGACTTTGCTTTTGCTCCAGCTTTCGCGTAACGCCAGGCTGGTGTCTAGCTTATAGACTTCCGATATATAAGCTCGGGCAACACATTATCGGGACTAGGAAATGGACCGCCTCGCTCATTTCTGAAATCAAATGAGGATCGATTAGAGAATATTTGGCTCGCTTAAGAATTCTTTAATTTAAAACAAAAAGCGTGCTATATATGTAGACTTCTTTACACTAAACTATTGCACACGGGTTCGATTCCCGTCTTCTCCACCTGTACAACCAAAAAGCACCCAAACGGGTGCTTTTTGGTTTAAATTTTTTTTCTCTTTCTTATTTCCTCTACCCCGGGGTCTGTATTTAAGAAATTAATAATCTGACCGAGAGTAAAATATTTTGGTGCCAACAAAATTTTATCTCTTAGATGTGCATGTATAAAATACATAAGTTCTTTAAATTTAATCGTCTCAATGTTGTATCCTGACACACGCGCAAAGCTTTCCACTGTCAGATAAAAATCATTTGGTCGATCTTGGTGAAGCGATTCGATTACTGATTTGATACTCTCCTCTTCTTTATGTAGCGCCTTGAGTTCATATGTCAGATAATCTAAATACTCGACGAGCGCAGAAGGAAAAGAGTTTTCGCTAAACCCAGAAAGTCTTTTTACTTCAATGAGAATAGTATATAGATATTCTTTATCTTGATTCGTACTCTGTTTGAAAAATTTATTCAGAAGCTCAGTATCAGTATCTAACTTTTTACTCTGCTCCATTGTGCTCACAGCACCCACAGTATCTAGCTGTTCAATGTGCTTAATAACATCCTCCAGGCGGAGATAGTGTTTAAACTTAAACACTCCCGCAGACATAAGATCCTCAAGGACAACTACCATCGGCTGACCGCCTATTTTTTGACTCAACACGAGGGGCACTTCGCTAATACTAGTGGCACGAGGCACGCCCAAAAACTCTAAGACTTTGAGCTGGTCATATACCTTCGTTCTATCTTTAATAGACATCAAACGGAGTGCGTCCAGAGTTAACGAATTATTTTCGATTTTATTCTTTTTTTCAGGCAACCCATCAAATTGAGCCATAGTATGCTACGAAAGAGGTTCGTATATTTTTGTTTCTTTATTTGGATTACTATAATGTGTTTTCACTTTTGTGTCATTTTCTAATACATCCACAACTTCCTTTATCCGGAGTTTTGATGTGGCTATATCAAGTCCATTCTTAATTAATGATTCTAATAATGCCTTCCCTCTGTCACTCCCTATTTGCATCAGGTCCTCAGGCACTTCTCCTATAGCATGGTCATCTGAAATAAACTCTTTGCGTGTCTGAAAGTTTTTTACCAAGAAAGCATGTTCTTCTGTACTAAGTCCATTCTTAAAAAGATGCTTTGCTAAGACCTCTGTGAGATTTTCTAGTTTCGTATCTTCGGGAACGTGCATTTCACCTGTCATTTTTTTTAATGTTTCTAAAATAGCTACCTTTTCTTTTAAAAACAAACGAGGAAGCAGCTCAGACCCTGGTATTGGTTCAAACACTCGTACTGGCATATTCTCATCTATATTTGGCTCAAATTGGCTCATATATGTGTATTTATTTCCTGCTAATACAATAAAGTATATACCCCCTGCCCAAAATGGCAATCAGTGGCGTATCCAGTATTTGACTTTGAATCAAAAATAAGCTATATTTTAGTAGTTTCAAGTACTTAACTTGATATTTAAATACCTTTGCGTGAACGAATAAACAACCAAATACGAGCTTCAGAACTACGAGTTTTGGATAGTGAAAACCAAAATCTCGGTGTTTTAAGTATCAGGGATGCCCTAGAAATGGCACAAAAACAGGGTTTGGACCTGATTGAGATAGGACCAAATTCTAATCCCCCAATCGCAAAGATAATGGATTTTGGTAAGTATAAATATGAAGCAAGCAAGAAACTGAAAAAGCAGAAAAGTAGTGCGAAAACCACAGAAACAAAGCTTGTTCAGATCAAAATAGGTACCGGAGATCACGACCTAGAACTAAAAGCCAAGACAGTTTCCAAATGGCTCAAAGAAGGGCATCGTATCAAGATAGAGCTTTTCCTCGCAGGGCGCGCGAAGTACATGGATGATAAATTCCTCAAAGAACGCCTCGACAGAATCCTCCATCTTATCACCGAAGATTACAAAATATCAGACGCATATAAAAAAGGTCCAAAAGGTTTAACCACAACAATAGAAAAATCAAAATAATTTTATGAAAGGAATGAAAACAAACAAGTCATATAGTAAGAGATTAAAGGTCACCAAAAATGGCAAGATAATCTCACGCAAGCCTGGCTTTAACCATTTCAATGCAAAACAATCACGCACCACTCAATTAGGTGGTCGCAAGGGTCAAAATTTTGTAATTAAAAACAAACCAAAGAGTCACTTGATGCCGTTTAGCTAAAAGCTGACCATTAATCTAAGAAATATTTTATGACAAGAGTAAAAAAGGGAGTACATGCATTAAAAAGAAGAAGAAGTGTCCTTAAGCAGACAAAAGGTATGCGCCATGGACGCAGCACCAAAGAGCGTCAAGCAAAAGAAGCCTTGTTGCACGCTGGTAACTATGCGTTTGCTCACCGCAAAGATAAGAAATCTCACAACCGCAAGCTCTGGAATATCAAGATCAACGCAGGCAGTCGTGAACTCGGTATGTCTTATTCAAAGCTCATGGGTGCACTAAAAGTAAAAAATATCATGCTCGATCGTAAGATCCTCTCTGATTTTGCTGAAAATCATCCAAACACATTTGCAAAAGTTCTCGAAGCAGTAAAATAAAGACACATTAAAAAAACCTCCCATCGGGGAGGTTTTTTTAATTTACATCATCTTATTTAATATCAGAATTTTTAGTAGCTTCCATCTTGTCCTTTTTTACAAGAGCAATAATCTCAGAGACCATCTTTTGTGCATCAGTCCCCTTTACGATCTTTGGATTTGGACGATTACCCTTTGCAAGGATGTCCTCAAGCTGTGCACCCATCTCCCATGGACCTTCATAAATACCAAGTGGTTTACTGTCCTCAAAGGCAATAGTAAACTCATGGATCGTACCGATACGCCCACAGCCACAGATAACTGCATCAGAAGAACGAGTGAGTAGCAGATCTCTCCCCGGGTAACCAAAGCCCGTATAAATAATCAGATCCATATAATCGAGTGGGAGTTTGTAGGTTTATACGTGTTCTATTTCAGAAGAAGCTGGCGAGACACCCACAGAAATACCCCCTGCTTCTTTGGCACCCATAGCTGCCCAGAGTGGAAAGCCAGTAGTCGCACCTGTTACCAAGACTGCGCCTTGGCGTGCTATTTCTCGTCCGAGCTCTTTTGCTTTTTCGAGTGCATCGACACCGCAGTGCCCGGTCTCAGCGGCACCAGAGACGCAAATTTTTATTTGATTATGACCGTGTTTGTTTAAAGAATCTAATGTTTGAATATCCATAGTTGTTATTATACTTGATTAATGATCAAAAACAAATTCCTGAGAATATAATTTTTGAGGGGTTTGGCGAGCGACGGCGAGCCAATTTCAGGATTTTTTAAGCTTCAAAAAATCCGTACCGGAAAAAATTAATATACTCAGGAACTTTTTAATTAGCACGGCAATACCACGCTCGTCCCCTGTTCTGGGGCGACGGCATCTACTGCGAGGTTGTCACGAAGTTTTTGTACTAAAAACATTGATGATTTTGGTTCACCCATGACGACAAATACTTTCTTTACTTTATCTTGCATGTCCGCAACGAATTCGAGAAGCCCGTCAGAGTCTTTGTGTCCTGAGTAGCCAAAGATCGTCACGATGTGCGCCTTCACAACCACATCCTCACCGGAAATGCGTACTGTCTTTACCCCTTCTTGGATGAGTCTACCTGGGCTCCCCACCGCCTGATACCCTGCAAGGAGAAGTGTGTTGTTTGGATCAGGTAGGTAATGCCTCTCATGATGCACCACACGTCCGCCAGTAGACATACCAGAACCAGCGATCACGATCTTTGGGTTAGGTACACTTGCGATCATGCGAGATTCCTCAGACTTCAACGTACTATGAAGTCCAGGGAAATCAAATAAATATTTATCATGAGACATGGCTTTTTGAGCATTCTCATTAAAGTATGTTTTGAATTGCTTAAATACCTCAGTCAAATGAATCGCGAGTGGTGAATCAAGGAAAATAGGCATGACTGGTATACGTTTTCCTTCGACGAGTGCATTTAATTCAAACAGTAATTCTTGAGAGCGCTCGAGTGAGAACGTAGGGATGATGAGTGTTCCCCGTCTCTTGTAGTTATCTTCTATGGTTTCTTCTAAGAACTTCCTCCTGTCGTCTCTTGATTCATGATTTCTATCTCCATACACAGACTCCATGATCAAGTAGTCCACATCCGTCACCTTTTCTGTATCTGGGAGGATCGGTGAAGGGCTATTACCGAGGTCCCCAGTGAATAATATCTTTTTACCATTATAGCTAAACTGAATCATCGCAGAACCGAGTATGTGTCCAGCGTTTAACATAGTCACTTCTACGTTTGGTGTTACTTGAATTTTTTCATGATACTCAAAACCTTTCCAGAGCGACATCGCAAGCCTGACATTTTCTTCGGTGTAGATCTTGTCGAGTCCGAGCGTAGTATTTTTAGACAATATCCCTGTCGTGTCTTCGATCATCGGGAGTGAAAGTGCCTTTGTAGGGTGTGTAGAATAGATCTTGCCACGAAAACCCTCATGAACGAGTTTTGGTATCCTGCCGACGTGGTCCACGTGTGAATGAGTAACAAAAAGGATGTCTATTTCTTTTGGATCATACGGAAACACTTCCCAGTTAATGTCGTCTGCGAGCTTGAGCCCCTGAGTTAAACCACAGTCTACTAAAATTTTCATATCATCTACTTCTAATAGAAAATTGGCTCCAGTTACCGAGCCTGTTCCTCCATAAAATGTTATTTTAGCTGTTTTTTCCATATTTTTATTGTACCCCGTAGTGAAATTTTTATCAAAGTTCTACTACAGGGTGTACCTTATTTTCGTTTACAAGCATACCTCTCCTATATACATACAAAAGTGCAAGACACCCCCCGGTGAGGTCGAAGAAGACATCAGAACATGTGTCTAAGGTATTAAATGCGCTCCCTGCAATGATGTTATTAAAAATAATTTCAAAAACTTCCCACCCTACGCCCACAAACAAGACACCCAAAAGCACCTTTAGAATAGTATGGGTAGATAAATCCCTGACCTTGTATAGATACTGAGCTGCAAAACCGAGCCACATACCCCCGAAAGTGTGCATAATCATATCAAAATACCATACTGAGTAGTACCAATAGAATTTATTTGCCAAAAAATTAGCTACGAAAATAAAGACGATGAGTATGGCTAGGATTTTTATCGATTTCTTATTGCTCATATACTATATGGTATCACAAAACTCATCTAAAAAAGAAAAAACCCTGCAATGCAGGGGTACTTCTTAGGACTATCTCAGATATATTACCATAGCTGTGAAGCTAAGTGGGTGAGAGACGTATTTAACCACAGTTAAACACGATCGACTCTCCCATAAATTGTTGTCTAGGTAATAACCGGAAATAACCCTACTAAAAGTATACCATCATGAAACTTATTCGCAAGATTTTTTTCAAAAAAACACAGATTGAAAATAAAAACAACGTTGACAAAAAAAATTTTACTATAAAGCTATAGTCTTATTTCTAAGTAAATCTATTCCGGTATAAAAATAAGCCTGAATTCCCAAATTTTTAGCTACTTCAATATTTTTTTCTTTATCGTCGAAGAACATTATTTCTTCAGGTAAAATATTTAACCTCGTTAACACAAGATCCCAATAGGCTTTTTCACTTTTATCAAAACCAATATCAGAGGTACAAAATACTCCATCAAAATATTCACTAAGTCCTACCTTGTTTAAAAGGTATTCCATCCTATACTTTTCTTGACGAGTAGCCAGATAACATTGAATGCCTTTTGCACGTAAGTCAGTAATTATTTTAAGTACTTCTTCGTCTATTTTACTCTCACTTTCAAACCAGTATTGCAGTAAGTCTTCTACCGAACCTTCATAATTCCACTTAGGTAGGTACGGCGCAATTTTTTCTTTTAAGTCAGATCTGCCATACGAACAATCTGGAAAATCGTTAATAAAAAACGCTTCAACCTCTTGTATTGGTATCTTTTTTTCTTCAGAAAGGCGATAACTAAAGTACTTTTCTCGTCCCACAATTATCAGTCCATCAATATCAAAACAGATTGCTTTAATCATACGTTATAAATTGTTAATTTTATTATGCATCATAATATCGTACTTTCCATCAAGAATATGATCCTCCTTTCCCACACCAACTGTTTCAAGAAATGCAAAGAGTTCCTCTTGGATTTTCTTTCTCACATCGACATCATGAATAGTGACTATTTTTTCTGCTTCGATGAATTCTCCAAGATCTTTCACATCATCGAGGACCACCTCCATATCCTTGTAGGCTGCTTTAATTCTCTTTTTATCTACCATCACTGTCTCTTCCCAGTTGAGGAGATTTAGTATTTCGATCATCTTGTCTCCGTCTTTTATTTCGAGCTCTCTTTCAATAGAGTCCGTGCGGCTTCCTTGTGACATTTTTAATGTAAATAAAAATATATCATTCTGCTTGCGAACTCGAAGCACAGGGGTTTCAAACGGCGGAGGAAATGCTGAGCCTTTCGGCAAAAAGATATGGTCTACTTGATGCAGCTCTTCACTAAACACACAGCCGAAACTCTCAAGTTTTTTCTTGACCTCTTCTTTGTTTCTCAATTTAGCTTTGACCTCTACTTCATACATAGGTGTATATTAACACAAAAGCCCCCAATTGGGAGCTTTTGATTCTTTATTCGTAATTTACTCATCAACACCAAATCTCTTGTAGTCTGATATCTTTACATCTCCGAACCAGTGCTTGATCTCGTGTTCTGCTTCTTCTGGAGTTTCAGAACAGTGAACGATGTTCATCACTGCACGCTTTTCCATGTTTGCGAGTGCTGGACTATCGATAGAATAATCTCCGCGAATAGTACCCATGTCAGCTTTGTATGGCATCGTATCTCCGGCGATCTTGCGTACTACATCTACTGCATGGACTCCTTTTACGATCATTTTTACAAGTGGTGCAGAAGTCATGTAGTCGATAAGCCATTTGCGGATTTCAGGACCAATCTTTGCCGCATCAGCAGTACCAAAGTCAGCCATTGCATCATAGCCATATTTTTCATAAGTCGAAAGAGTTTTATTGCCGAGACGAGTGATCCACTCCTCACTTTTTGGATAGTGATCATTCACCTTATCAAATTCAGGCATAAACATTTCAAGCGCTACGATCTTAAGATCTCTTTGTTCAAAACGTCGGATAACTTCACCGATAAGCCCCTTGCGGACGCCATCTGGCTTCATCATCACATAGGTAAGTTCTTCTTTTGGATGTTTCATAATGATATAAAAAATCTGCTCAAAGCAGATAGGTTGTACTAACTAGTAATACAGACATATTAACAGAAAAGTGCGGGTTTGTAAAATCTACTTTTTAACAAAGCCTTCAAAGGTCATTGACGAATAGTCATTCTCATCAATTCCATATCTTTTGTGCACTTGTTTTGCAGAGAAAATAAATCCTTGTTCTGGGTCAAACCCGAGCTCTTGTGCAGCGACTTTCGCTGCTTCGAGTGAGTCAGCTTCAACTTCTACATAGGGAGGTATTTGTGGCCAAAAATCTATGTCAAAGACAGCGTTTCCTTTTTGATACCGTATGCGTTTGTTTTCCTGTTCTCGTTTTACAATAAATCCAATGGCTATAAGTAACTCAAATGTCTTTGCATAACTGTCTACTACTGTCTCTATCTCCTTCATTCCTTGATCTGAAGTCTGCCCATCGCTCGACGCCACACCCAGACGTTCTTTGTAAGACAAGGTTGTTTCCTTACCATCTGTGCGCAATCGTATAAAGGCATGATTTTTATCAAGTCGCCAATCTGGATAATCAAATATCGCGCGTTTATAGTGATATTCTCCTACTTTCGTAGCTCCAATCTCAAGCAACTTTTTCTCCAAAGCTGGCACATCTACGTCTAAAAATTTTATTTCGTATTCTTCCATATATTCGTCATACTATAAACTACAGTCTAGGAATTTATAGATAGTTAGATATTTTTTGTAATTCATCTTTTGTGATTTCCTCGCTTGATTTTTGCTTTAAAATAAATAAGGCGATTTTTTGTAGCTGTCTAATTCGTTCCCCTGATGAATAACCTAAATCCTGAGCCACTTCTTTTAAGGTTTGACCATTCAATCTCTTTCTTAAAATTAAGACAAGATTGTGAACTTCTTTCGTGTATTTCGAAGAATAATTTTCATAGCCCATCTTTTTTAAAAGAGCACAAACTTTTTCTGTCAAAATTGGGTCAAATTGTTTTTTTAATTTTTCTGGTTGAAATTCTTCCATATATTTTATTGATACCACTCTTTATATACCACTACTTATTTTATAAATTTAAAATACACTTCTTGGATTTTTCCAGGAGCTGGTAATTCAACCCTACTTACGATAATATCCTCCGTAACTAATTTTTTCAAAGCCTCGTATGTGAGCATACTATCCATTTTAAGCAGATGTTGAATTTGTTTAGAACTAATTTCTATACCTCGATTCCGTTTGAGAAGGTCGAGAACTTGTTGTTCATTTTCGTTCAAGATTATTTCTGGTTCAGGTGGTTGTTCTATTTTCATATAGTTATTCCATTGTGCGATATCGTCCCATAATCTCTTCTTCGACTTCGGCACGGTCGCGACCGTATTTAATATATGAAAGTTCTTTGAGATTGTCCACTATGTCTGGATTCCCCTTTTCTGGAGGAAGTGTGTGCAGATTAAATGGCTTGGTCGGCTGACCATTCACAAGCATGTTCATGTAGGCATTGTAATTGTCGAGCTTGGTAATATCCGTAGCTGAAAACTGTGGTTTGAATTTTGGCTCGAGGAATGTCGCATCCTCAGTGCCCACTCGAAACACTGCCATAGAGCCCACGTTGCCGAACACTGCGTTTTTGATACCGTCCTGCAGCTGAGAGATGTATTGATGAGCGATGTTGAGCGAGAGCCTGTATTTACGAGCTTCGGATAATATAGATGAGATAGAGTCAGTGGTCACATTTTGGAACTCGTCGATATAGAGATAGAAATCATTCATTGGCTTACCAAACATATCTACCCGAGACAATGCCGCCATCTGAATCTTACCGACAAGCACGAGACCAATAAGATTCGCATTGATATCACCGAGTCGTCCCTTGGAGAGGTTCACCAAAAGTATTTTCTTTTCATCCATTATCTTCCTAAAATCAAACACAGAATTTTGCTGCAGCACAACCGGGCGCATGATGTCGTTACTAATAAAATTATCAAACTTTGATGAGATATATGGCACAAAGTTTGCGAGTGACTGGTCCCCTGTAGTCTGCTCAGCATTCACCCAGAATTGTTTAATAATAGGGTTCTTGCAACGCGCAAGTTTCATATCGCGAAACGCTTTGTCCCCGAGCACGCGAGTGATCTCGAGCAAGGTCGAACCAGACTCTGGGTCTTCCATCACGAGAAAGGCACTGTTTCTAAAATACTGCTCGAACATCGCTCCTCCGCCCACTTTCATATCAAAAAGTTTATTAAAGATCCCCATCATTTCGTTGACCACAAATGTTTTTTGTTCAGGATATTTTGGATCATATTCAAGCATGTTGAGCCCCATCGGACGCGGCGTATATGCCGGATCAAAATAGATCACGTCATCAATACGCTCCTTTGGAATACGTGAGAGAATAGTCTGGATATCAGTACCGTGTGGGTCGATATAACAACAGCCATCACCATTTTTGATATCTTGGGTGATCATATTAAGGAGGATGTTGGTCTTACCAGTACCAGTCTGACCGATTACATAAAAGTGTCGCATACGGTCTTCCCGAGCCATCTTGATCTCGGTGTCTTTGCCTCTGTAGCTATTTATGCCGAGTGTAATACCCGAGTGCCCCATCTCGATCGGCGCAGGAGCAATACCCGCCTTTGCTTCCTTGAGTTGTGGCTGCCCACCAATACCCACAGGAAAATGAAACACGGATGCGAGCTCCTTGAGATTCATCGGCAAGATGTGTTCATGAGAAAATGTGCGGAACGAGAAATCATGGAAAAGTTTTTTGAGGTCACTACCTTGTACTTCTTCGAAATAAAAAGAATTACTCGCGGCTTCGGAGAATTGATTAAACGAAGACTCTATTTCTTTGAGTATTGCTTGGGCACGTTCTTTGGTCTGCCCAGACGCGATGACCCGGATATTTGCCTTCATGACACTGCTCTTTATTTTATTACCTATTTTCTCAGCGGCGCCTTCGTCCACGGCTCTGCGCCCTTTCATGTATTTGTCTTTGTTCTGGCTAGACTCTGCAGGCTTTTTATATGTTCCAAATAATAAATGTTTACCCGCCTTTAAGAAGGCTTTGTTAAATTTATAGAAATTATCATCGGCATTTTTTACTGAATATCCGTCTTTTACGTCATCTAGAATTTTATGAAATTGAGTGATAAACGTATCCCCCGCAGGAGCCACCACGAGCTGGATCGCCGCGCCCTCACCTTCGGTTTGTAATTTAGAAAATACATTTAAAATCGTATTCATCGGATCATGCTCGATGTTGTCATATGTCTTGATCGGCATGACACCACGCTCAGTGAACGAAGCATACGCACCGACTGAGCCACCTGTCTCATTAAAAATATTAAAGTCATCAGTGACTTCATGTACTTTGGCATGATGATAAAATGCGAGCACTTGTTTTTCAAAAAGTGAAATGTGCTTATTCGGCACACCGGCATACACCACGACTTGATCACTCTGATTGCCGAGGGCTACTTCGAGTGTAAAGTAGACCTCATCTCTATTATATCGATCTTCAGCGATAGATTGCATGCCTGCATAAAATTGCTCCATCGCACCGATGAATTCTTTGAAACCTTTTGATTTATCTGCTTCATCAGTAGGCGGTGGGAGTGTGATCTCAAACAATGTCATATTGAGGGACTTGTAGAGTGGTGTACCCTCTTTGAAATCTGAGACGATTTGCCCTGTCTTTATATATTGCACGAGCAGTCTGTGAAAATCATCATCAATGTGAGGATTATTCATAGCATCCACCACCGAAAGTGCATTTCGAATACCTTTGGTTATCACAATACCGAGGAGTTCTTCCATCACAGTGTCATGAGGTTCTGGTTTTAAGGAAAGCACGATGTGCTCTGTTTCTTTTGCCGCTAACTTTTGACTTTTATGTAATGCCTGCTCAGCGGGGACTTCTCGGTATGACTCTACGACGTCAGCGAGTGCCCGATCACCTGCATGCTCGAACTGTCCTGCCTGAATCAAATCTGCTTCGCGTTTAGCTACATGTGCACGCAAATAAGACAACTCCTCTTCTGGAGTCTTAAACTTAGGCATTTCCTTAAAGAATGACAGTTCCATTCTTAATAGTATACCCCGTAGTGAAATTTTTGACAAAATTCTACTACCGGGTATACAACAAAATTTTAGATTTTGGTCAAAACTTCTGGATCACCTTCGGTAATGAGGAGCGAATGTTCAAAGTGTGCACTCTTTTTACCATCTGCGGTATGAAATGTGTAACCATCATCATCGAGAGTAACATGCTTCGTACCATGGTTTAACATTGGTTCGATGGCGATCACCATCCCGGGAACAAGCTTCGCACCAGTGCCTGGTTTACCAAAATTTGGAATAAATGGATCTTCGTGGATATGTTTCCCAACACCATGCCCAGCGAGCACCTCCACAATACCGTATTTATTATTCTTGTTCGCACGCACAAAACTCTGTATGGCGTAGCCGATGTCTCCTACTTTATTCCCCGCACGTGCTGCATCGATACCCACCATGAGTGCCCGCTCTGTAGTCTCCATGAGCTTCATATCAGCACCACTCACCGTCCCCACGGGCACAGTCATCGCCATGTCAGTAAACATGCCTTTGTGTTTTACACCGAGATCGATAGATACGATATCGCCCTCCTTGAGAATTCTATTCTTGTTTGGTATACCGTGCACCACTTCACTATTTACCGATACGCACAGTGTCGCGGGAAATGGGATATGTGCACCCTCTGGTTGATAGTTCAAAAACGCTGGCTCATCGCCCATCTCTCTGATAAGTTTTTCTGCATATTTATCAAGGTCGTATGTAGACACCCCCGGTGCGACCATATCGCGCACCTTGTAGAGCACTGTCGCCAGACGCTTCCCGCACTCACGGAGTATCTCTATTTCTTCTTTTGTTTTTATTATTATCGACATTATGAAATTACTGTACCTAAAAACTTTTCACCATTTAAATAATTCTTAAGATTATCAATCGGCTTGCCGTTCATGATAGCCACTTCTATGCCAGCTTCATGCGCCTCTTTTGAAGCTATTGGATCAAAGGGTGTATGTAGTCCTGGGTTCCATTCTTTTGGAATTATTTCTCGATACTCTGTCCAAGAAATTCGTTCTATCTTTTTTGCATTTGGATCTAATTTTGGATCTGCATCATACACATAATCAGCGTTTGATAGATTGATAACTTTTTTAGCACCTGTTGTTTTCGCCCCGAGAACAGCATTCCAATCTGAGCTCCATCCTGGTTTGTATGCTGAGCCAATAACCACTGGCTTATCAAAGGTAATATTACCAGAGAGATTAGAGACCACCTCATGATGGGCGTATTCTCCAAATATAACTCGCATGAGTTCAGCATTCAATTTTAGCGAAGCAATACCAATCCAATCGAGATCTTCATTAGAAGGAGTTGATAATTCTTGTGCAACGAGATTGTATTTTCTACAAATTCTTCCGCCACCGGTAGTGATTAAAAACTTCTTACCATTTTTTACATGTTCCAAAATAAGTGCTTTAAAATCTCTAAGGAAATTTATGTCGACTTCTTCTGGTATGATCAAAGAGCCTCCAAGTGAAATGATTATTACTTCTTCCATAATTAGTATCCGAGTGACTTAATAATATCTTGATGCACCGTTTCGATGGGTTGTTCACCGTTGATTGTATGTATCGTATAATTAGTTTTACCTTCAAAATACTTCATAGAAGGCACAACTTTATTTATATATTCATCAAATCTTTTTTCTATACCCTCTTTTGTATCATCTACTCGCCCTCGGAGGAGATTACGCTTCATCGCCTCTTCTTTACTGAGTTCAATGTAAATAATATCCACATGTCCGCGTTTATAAAAATCTACCATTTCTTCAAGATTTTCTGATTGGAGTAATGTACGTGGGTATCCATCAAAGATGACATGTTTTTCTGGAGTTAGTGACGAAATCAAAATATTCGTAACAATGGCATCTGTAAGAAAGTCTGGCTGCAGGTGACCAAGATCCATTGTTTCCTTAACCACTAGTCCAGTATAATTTTTTTCTTCTACGAGCCTCCTGTACTCATTCCCCGGATATGCATAGACTGATTCCTTACCATCCTTGTTTTTTAAGAAATCAACAAGGAGCTTTACCTGAGTGCCCTTTCCAGAGCCTACGATCCCAAAAAATACAAAGGTTTTACTGTTCATAACTCAAGAATACAAGATTTGTGCTATAAAATCAAACCCCGTAGTAGATTTTGGCGAAGTCTTAAAAAGACGCACTTTGTGCATCGTCAAAATTCACTACGGGGTCAAATATGTTATAATCACAATCATATATGAAAAAAGAGATCATAACTATCTGCGGCGGACTTGGAAGTGGTAAATCGAGCACTGCAAAACGTGTCGCGGAAGAACTCGGTTTCCAGCATTTCTCTTCAGGTGATTTTTTCCGACAAGTTGGTCTTGAGCTTGGGCTTTCAGTGACAGAGCTAAATAAACGCGCAGAGACAGATAAAAAAATAGATGGGATGACAGATGAAAAAGTGAGAGAGTGTGGCAACAAATCAAAACTCGTCATTGATTCTCGTACTGCGTATCACTGGATTCCAGAATCATTCAAAGTATATTTAGATTTACCAGTAGAAATAGCTAAGCAAAGAATTTTAAATAGCATAAAAGAAGATAAGTTGCGACAACAAAGCGAAAAAGTAAACACCATAGAGGAAGTTTACGCAAAAATGACTGAGAGATTTGAAAGTGAACAAAAACGATACTGGGATCTATATCATATTAACAATAAAGACATGTCTCAATACAACCTCATTGTAGACACAAACAAAAACAACCTCGAGGAGGTTGTTAATATTATCGTTACCGAATATAAGAAGTGGATAGAAGAAAATTAAAATATTGTAATTAGATCGTGTCAGTTGGTTGTTTACTTTGGCTTTCTTCAATCTGTACCATTTGATCCGCTTTGATACCTACCGTTCCATACACATTTCTCATAAGAATCCGAGACGAAACTTGATCAGTAGGGGTAAAACCTATTACTTCCGCCTGATTAGGTTTTATTTTTTTATAAATAAGAAATTTATCATAACCCAAAAGTTCAGGCATAGAGAAAATAGTGCCTATAGGTACTTCTTGAAACTTCATAGTTAACTTCTCGTTTTCTGGATTTGAAGTTTTCTCAACTATCTCCTTTTTATCTTTTCGAAGAGAGTTACTACCAAACTCTGGGGTAATTTCTTTTGGCATATATCCATATTAACATGAAAAGCTAAATCAAAAAAACAACCTAAATAGGTTGTTTTTTTGATTACAAATTAATTTTAAACTAGTATTCTCGCATTGAGATCTGCGCATCTACCTTTTTCATAAGGTCGAGAACTACAGATACGACGATGAGGATAGATGTACCTCCGATCGCAAGACTAGCGATACCAGTGACATGTTGCATGATGATAGGTAAGACGGCGATAAATCCAAGGAAGAGTGCACCGAGTAGTGTGATGCGTACGAGAACCTTAGAGATATAGTTTGCAGTAGACACACCTGGACGAACACCTGGTATAAAGCCACCATTTTTCTGTAAGTTTGTAGAGATGGCTTCAGGGTCAAATGTAACTGCAGTATAAAAGTATGTGAACAAGAATACGAGTATGAAATACAACACGCCGTATAGTATAGAGGTATTTGTAAATGAAAGTAATACGCCAGAAATCTTTGCAAGAATAGGATTACTAAAACGAGTTAGCACCGTACCGATCATTTGTGGGAAAGACAATATCGCAAGACCGAAGATGATAGGTATCACTCCTGCTTGGTTTACACGTAGTGGTAGATATGTCGAACCACCACCGTATGTCTTCATACCACGTACACGTTTTGCATATGTTACTGGGATTGGGCGCTCTGCTTCAGTCACAAGTACGATCGCAGCGATGATAATAAGTCCTGCAACCAAGAATCCGAGGTAAAGTGGGATTTGTGATGGATCAAATGTAAATGCGAGTTCACTGACTTTTGCAGGCAAACGAGATACGATACCAGCAAAGATGATCAGAGACACTCCATTACCGATACCGAATTCAGACACAAGTTCACCGAGCCACATAAGGAGCACTGAACCTGCAACGATGATAAACAAATTCACCACGCGATCAAACGCAGTTAAGTTGAACAAAATTCCCTGACTCTCGAGAATAGAAAGCAATGCAAATCCTTGGATTGCAGCAAGAGGAATCGTGAGTAGTCGTGAGTATTGAGTAAATTTTTTCCTTCCTGCTTCACCTTCTTCGTTGTACATGCGCTTCAATGAAGGAATCATGATAGTAAGAAGCTGCATGATAATAGACCCAGTGATGTACGGACCCACACCAAGCATGATGATAGATAGCGTAGTAAGCCCACCACCAGAAAAGATGTTTAGGATACCGAGGAATTGGTTGTTTGAGAGGAATCTATTAAGGGCAAGCGTGTCCACACCAGGAATAGGGATCGCAGACAATAGTCTGAAAACGATTAAAATACCAAACACAAACAGAACCCTATTGCGCAAGGATCTGTCTGTCCAAACTAATTTAATTTTATTCCAAAAATTTGTCATATTACTTGATCACTATCTTTCTACCTTTGAGAGAAAGACGTTTTCGGATTTCTGAGAACTTTTCACCTTTGGTTACTTTGTCTGTAGAAAGTACGAGTGGTTTCTTTGTCGAATTAAACTGATATCCACGAGCTTTAGGGAGCTTCTTAATGATATCACGAAGTTCAGGACGGCGCTTGTTACCTGCACGAGCTGTCTGCCCCTTACCTCCACGACCAGAAGTCTTAGCGTGTTTACCACCACGTCCGACGAGTCGATCTTTTTTATTCTTATGTTGTCTTTTTAAATTATGTATTTGCATATAATTAATATTACGCTGCTTCTTCGTCTTTTGCTTTTACCACCTTCGTGTATTGTGAAGAAATGACTCCGAGTGCTTTCAATACTGCTTTTGAGTTGTTCAATTTGTTTTTACTGTTTGAGATGATTTTACCAGTGATGTCTTTCATGCCTGCAAGCTTCACGATGTCACGCACGACAGTACCTGCCACGAGTCCACGACCCTTGTTAGGCATCAAGATTACTTGTGAACTTGAGAATTTTGCAGTTAAGTCATGAGGGATAGACATAGTCTTAGTGAGGTTTAGCTTTACCATGTTTTTCTTTGCATTGCGGACAGCTTTGTTGATAGCGAGCGCAGTATCTCCTGCCTTACCAAGCCCAAGCCCGATAGAACCCTTTCTGTCTCCAGCTACGAGCGCAACAGAGAAAGAGAATCGGCGTCCTCCAGCTACCACACGAGTAACTCTACGGATGTTTAAAATCTTTTGATCAAATTCTGGTTTTGGTCGTCCAAAAGAAGAACCACGGCGGTTATTGTTTCTTTTGTCTGTTGTGTTTTCTTTTTTCGTTTCCATATACGTATTATATATTAAAATTTAAGACCAGCTGCGCGGGCTTCATCTGCTAATAACTTGATACGTCCAGTGTATTTAAAACCATTTCGGTCAAATACGACTGTACTGATCTTCGCCTTAAGGCATAATTCACCGATGGTCTTGCCTATTTCTTTTGCGCGTTCATTCTTTGTACCTTTGGTGATCTTTACATCGCTCGCAGACGCTAACGTCTTACCGGCTTGGTCGTCAATGATCTGTGCATAGATAAATTTATTAGAACGGAATACTGAAAGACGTGGAGTTTCGGAAGTACCTTTGATCTTTGTGCGGATTCTTTTCTTTAGTCTTATTCTTTTGTCTATTTTATTAATCATATGATTTTGTAATTGCTATATACTGATTCAAAAACTATGCAGTCTTCTTACCTTGTTTACGTCTAATAACTTCCCCTTCATATCGCATACCTTTACCTTTGTATGGTTCTGGCTTCTTCTTTGCGCGTAGTTGTGCTGTCCATGCGCCGACTAATTCTTTGTCGATACCAGTGACAGTGATATTGTTCTTCTCTGCAGTAACGGTAAGACCATCTGGAATAGGAACCACCACTGGGTGTGAAAAACCTAATGCAAGGTGGATTTCTTTACCTTTGACTTCTGATTTAAAACCGATACCTTCCAAGATTAATTTCTTTGAATATGGTGTCTCGACGCCAGTGATCATGTTTTTTAAATGAGATGCATAGGTACCCCAAAGAGATTTTGAAAACTTATCGTTTCTTTTTATATTTAAATTAATTACTGCATCAGAAATAACGATATCGATATCATCTCGGAATACTTTTGAGAGAGTGCCTTTTGAACCAGTCACGGTAATAACATCACCATCTCTACTGATTTTTACTCCTTTTGGTATTGCTATTTCTTGTTTTCCTATTCTTGACATATGATTTTATTACCAGATCTTAAATAATGCTTCGCCACCGACTTGCTCTTTGCGTGCGACATTTCCTGATAAAATTCCTTTTGGTGTTGAAAGTACGAGCAAACCAGAACCATTGCGCACTCGGTGAATGTCTTTAACTGCATAATATACACGGGAAGATTGTTTAGAAATTCTCTGCACTTGAGTGATCTTTGGATTCTTGTCTACATACACGAGCTCTACTTCGAGCACAGGGAAACCTTTCTGAACTTTTTTAGAGATAGACTTTACATAGCCTTCTTTTTTCAAGCATTCAGCGATGGCATTTTTGAGTTTAGAATATGGAACAGCCACTGTGTCTTTACCAGCGAGGCTTGCGTTCTTCATCATTATTAACATGTTTGAAATTGAATCCATAATTTTATTTATTTGGTCTTACCAACTTGATTTTCTTACTCCTGGTAACATTCCTTCGTTTGCTAATTCACGGAAACAGATACGGCACACGCCGAAATCTCGCATGAATGCTTTTCCTCTACCACAGCGAAAACATCGGTTTTTCTGCCGAGTGCTGAACTTTGGTGTCTTTTTACTTCTTGCTATAACTGATGTTTTTGCCATAAAATTAAGGAATGCTAATGACTATAATTTTTGAGCATCCCGCTTGCGGGAGCCATACCTTATAAACTGGGAGTGTTTTGTTAATATCTTACTTTTTTTCTTCGAATCTCTATTTATAGAGCGTCGAAGGAGAAAAGTAGATTAATCAAAACCATATTCCCTTACCTATATACTAACAAATAAATACCCTTTCGTCAAACCTTTATTTCTTACTCTTCTCATCTTCTTTCTTGAAAGGAATACCGAGTGTTTGGAAGAATACAAGTCCTTCTTTCTTGCTCTTTGCTGTTGAGACGAGAGTTATAGACATACCAAACACATCGCGGATGTCTTCATCAGCTGTTTCAGGGAATATGGTGTGCTCTTTGATACCCATAGTCATGTTACCGATACTGTCTACGGTTGTGCGAGAAATACCACGGAAGTCCTTTGTGCGAGGGAGTGCTACGTTGATAAGCTTATCGAGGAATGCATACATACGCTTACCACGGAGAGATACGACGATACCGATCGGGTCGCCTTGGCGCACCTTGAAAGATGCGATAGATTTCTTTGCACCTTTTTTGCTTGGTTGCTGACCAGTGATCTTTGCGAGACGGAGAGCGATAGCTTCGTTTTTGTTTTTATCTTTTTTGACCGCAGTACCAGTACCGACGTTAATCACCACTTTTTGCATTCGTGGTGCAGCCATGACATTTTTATAATGAAAGTCTCCTTTCATTTTCTCAAATACTGCTGCTTCTTTTTCTTTTACTGTTTGATGTTTCATACGTTTGTTTTATTGTATTTAAATTTCTTGATTACTCTTGCGTGCAACGCGGACCAACGTATCACCTACCTTTTTCTTACCGAGACGAGTTCTTGTACCAGACTTTGGATCGAGCATCATAACATTTGAAGCATTCATAGGCATTGCTTTGTCTATCATAGAGCCCCTTTCACCACTACGACGCGGACGTTGATGTTTCTTCATCATGTTGACGCCTTCTACGATCACTTTGTTCATAGGTGCAAGCACACGGACAATCTTGCCTTTTTTGCCTTTGTCTTTACCTGTGATCACTATTACATTGTCCCCTTTTTTCAATTTCATTGTTTTAAATTAATTATGTATATAAACTATATTACCTCCGGAGCGAGAGAAATTATTTTCTGGAAACCTTTCTCTGCGAGCTCACGTGGTATTGGTCCGAAAACACGTCCTGCTTTTGGATCCTTCTTGCCTTTTTCGAGAAGTACTACGGCATTGTCATCAAAACGAATATATGAACCATCCTTGCGGCGGAATGCACCACGAGTACGGACAACAACAGCTTGGTAAACATCCTTTTTCTTGACCGCCTTACGAGGTGTAGCAACTTTGACTGAGATGATCACAAGCTCTCCGAGAGTAGCATATCTCTTTTTTGAAGAGCCTAAAATCTTGAATACCTTTCCTACGGTACCTCCACCATTGTCTGTTATTTTTACTAATGTTTCGTTTTGTATCATAAAATTATTTACTTAATACTTTAAATCTCTTGTCTTTTGACATCGGACGCACTTCTACCATCTCTACCTGGTCACCCTTCTTTGCTTTGTTGTCTTCGTCGTGTGCTTTGTATTTCTTGCTCACTTTATAAAACTTCCCATAGAGAGGATGTTTGATAAAACGTGATACAGACACCACAACAGTCTTGTCCATCTTGTCTGAAACGACTACACCTTTGAGGATGTTACCTTTTTTTACTGCGTCTTTATTTGGTTTTGTTGCTTTGGTTTTCATACTATTTTTTGGTGTCGATTATTTTGCTTGTCGTTGTGCAGTCAGTATTCGGGCGATTTGTTTCTTGAGACTTGCCATTTCTTTTACGTTTTTTGTCTTTGTGCCTTGTGCTTTGAATCGTAGAGTTCTCAAATCTTCCCGGAGTGTCTCTACTTTCTTTTCGAGCTCAGCCTTACTCATCTCTTTTAAATTTTCCTTTGTTTTCTTTGCCATAAAATTATTGTTTGTGAACTCGGGAAATAATGCGGACCTTTACTGGAAGCTTACTACCAGCTTTGCGAAGTGCTTCGCGTGCAATAGGCTCAGGAACACCGTCAACTTCGAAGATAATACGTCCAGGTGCGACATCAAAACAGTATCCTTGTGGATCTCCTTTACCCTTTCCCATTCCTACTTCTGCAGCTTTACTGGTGTATGGACGATCAGGGAAAATGCGAATCCAGTATTTACCTGCCTTAGTGAGCGTACGAGAGATGACTTTACGTGCAGCTTCGATCTGAGCAGATTTGACGCGAGCTTGAGTCTCAGCCTTAAGTCCAAATGCACCAAAGGCAAGTTTAATACCACGCGTATCAGGTGTACGAGTCTTTGGGTTGCTACGCTGGGTTTGCCATTTTCTAAATTTTACTTTTTTTGGTACTAACATAAAATATCAATTAATTTGTTGCATCTTTGTCTACCACTGGCTTCTTTGCGAAGATCTTTCCACGGTAAATCCATACCTTGATACCGATCACACCGTATGCAAGAGTAGCTCGTTCGCGCTTGAAATCAATGTCCGCGCGGAAAGTCTGAAGCGGGATACTACCACGCTTAAGCTCTTCCGTACGAGCAATTTCAGCTCCACCAAGACGACCTCCTAATACTATTCTCGCTCCTTCTACACCACGGACTGCCATCACTTTTTCAATGATTGTTTTGATAACTCTTCGGTATGGCATTCTCTTTTCGAGACCTTCGGCGATCATGTATGCGACGATAGCTGCATCAGCTTCTGGATTTGTGATTTCTACTACTTCGAGCTTGAAATCTTCAGGACGTGGGAGACCGAGGTTATCCATCTTTTTCAAGATATCTTCTTTGAGCTTTGTTGCACCTTCACCATTTCTACCGATCAAAATACCTGGGCGAGAAGTCTTGATGATAAAACGAGTAGCCTTGCGACTTCGTTCTATTTCGATACTAGATACATACATACCACGGAGTTTCTTTTCGAGCCATTGTCTGACGAGTACATCCCCTTTCAAATATGCGACATACTTTTTAGGATCAGCAAACCAGCGAGATTTCCAATCTCTTAGTATAACTAGTCTATGTGCATATGGGTGAACGATTTTACTCATGATATTATATTAAAATTATTTTGCTGGCTCCGCTTTTGCGGCAGCTTTCTTTGTTGTTTTCGCAACAACCTTTTTAGCTTTTGGCTTTGCTGTTAATTTCTTTGCCTCCTTTACTACCTTTTCTCCAAGAGTCAAGATAATATTACTGGTACGTTTGTTGATACGGTGACCTGAACCCATGGCAGCTGGCATCATTCTCTTCAAAGTCACACCTTTGTCTACGCGAAGTTCTTTGATGAAGAGTGTCTCTACATCTTTACTCATGTTCTTTGCATTTGCGACTGCAGACAATAAAAGCTTACGCATAGGAGCACCGGCACGCTTCGCCAAGAAATCGAGCTCTGCGACAGCGCCGTCTACTTTTTTCCCTCGGATGAGTCCGGCAACAAGGCGAACCTTTCGTGGTGATTGTCTGTAATTTTTTAAATAAGCTTTCATGGTATGTGTTTAATTATTTTTTCTTTGCATCTCCTGCAGCAGCACTTGCGGCTTTTGCTTGAGCTATCTCAGCTTCTTTCTTCTTTGCTTCTAATTCTTTCTGCATCTTTCCACCGTGTTTTCTAAATGTCTTTGTTTCAGCGAATTCACCGAGTCTGTGACCAACCATGTCTTCAGTAACCAAAACATCTATGTGTTTTTTCCCGTTGTGAACGCCAAAAGTGAAACCAAGCATCTCAGGAGAGATAACCGAAGCTCTTTTCCAGGTCTTTATTGTTGGAGTGTTTAACGGGTTTTTGCCAGCTATCTTTTTAAGTAGCTTTTCATCCACGTATACACCTTTTTTGATCGATCTTGTCATAAAAAAAGCTCTACACGAGCTTGCACCTATAATAGCAAATAGGCATAAAATAGTCAAATAAAACAAGAAAAGGGTGAGTTTTGGCGCTAGCGCCAAAACTCACCCGTGATTATTCTCCATATTTTAAGCTGATCCAGGAGAAATCTAATGATAGTAATTAAAATACCTCCTAGTATAAATAAACCTAGAGTTGCTAAAAGACCACTAAAAAACAAAGGATCAATAACATCTTTAACAAGATAGATGATTATACCAGCCATCAGGCTAATAAAAAGAACTTGAAACCATCTAATAGTAGCCTCACTCATCTTTATTTTTTTCTTTGATTTTTGCTCTGGCATACCATCAGCATAGTCAAAGACTAATGGCAAACCAAGAATTATAACAATAGCAAACAGCATGATTAACCCGGCGATAATTTCGCCTTTTTGATTATTCATAAAAAATCCTCCAATTTTTATACTACACAAAAACAAAGAAAAAACCAACGATTGCTCGCTGGTTTTTAAGTTTCGAATACACTGTTCTGGCACCTACCTACTTTCCCCTAAAGAGTATCATCGGCACTAACGGGCTTAATTGCTCTGTTCGGAATGGGAAGAGATGTGACTCCGTCGTTTAAGCACCAGAACACTATATTCGAATTTCAATATTCTATCCTCTAAATCAAAACCTGTAAAGTGGGTGCGAGCTTCAAAAGAAACTCGCAAAATGATTTTATAGAAAGAGTAGGCATATCCTACATTCACTGGACGTTTCCCAGTATCTTAACTTAGAACAATTCAGTCAAGTCTAGCCTCTTGGCGTGCGACTTAATTTTAAAGTAACCATGACTTCATTTTCTAGTTTCTTAGACGACCTTTCTATAACATCGAGCCGAGAGGAATCGAACCTCTATCACTGGGTTGAAAGCCCAGTATATTTCCATTACTACGACGGCTCGGAAAGAACAACACGATCATGGCAGGAGTCGAACCTGCGACCCTCAAGTTAAAAACTTGATGCTCCGCCTCTGAGCTACATGACCTAATACAAGCGGGTGGAAAGACTTGAACTTCCACACAACCATTACGAATGGCTTGCTCTACCATTGAGCTACACCCGCACAAACCCACGGGGAATTTAAATAAATTTGCGACCTACATAAATGTAGATCTTAAACAGATTTAAGTAAACTCCCCAAACCACTTTACAAGTTTTGATTTGTCCCGTAGTGAGCCATGCTCTACTACTGGGATTTATTTTTGGTCCTCGACTTTTACGTCGAGGTTGTGGTTTCCAAATTTCTTAACAGGAATCGAAACATTAGTACTTCTCAGCTGAACGCATTACTGCGCTTACACTTAAAGCCTATCAACCTGATCATCTCTCAGGGTTCTTAACGATTCCTAATCTTGAAGCTGGCTTCCCTCTTAGATGCTTTCAGAGGTTATCCATTCCCGACATAGCTACTCTGCATTGCCATTGGCATGACAGCAGATACACCAGAGGTCAGTTCACTCCGGTCCTCTCGTACTAGGAGCAAATCTTCTCAAGAATCAACGAGTGCAGTAGATAGGAGACCAACCTGTCTCACGCATCTACAATTTTATTCTTCAATAAAATATTTCCACAATTACTTGTGGGATTGGACTGTGACTTATTCCTTCGACTCCAATAGTCGCTTAGGATGCTAACATTCAGTCTCTACGGGTGAGTTTTGAAAAAACTCATGGTGAGTATTTTCGAACCACTCTTCCCTCGACGTTACCCTCATTTAAGTTCGGGTTTCACCGATATAAGTTAGCTTGCCATCCTTCCTTTCGGTCAGGACGCCGCCGTGAGTCCGATACAAAATCGGACTGGTTAATTTCGATTAAAACAGTTCTAGTTCAAAAATGAA
>CAZUCZ010000009.1:0-33971 GCA_964618925.1 uncultured Candidatus Saccharibacteria bacterium | reverse complement strand
CTTGCTTAAGCCACAAAGTGGAGATCCTATCGTGCATCCAAGTAAAGATATCGTGCTCGGAAGTTACTGGATGACTAAAAATGTCGATGGTAAAAAGGGTGAAGGAAAATATTTCTCAAACCCAAACACAGCGATCCTCGCATATGAATATGGTGTGGTGTCTCTTCGTGCAAAGATCAAAGTATTAGCTACAGATCGCGAAAAATACAAGAAGTTCAACGGGGAAGTCTTTGAAACATCCGTTGGTAAATTGCTATTTAACAGTATTTTGCCAAACGACTTTGCGTATGTAAATGACGAGATGACACAGGGTAGACTTTCAGCACTTCTAGATCAACTTATCATGCAATATGGCGTAGATAATACTCCACCAATACTCGATAAAATCAAAGCCTTTGGGTTTAAATACTCAACCGTCTCTGGTACTACCTGGGGTATGGACAACGTAAGTGTACCTCCACAAAAAACAGAAATCATTAAAAATGGAAGAAAGCTCGAAGAAGAAATTCTCGCGCAATGGAACGACGGTTTACTTTCTGGTGAAGAAAAATATCAAAAGATTATTGAAGTCTGGGCAAGTGCGAAAAAAGATTTGGAAAAAGTATTACCAAGCACTCTCGACAAAAATGGTTCTACCTATGACCTTTTCACTTCTAAAGCGAGAGGTACAATGACTTCACTCGTACAGATGACTGGTATGAAAGGACTTATCCAAAACAACCAAGGTAAGACTCTTGAATTCCCGATTATCTCTTGTTACCAAGAAGGTCTTTCTCCACTCGAATACTTCATCACGACTCACGGAGCTCGTAAGGGTGCATCTGATACTGCTCTAAACACTGCAAAGGCTGGATACCTTACTCGTAGACTTGTGGACGTCGCTCAAGATGTCGTGATCACTGAAGAAGACTGTGGTACCAAAGAAGGCAAGGTTGTCACCAAAGAAAATATTTCTGGAATCGAAATACCTCTATCAAAAAATATTCGTGGACGTGTACTCGCGGGGGATCTCAAAGACAAAGATGGAAAAGTAGTCTACAAGAGAGGTTTCTTGGTTACCAAAGAAGAAGCGTACAAGATCGAAGCGCTTGGTTTCGAAGAAGTGTTCGTACGTTCTCCGCTGACCTGTAAGACAGTACACGGTTTGTGTGTGATGTGTTACGGACTTGATCTCGGAAGAAACCATATCGTCAAACTTGGTGAAGCAGTCGGTATCATCGCTGCACAAGCGATCGGAGAGCCAGGTACACAGCTTACCCTTCGTACGTTCCACGCCGGAGGTGTCGCAGGTACTGACATCACGACTGGTCTTCCTCGTATTGAAGAAATCTTTGAACGAAGAATCCCTAAAAATCCAGCAGTTGTTTCTGAAACTGATGGTGAAGTGATCTCTATTACTGCAAAAGACAAAGAAGAAAAGATCATCAAGGTACTCTCTGATTCTAAAGCTGACGGTAAACCAAACGAGATAGAATACACTGTAGCGTACAGAAGAATGCCTATTGTCAAAGTGGGTGATCAGGTGAAGAAAGGTGAATTACTTACTGACGGTTCTGCTGATATCGCTCAAATATTTACATTTGGCGGTAAGGAATTAGTGGAGAAATACATCATTCGTGAAATCAACAAAGTCTATGAATTACAAAATGCTTCTATCTCTAGAAAGCACACTGAAATCATCGTACGTCAAATGTTCTCTCGTAAGAAGATCAAAGACGCTGGTGAGACGAATTTCTCAAGTGGTGACATCGTAGAAAATACTACATTTATGGAAGAAAATATTCGTATGAATGAGATCAGTGGTGCTGAAGCAAAAGCAGAAACCGTAGTCCTCGGTATTACCGAAGTCTCACTTCGTACGAAGAGTTGGCTCTCAGCTGCATCATTCCAGAACACTAACAGAGTTTTGATTGAAAATGCTATCAAAGGAGGAGTAGATAGCTTGAGAGGACTAAAAGAAAATGTAATCATCGGAAGATTGATTCCAGCAGGTACAGGGTTTAAAAATAAATAATTTTTAAGGATCAAGCTCTCTCTTCACGGTGAGAGCTTGTGACCTTAGAATACAAGGTCTCCATAATATGAATTCTCCCGTAACTAAAATAAAGGAGAGGCTTTCAATCGAAGACGTAGTCTCTTCTTACATAAAGCTTGAAAACGCAGGTTCAAATTTGCGTGCTAAGTGCCCATTTCATAACGAAAAAAGTCCATCTTTTTTCGTATCACCAGGGCGGGGGAGTTACTATTGTTTTGGTTGTGGGGCATCCGGAGATATTTTTACTTTCGTAGAAGAATTCGAAGGTCTTGATTTTAAGGGTGCACTCAAACTATTGGCAGATAAAGCAGGAGTGGTCCTCGATCTGTATCATCTAAAAGACAAAGGTGAATCTTTTTCTGAAAAAGAGAAACTCTATAAAGTGATGGAGGAGGCGACAAAGTTTTTTGAAAACAATATACAACACAACAACGAGGTGTTAACGTATCTCAAAGATCGTGGACTGACCGATGAAACAATTAGACATTTTCGTGTCGGTCATGTGAGTCCAGATTGGCGTCAGCTCTATACATATCTTCACAATAAAAATTTCTCTGATGCAGATATGGAAAAAGCGGGACTCATTAAAAAGACTGATAAAGGTTTTTATGACAGGTTCCGTGGGCGCATTATGTTCCCGATCGGGGATTCGAGTGGGCGCATTATCGCTTTCTCGGGGAGAATATTTGTTGATGATGAAAAGTCTGCAAAATACTTAAACAGTCCAGATACACCTATCTTTAGTAAGTCAGCTGTGCTTTTTGGTCTTGATAAAGCTAAAAATGCAATTCGTACAAATAACTTTTCTATTTTAGTCGAAGGGCAAATGGATTTACTTTTATCACATCAAGCAGGTTTTAAAAACACTGTTGCGACTTCCGGCACTGCACTGGCAGACTCCACCGTCAGCAGAGAAAATGTGGTTTCGAATTTGGGTTTGGTGCGTCGTTTGTCTCAAAATATCGTGCTTGCATTTGATGGAGATAAGGCTGGTTTTAATGCCACGATGCGTGCGGGTAAGATCGCACTTGCGCTTGGGATGGACGTTAAGGTGGCTCACATTGAAGCAGGCACAGACCCAGCAGATCTGATATCAAAACAAGGTGTAGATCGATGGCGTGAGTCAATACGAGGCTCTAAACACATTATTGAGTTTATACTTCAGAAAATAGTATTTGAGTCAAAGGGCGATCATCGTAAGGCAGGTCGAGAGATAAAAGACGTACTCTTGCCATTTGTCAGTGCGATAGATAGCTCGATCGAACAGATGCATTTCATAAAGAAAATATCAGACGTGTCTTCTATTTCTGAACAAGCACTCAAAGATGATCTCAAGAAAATTGCAACAGAAGCTCGAGTCGAAAAACATGAAATCGAAGAGATGAAGCACACCGTTAGTCAGGTATTTCGTAAGGATTATATTGAACGTAAATTGATCGGTATTGTGTTGTGGCAGAAAACCCTTCCTGAAACGTCTCTAGATATAGAAAAGATAGTGTCTGAATTAGCTTCCATACTTCACATCGACAAAGACACATTGCTCGAGAATACAAAAAAAGACAAAGAGGATCTCATATTTGAAGCCGAAGTATTTTATGGAGGAGGGGCGGATTTAAAAAAAGATGTAGAAGAACTCATACTTAATCTCAAAGAAGAATATTTAAATGAAGAACGAATACGAAAAATGCAGGAATTACATATACACGAATCGAACAAAGATATAGAAAAAGGCAGACAAATATTAATAGAAATAAATGAGATTAATAATAAGATACAAGAAATTAAAAATAGTCGAAAATAATTAAGGAGTCAGTCGGGTGGGTGCATGGTATGATTTTGTAATATGAAACATATGAAAAAGAAAAAAATAGTAAAAAAAGTTAATAAAAAGGCTAAGGTTGCAAAGAAAACAAAAAAAATTGTTAAGAAAGTTGCGCCCAAAGCCAAGAAAGTAAAAAAAGTAGTAAAAAAGGTGACCAAAAAGAAGGCGGTAAAAAAGGTTGCAAAGAATACCAAAGCGGTCAAAAAAGTTTCGAAGGTCGAGACCAAAGAACAAAGATTGAACAGGCTTTCTGATGAACTTATCGAAAAAGGACGCAAGCGTGGATTTATCACCTACGATGAGATCTTGAAAGTATTTCCTGACATTGAAAACAATATTCTATTTCTCGATGAGTTGTATGATAAGTTCTCTCTTGCCTCCATCGATGTACTCGAAGGAGGGAACCTACTCGACCTTGATCTTGATGTAAATGATAAGGACTTAAACAAAGGGTCCATGCATGACTCTATCCAGATGTACTTGAAAGAGATTGGTCAGTATCCACTCATTCGTGCCGGAGAAGAAAAAGACTTAGCAAAACGTATCGAACAGGGTGATCTCGAAGCGAAGAATCTCCTTGCCCGTGCAAACCTTCGTCTCGTGGTTTCTATCGCGAAAAAATATGTGGGACGCAGTGCGAATTTGAATTTGCTTGACCTCATCCAAGAAGGAAACCTTGGACTCTTTAAGGCAGTAGAGAAATTCGACTGGACGAAAGGATACAAGTTTTCTACCTATGCGACATGGTGGATCCGTCAGTCCATTACTCGTGCGCTCGCTGACCAGAGTCGAACGATCCGCATACCGGTGCACATGGTGGAGACTATTTCAAAATATAAACAAGTGATGCGAAGACTGTCCCAAGATCTCGGACGTGAGCCACTCGCCGAAGAGATCGCAACAGAGATGGATATTCCTGTTGAAAAGATCCATGTTATTGAAAAAATCAGCCAAGATACGATCTCGCTCGAACAGCCCGTGGGTGATGATGATGACAAGTCTACTCTCGAGAATTTTATTCCTGATGATAAAATATTGCGCCCAGACCAAGAATCATCACGTCGGATACTTTCTGATCAGATCCGCGAAGTTCTCGATGAGCTCAATCCAAAAGAACGCAAGATCCTTGAAATGCGTTATGGCTTACTCGACGGCATCCAGCACACGCTCGAGAGAGTAGGTGAGGAGTTCGGGGTGACTCGTGAACGTATTCGTCAGATCGAAGCAAAGGTACATGAAAAACTTCGTCAGCATGAGAAGATATCTCGTTTGAAAAATTACTTCGATTAAAATAAAAAATCCCCGAATGGGGATTTTTTATTTTTCTAGATGTATCTTATTGCAAGGCTCTGTCTATTTTGGATTTTACACTTGTATATGACTCTGCACCATCAATTGTATCGACTAAGTTGCCATCTTTTAGGATAAAGCCTTTTGGTGTGCCGGTGACTCCAGCACGAGCTGCCTCTGTCTTTGAGTCCATAACTGCTTGTTCGTATTTCTTAGTATCGAGACATGTATTAAAACTTTTTGTATCGAGTGCGAGGGTCTGCGCAAAGGATTTGAGATTAGCATTAGAAAAACCACCTTCATTTTCTCCATTCTGATGGTTATATAAGTAGTCGTGATATTCCCAGAACTTACCTTGATCGCCTGCACATCGTGCTGCTTCTGCTGCATCTACAGACTCTGGTCCAAGAAACGCAAAGTCTCTATACACAAACTGCACCGTGCCCTTGCTGACATAGTCTGCCATTACCCCGGGGATAAATGGTGCCCAGGTAGGATCTCGTTGGATTAAGGATTGATGTAGTTCAGGATTTGCCGGAGATCCAAATACTGCTCCACAGAACGGACATTGGAAGTCTTCATACATCACAAGTGTCACTGAGGCTTCTTTGTTGCCTTGTACGCGGTCGTCGCTTGATACAGGGGAAAGGGTCGTGATAGGCACTCCAGTAACAGTGTCCTTTTTAGGCATAGGAGGCTTACTGTCTTTGAGTAATATTGCACCGGCGATAAGCACACCTACTAATATGATTGCACTCAGTATTGTTTTTTGGTTATTATGTTCCATATTTTGTTCTGTAATTTATATTTATAGTAATGCACAAATTATAGCATTTTATCCAAAATATAGTATAATTAGGGTATTAATAATAAAGGTCTTTTTATAACTAATATGTCCTTATTTATAGGACCAAAAACAAATATATGCATAATGGAACATGTGGAAAAAGTATGTGCGTGCCAGCTATGATTGCTAAAATTTTACTAATCGTGGGTGGTTTAAATTGGGGTTTGGTGGGTATCGGTATGTTTATGGGTACTGATTTAAATCTCGTGCACTTGATTTTTGGTAGTCTCTCAGCGGTAGAAGCTATCGTATATATACTCGTAGGGGCAGGAGCAGTAATGAAACTCGTTGGTTGTAAGTGTAAAAAGTGTATGGCTGGATGTACCTGTGATTCATCTGCTACAAGTGCTATGGGTGGTGGTATGAAAACAGAAGGGATGATGTAATTTTTTGGCGCGAGTATATAAAATAATATGACTGCTGAAATTACAAATACAATATTTTATATATTTATATTTTTGTCTGTGTATGCACAGGTGTTTTTCTTCATTACGTTTTTGGAGAATCGCAAAAAGATAATAACTCGCCATGGGGGCATTACCCTCAAAGAATATCCTGCAGTTACCATCGTTATTCCATGCTGTAATGAAGAAACGACTGTCTATAAAACCGTCCAATCCGCACTCAACCTAAATTATCCAAAAGATAAATTACAGCTTTTCTTGATCGATGATGGTTCGACTGATGGTACCTGGGATATCATACGCCAGTTTGAAACATATCCAAATGTACGCGTTTTTCACAAAGAAAATGGTGGTAAGTACACTGCACTCAATCTCGGACTCAAAGAAATGAAGACAGAATTTTTCGGTGGCTTGGATGCTGACTCATATGCGGACCCAGAATCCTTGGTCCGCATTATGAGTTATTTTGAGAAAGATCCTAGTCTGATGGCGGTAGTGCCTTCGGTTATCGTACACAATGCCGAGACTATGATCCAAAACGTGCAAAAAGCAGAATATCACATGGGTGTGTATTTCAAGAAGATGCTTTCTTTTATCGGTGCTATCAATGTGACTCCAGGACCATTAACGGTATTTCGTAAAAAGGTGTTTGATGATTTGGGTCCTTATAAACATGGGCACAACACTGAAGACATGGAGATCGCATACCGCATGCAGAAGAATCATTATAAAATCGAACATTGCCATGATGCCTATGTATACACCAATACCCCAGGCACGGTGGTAAAACTTTACAAACAAAGACTGCGTTGGATCTATGGCTTTATTAACAATACGATAGATTATCGGGGTGTGTTATTCCGTAGAGAGTATGGTAATTTTTCTATTTTTACACTGCCGATCGGTATTTTGTCTATCGTTTCTGTGTCGTATTTGTTCGGACGGATTGTCTATAATGTGCTCGACTTTTTATATACCAAGGCAATAGTCTATCAGACGATAGGTTTTCATTTTTCAAAAATTAGTTTTATGTCTAACTTTGATCCATTTTTTATCAACACCAAAGCTTCGCTCTTTTTGGTGGTGGTGATATATTCGTTGGTGATTTTCTCTATGATCTCAGGAAAAAGGATGGCAGAACGTCGTTGGTCTTTTTCTCTATCTATGCTATATTTCTTTCCAGTATTCAGTGTGATTGCCCCGTTTTGGCTCATGAAGGCTGTATATAAAACCATTACTAGTAGACGTCCTCCTGCGTGGAGATAAATATTACCTGTCCCGTACTAAATTTTCGATTACGGGGTATAATAGATAAATATTATTAATTTAAAATTTTAGTATCGGGATGATTACCATAGATTGGAAAAAATATTTAATTGTGTTCTTTATTACTCTCGGACTTTTTATGTCTGCGACCTATATCAGTAATTATTTTGGAAACAAAAAGATAGATCAGATAAAAACTATTCAAGATAAAATCGCCATAGACATACTTTCTTCTGAAACCCAGTTTTCTTTGTTGTCAGAACTTTCTTGTAAAAATATCTCAGACTCTGTATTTTCTGGCGAGCTCGAAGAGCTCGGTAGTAAGCTCGAGTGGGGACAGAACAATCTCGGTAGTGATAGCGAAGTGACTTATTTGAAGAAATACTATTCATTGCTCCAGATCAAGGACTATCTCTTAGCCAAGAAGATCTCAGAACGTTGTAAGGTAAAGTCTGCATTTATCTTGTATTTCTATACCACCGTAGAGAACTGTAGTGTATGTGAAAGGCAAGGACTCGTCCTCTCCACGCTCAGAGATAAATATCCAGAACTTCGCGTGTATTCGTTTGATTACAGCACTGACCTTTCAGCAGTGAAAGCAATGCTCGATATTTACAAGATCAAGGACACTGAGCTTCCTGCGGTGGTGCTCGATGATGAGGTTTTGACTGGTTTTCATAGCGTAGAAGAACTCGATGCAAAAGTTCAAAGCTCGTTTAAACTACAAGAAGTAAAACCTACTACAGACACTACTGCAAAGACGAAAACACCCTAGATTCCAAAGTTTTCCACAAGTACACTTGCATATACCCCCAGGGGGGTATATGCTGTTTGTGTATGAATACAAATAAAGAAAAGTTAATAAAAAGATTAAAAATAATAGAAGGACAGGTTCGGGGGTTACAAAAAATGATAGAAAACAGTACATATTGTATAGATATCATTACTCAAACTTCAGCAATAAAACAAGGGCTTTCAAATATCGAAGACTCACTCATGGAGGGGCATTTAGGTACTTGTGTTATTAGTCAAATAAAGAAAGGTGAGACAGATAAAGCTACTACAGAAATATTAAAAGTTTATAAATTAAAGAGAAAATAATATGAATTCTAAAACTTTTCAAGTACGTGGAATGCACTGCGCCTCATGTTCTAGTATCATAGAGAGAACTATTCAAAAAATTGATGGTGTAGAAAAAATAGAAGTAAATAGTGGCACCGAAAAAGCAAAGATTTATTTTGATGACAGTAAAACTAACCCTGAACAATTTAATAAAAAAATTGAACCACTTGGTTATTCTTTTATCTTGAATCAAGAAAAGAAAATGAGTGCTAGTGAGATGGGAATGAGCGAAGATGAGCACAGGGAGCACCTAGGGCTTAATAAATCAAAGAGTGAAAAAATTGCTGAGCTGAAAGATATGAAAAATAAGCTCATAACCCTTATTCCAATAGTCATAGTAAGTATTTTTATGATGGTGTGGGATGTGTTAGCGAAATTTAATTTTATTTCCGAAATGTCTTATTTTTGGAGTGAATTTTTCCATCATCTGCTACCAATACTAGCTACATATACTTTATTTGTAGTTGGCAAGCCGTACCTGCTCGGATTTTATCGTTTCTTGCGTTATGGTAAGGCAAATATGGACACTCTTATTGGTCTCGGCACATCTGTTGCATTTTTATTTAGTTTTGTTGTGAGTGCTTTTGAAGAAAATTTAAAACCTTTTATAGATGTGACTCAAAATTATTACGATGTTGCTATCGTCGTGATTGCGTTTATAACATTAGGAAAATATTTAGAGATACGTTCAAAATTAAAAACAGGAGATGCGATAGAGAAACTCTTGAATCTTCAAGCAAAAACAGCACTTATTCTTAAAGATGGTAAAGAAATTGAAATCACAGTTGATCAAGTCGTCCATGGTGATCTAATAATAGTAAAACCTGGAGCAAAAATACCAGTTGACGGAATAATAACTAAAGGAGAATCTTTTGTAGATGAATCCATGGTAACAGGCGAACCAATGCCTGCTTCAAAAAAAATAGGAGATAATATAGTGTCTGGAACCATAAATACTACGGGGTCATTCACCTTTAAAGCTACAAAAGTAGGTTCTGAAACTCTTTTGGCACATATAATTAAAATGGTAGAAGAGGCACAAAATAGCAAAGCTCCAATACAAGCCTTGGCAGATAAAATATCTAGTATTTTTGTGCCAGTTGTTTTAACTATTTCGTTTCTAACCTTAGTCCTATGGCTTATTATTGGAACTCAATATTTCGGTTTTTCCCAAGCTTTATCTTTTGGACTGGTTTCTTTCGTGGGAATTTTAGTGATTGCTTGTCCTTGTGCTCTTGGACTTGCTACTCCTACAGCAATAATAGTGGGCGTGGGCAAGGGAGCTCGTGAAGGTATCCTGATTAAAGATGCTGCAACACTGCAAAAACTTCACAAAGTCGATACGGTTATTGTTGATAAGACCGGTACTATAACTATAGGTAAACCTACCCTTGTAGATATCAAAAACCTATCCGATCTAGGTGATAATGACTTTATGTCTTTACTTGTTTCTTTGGAAAAAAAATCTGAGCATCCAATATCTAATGCAATTATTAATTATGGACAAGAAAAAAATATATTAATTAAAGAAGTTTTAGGCTTTGAGGGTATACAAGGAAAGGGTTTAAAAGGGTTGATAGATGGAAAGGAATATTTTGCTGGTAATACAAAATTAATACAAGAACTCGGACTATCTTTTGATAATAAGCAATTAGAACAATATACATTTCAAGGCAAAACACAAGTGATACTTTCAACAAAAGAAAAAGTTTTAGGTTTTGTCATGGTGGCGGATGAAATAAAAGGTGAATCAAAGCAGGCTATAGAAAATTTACATAAACTTGGTATCAAAGTAGTTATGGTTACCGGGGACGATAAACATACAGCACAGTACATAGCTTCACTTGTAGGTATAGATGAAGTATTGTCGAATGTTTTGCCAGCTGATAAATTAGAGAAAATAAAACAATTGCAGTCAGAGGGGCATATCGTAGCTATGGCAGGAGATGGAGTTAATGATGCACCAGCCCTTGCTCAGGCGGATGTAGGTATCGCTATGGGTACAGGTACTGATGTTGCTATAGAATCTGCGGGCATTACACTTCTTGGGGGTGATATTTCAAAACTAGTTAAAGCTATTAAGCTCTCTAAAATAACAATGCGTGGAATAAAGCAGAATCTTTTCTGGGCTTTCGTATATAATATTGTTGGTATTCCTCTTGCTGCTGGGCTTTTTTATCCAATTTTTGGATGGCTTCTTTCTCCAGTATTTGCAGGTTTCGCTATGGCTATGTCTAGTGTGTCAGTAGTATCGAATTCCTTAAGAATTAAAAGTATAAAATTATAATTGGCAACGAATGAGATATAATAAGTTTATTTAATTATATCGAAAGAGTGAACCAATTATATTGTATTAAGTTATATAATTATGAAAAAATATACATTACATGTTTCCGGTACGCATTGTGCATCTTGCAAAATATTAATTGAAGATGTTATAGGCGAACAGGAGTTAGTAAAAAATGTTAAAGTTGATTTAAAAAGAGAAACTGTAGAAATTGAAACTGAAGATGGTCAAAACATAGAAGACTTGGCGGCTTTTTTAACAAGCAAAATAAAGGGGAACGGATACACGCTTTCAGTTGAAAAACAAAGTGAAGAAACAACAAACGACGGTGTCATAGGGAAAGCTATACCTTTAGGATTAGGTATTCTGGTGTTATTTTTTCTTCTACAAAAATCAGGAATTTTAAATTTAGGAATAGGCGGTGTTGTAACACCCGCAACGGCTTTCATTATTGGGTTGATAGCATCTGTTTCTAGTTGTTTGGCTATAGTGGGTGGATTAGTTCTTTCTCTTTCAGCCAAGATGTCTGAAGACGATGTGAGTGATACGAAAACTTTTATACTTTTCCATATAGGTAGATTATTTAGTTTCGCTTTGCTGGGAGGAGTTCTTGGGTTGGTGGGTAATAAGATAGGTATAAGCTTCACTTTCTCTGCAATATTAGGAATTCTCGCTTCTGTTGTTATGATATGTCTTGGTTTAAATTTAGTCGGAGTGTTTGCAAAAAATAAAATTACTTTACCCTCTGGTATATTTAATTTCTTTAGAAAAGTAGAACATAAAATTTTAGCACCGATATTTGTTGGGGTTGGTACATTTTTTTTACCATGTGGTTTTACTCAATCGATGCAGTTTGCAGCTCTCAGTAGCGGCTCTTTTGCTTCTGGGGTGCTTATAATGCTTTCTTTTGCATTAGGAACACTGCCGATGCTTCTGTTGTTGTCGTTTGGTTCAGCCTCATTTGCACAGGGAAAACATGCACCCTTATTTTTCAAATCTGCGGGAGTGGTGGTGATAGGACTTGGTCTGTTTGCATTATTAGCGGGATTAGCAGGGCTTGGCATTATAAATCCATTATTTAATATTTAATATATGAGCAATAAAAATAAAAATAAATCAGATAGTTCAAGTAAAACCATCTTTATAGTAATAACCATTCTTCTTGTCGGGATTATAGCAACTATATTTATAGTTGGTTCAAAAACAGATAACTTGGCTTCGAATTCTGTACAAAATTTAGAAGTTAGGGATGGTATTCAGTATATAACCATAAATGCTGGTGGTGGATATTCTCCAAAAATTTCTTCTGCGAAAGGAGGAATCCCTACCAAGTTAATTGTAAAAACAAATGGTACTTATGACTGTTCATCTTCTTTGGTTATAAATTCTATTAACTATAGAAAGATTTTACCTCCAACAGGAGAAGAAGTCATAGATATAGGTACCAAAGAGATAGGCAGCACCCTACAGGGTGTCTGCGGGATGGGTATGTATAGTTTTAAGATTAATTTTCTTTAAAAATTAAAATTATATGGAGCCGGAAGAGGGATTCGAACCCACGACCTTCGCTTTACAAAAGCGTTGCTCTACCAACTGAGCTATTCCGGCTTATTTTATATTATATTGTAAATGTCCCGTTCCTCCGAAGCTTGCTCGTACTTTATCCGCCTTTGGCGGGAACTGAGCTATTCCGGCTTGTATTTTTACTTAAAAATAACTATGTATCATACTAACATAAAATTCAACTATTACAAACTTCTCTCTTCTTCTTTGATGTGGTGTGTTATCTCGTTAATTTTTTGCTTGTAGATAGAGATCAATTTGAGGAATTTCGATACTTCGGCTTTTTCGGCAGCAATATTGCTTTCGAGAGTTTTACGATGTGCCTGCCGTAGCTGCATTGCGAACTCCCCGTATTTTCTTTCTAGAAATGCTGAGAATTGTATGTATGATTTTACAATAAATACGAGCACCATGTGTTCAGTTTTCTTGATACTTTCTATGGTGATATCTTTTACTTCTTCTATGTATGGTATTTCGAACAATGCACCCTCAGGTACTTCAATCTGATGATTCTTAATAGCGACTAGCTTTCGACTAATCATAAAAAGGATAGATATGAGTGATGCAAAAAATAAAGTGAGGATAAAATATATCATATTTTAAGTTTACTTTTATATCGAATATCGTTTTACTTCTTTGAGTGTTGCTTTTGCTTTCTCGAGTAATTGACCCACTGTCTCATCACCATTTTTGATAAATGGTTGCTCGAGAAGGGTCTTCTCTTTAAAGTATGTGTTCATCTTGCCTTCGAGCATCTTTTTCTTGATGTCTTCTGGTTTGTCGATGCTTGCCACTTCTTTTTCAAAGATTTCATTCATGGTCTTCTTTGCATCGTCGTTGATGTCACTTGCAGTCATGTATTCAGGCTTCATCGCAGTGATATGCATAGCGATATCACGAGCGAGGTCTTCGGTGCCGCCATTTAGGCTTACGATGACACCAGACTTGTTGTTGTGGATATATGTACCGATAACATCACCAGAAACCTCATATGCATCGCCGAGCTGGATGTTTTCGCCTGTTTTTTGGATCACAGGGTCTATCATGTCTTTTGAGCCTTCTTTCATTTTCTCTACGCCATCAGCGAGTGCCATGTCGTTTAGTTTTTGGAGGAGATTTGTAAAGTCATCGTTCCTGGATACGAAATCAGTCTCACAATGAAGAGAGACTAATACAGCTTTACCCGGAGCGCTCTTGATAGATACCGCACCATCTTTAGCTTCTCGTCCTACCTTTTTGAGGGCAATATCAGAGCTCGTCTTTTTAAGGATGGCTAATGCTTTATTCATATCTCCTTCAGCTTCTTCGAGGGCACGCTTGCATTGCATTACAGAAATACCAGTAGCATCTCGTAATTCTTTTATAAGTTCTGTTGTTATTTGCATAGATTATTGTATCTTCAGGGGTTTAACTGAAGATTATTTAATTAGTAATTTGTTAGCTAACGTCTTTAGAACCACTTACTTCTTCTTTTTTAGGAGTTGAGAGAGTACCTTTTTTGTATGCAGCAGCTACCGCACTTGCGAAAAATTTGATAGATGGGATAACGCCGTCATTGGCTACGATAGGGTAGTCTATGCCACGGATGTCTGAATCAGAGTTTACAAGAGAGATAACAGGCACATGAGATGTTTTTGCTTCTGTTGCGGCGATGTGCTCGTTCTTAGCATCTATGATAAAGAGTGCATCGGGTATCTTTTTTAAACCAATCAAACCTGAATAGTATCGTGAAAGTTTCTCCATTTTCTTTGCGAGGACAACACGTTCTTTTTTGGTGTATTTATCGAGCTCACCCATAAGGCTATCTTTTTGATAGTTTTCTAATTCAGTGATTCTTTTTTTGATTTCTATAAAGTTTGAGATGGTACCACCGATCCAGCGCTCTACGACATATGGCATACTGAGTGAATCTGCTGCTGATTTGACTGCATTTCGAGCTTCGGGCTTTGTACCAACAAAGAGAATGGTTTTACCTTCTCTGCCGAGGGTTTCGATGAATGTAGTAGCCTCATCGAGTAGTGCACTTGTCTTTTCTAGGTCGATAATATCGCCTTTATTCTTAGTGGCGTATATGTACTTAGAAACCGAAGGGTGTCTTCGGGTCTTGCTGTAGCCATAATGTGCTCCAGCTTTGAACATTTCTTCAACGATTGTATCGTTGTTTTCCTTGGTTGTATTTCCTTTTTGCATCTCGTTATTCTAGCAGAAAGTAGCCTTTTTGGCAAATTTTAGGTCCTGGTAAAGCATTCTTTGACCTTATGTGTTTTTTCAGGTAAGATAAGCCTTATGAGACAATCTAAACTTTTTACAAAAACCCGAAAAGAAGCTCCAAGTGATGAAGTATCTAAAAATGCTCAACTCCTTATCCGTGGGGGCTTTGTGCATAAAGAAATGGCAGGGGTATACTCGTATTTACCACTCGGATTACGTGTGCTCAATAAAATCGAAAATATTATTCGAGAAGAGATGAATGCGATCGGTGGACAAGAGATCCAGATGGCGACTTTGCACCCAAGTGAGAATTGGAAAAAGACTGGTGGTTGGGACAATGTTGATGTGCTTTTCAAATTACAAAGTCGTACAGAAAAAGAATATGCTCTCGGGCAATCTGAGGAAGAGATCGTGACACCAATCGTACAAGAGTACGCAAATTCTTATAAAGATCTTCCTGTCGCAGTGTATCAAATCGGACAAAAATATCGTGACGAACTTCGCGCTAAGAGTGGCATCATGCGTGGACGAGAATTTGGTATGAAAGACATGTATAGTTTCCATACTACTCAAGAAGATTTTGATCGTTTCTATGAAATTGCTAAAAAAGCATACCTAAAGATCTTTAAACGTGCTGGACTTGATGCAAAAGTAACCGAAGCGTCTGGTGGAAGCTTTTCAGAAAAACTATCATATGAATTTATGGTGCTTACGAGTGCTGGAGAAGACGATATTCTATATTGTGAAGAATGCACTCATTGTGCAAATACAGAAGTCTCAAAAGTACCTGAAGGGGATGATTGCCCCAAGTGTGGTAAAGGTAAATTGAAAAAAGGACGTGCGTCTGAAGTGGGCAATGTGTTTGATCTCGGTCAAAAATACCCAAAGAGTTTTGAATATACATATACTGATCAAAACGGTGAAGCTCAAACTCCTATCGTCGGATGTTATGGTATCGGCACTACTCGTCTTATGGGTACTGTGGTAGAAACTTTGGCGAATGATCAAGGTATGATCTGGCCCGAATCTATTGCTCCATTTCGTGTGCATTTACTTTCTCTTGGTGAAGACGCGGCTGTGTTGGCGGAAGCAGATAAGGTGTACGATGCACTGGTACAAAATGGCGTAGAAGTTTTATTTGATGATCGGACAGGGATGTCAGCAGGAGAAAAGTTTGCCGATGCAGACCTTCTCGGTATGCCGTATCGAGCTGTTGTCTCACAGAGAAGTATCAAAGAAAATGGTATTGAACTAAAAAAGCGCACTGAAGAAAAAGGGCAGGTCGTAAATCTGGATGAATTACTGAAAATGTTAACCAACAAGAATTAGCTGTATTATGTTCGATAAATTTTATAAATTAGTTTCAAATGATATTGGTATTGATCTGGGTACTTCGAACACCTTGGTGTATTTGAAAGGTCACGGTATCGTGATCAACGAACCTTCTGTAGTTGCCGTAAATATCAAGACAAATCAAATTCTCGCTGTTGGAGCCAAAGCTAAAGAAATGCTTGGACGTACTCCAGGACACATCCGTGCGGTGCGTCCACTCGTCGACGGTGTTATCTCAGATTTTGAGGTGACCGAAGAAATGCTTTCGTACCTTATCAACAAAGCAAACAAAATGTCTAAGAAGTTCGCTCGTCCTCGTGTGGTGATCGGTATACCATCTGGTACGACCAATGTTGAGTCGCGTGCGGTATACGATGCGGCGCATTCTGCGGGGGCACGTGAAGTCTTTCTCGTTGAAGAGCCTATGGCAGCGGCTATTGGAGTGAGGCTTCCTATCAAGGATGCTGTCGGTTCTATGATTATTGATATCGGCGGAGGGACCACAGATATCGCCGTCATCTCTCTCGGGGGTATCGTCAAATCAAGAAATTTAAAAATAGCAGGAGATCGACTCAATAATGACATCATTACATACATGCGTGATGAGTTTAAGATCTTGGTGGGTGAACGCACCGCAGAGATGGTAAAGATCGCTATTGGTTCAGTGTCTCCGGGTGTATATATGGAAACCCAAGTGCATGGACGAGACCTTTTGACGGGGTTACCTCGTGCGGTGGTGGTGAATGACTCTGATATTCGTGAAGCGCTCGCACTGTCGATCCGAGAACTTGTCGACGGGGTGAAAGACATGCTCGAATCTACTCCACCTGAAATTCTCTCTGACATCATGCAGACAGGTATCACGCTCTCTGGCGGTGGTGCGCTGATCAATGGTCTCGGGCAATACATCCAAGATACATTAAAAATACCTATATATGTAGTCGAAGATCCACTCTCTGCTGTGGCACGTGGGACCGGAGTGATACTCGATGATATAAATTTTTATAAAGACGTTCTCATCGGTAACAACCATGAACTACCTCCAAGGTAAAAAAACAAAACGCAATAAATATGTAAAGATCGCTGTCGGGATTTTTGGTATCCTATTATTAGTGTTGCTACGTACACCTCTCTTTAATGGGTTTTCATATGTTGCCCAGGTTGTATTTCATCCAGTGGTTGCTTCGGGAAATATGTTTGGAGGTAGATTACAAAAACTCGGTGCGTATTTTGTTTCTAAAAATTCTCTTAACAATGAAAACCTCGCTCTGAAGGCACAAATAGAAGAGAGTATGGCGGATCGTGCGAACTACGCCTCAGTGGTGGCTGAGAATACTGACCTAAAAAATATATTAAGTAGAAAACCCGAGAACGCGAACATGGTCTTGGGTGCTATCTTAGCCAAGCCTAATCAAAGTGCATACGATACACTCCTTATAGATATTGGATCTGACCATGGACTTAAGTCAGGGAATAAAGTTTTTGCACTTGGTGATATACCGATCGGGTATATCGCAGAAGTCTATGCACATACGTCTAAAGTTATTTTATTTTCAAATAGCGGAGAAAAGACACAAGTCGTATTGAGTGGCAAGGATACTTCTTTGGAATTAGTCGGACGTGGTGGTGGGAATTTCGAAATGCTATTACCGCGAGACTTTACTGTGCTCAAATATGATCAGGTCGTATTACCTGGCATCAAGCCGTATGTAGTCGGTATTGTCGAGACGATTATCTCTGATCAACGTGAAAGTTTCCAGAAGGCATTGCTCGTGACTCCTCTTAATATTCAGAGTATCAAGTTTGTACAAGTCGTTAATTAATACTATATGGAATTTAAAATAGAAAAAAAATTAAAAGACTCTCTCGGCAGAGCAGGGGTGATCTCTACACCTCATGGAGACATCCACACACCGGCGTTTGTGACAGTGGGCACCAAGGCAACCGTGAAATCTGTATCACCTGAGCAAGTCAGCGCGGCTGGTGCAGAAGTAGTGCTCGGTAATACCTACCATCTTTTTTTGCAACCAGGAGATGAGATAGTGCGTGACGCTGGGGGTATTGGTAAATTTATGAATTGGCATGGTCCGACGATGACTGACTCAGGAGGATTCCAAGTATTTTCTCTTGGCGCTGCCTATGGGAAAGATATATCAAAAGTTGTGAAAGTCACTGAGCCGTCGTTTATGATTCCTGAACGGTTCGATGACTCAGATGCACCACGACTCGCCAAGATAGGGAATGATGGAGTTTCATTTAAATCTCATCTTGATGGATCTGTGCACTATATTACCCCAGAGAAATCAATTCAGATTCAACACAATCTCGGTGCAGATATTATTTTTGCATTTGATGAATGTACGAGCCCTGCTGAAGACCTCAAGTATCAAGAAGAAGCACTCGAGCGGACTCATGCGTGGGCAAAGCGTTCACTTGAAGAACATAAAAAATTAGAAAATTCAAAACAAGTGCTTTCTCACGACTCGCACTCTGTCCTGAAAATGACTGACGGAGCTTTGGATGCGAATGTCGAAGAAAGCACTGTTTTGAATTTTCCTCAAGCTTTATTTGGCATCGTACAAGGAGGACGCGATGAAAATTTGAGAAAAAAATCTGCAGCATTTATCGGGGCGCTTGATTTTGATGGTTTTGGTATCGGCGGTAGTTTTGCTAAAGAAGACATGTCGACCGCGGTAAAGTGGGTGAACGAAATACTACCTGAAGCAAAGCCTCGCCACCTCCTTGGTATCGGTGAGCCAGAAGATTTATTTATGGGTATTGAAAATGGTGTGGATCTGTTCGACTGCGTCCTTCCCACACGTCTCGGGAGAAATGGCATGATCTATACTAAAGAAGGGAAGATAAATATCACCAATACAAAATATCGTGCAGATTTTAATCCGATTGAAAAAGATTGCGAGTGCTATACCTGTAAAAATTATACCTGTGCATATATAGCACACTTGTTCCACGGCAAGGAAATGCTCGCAGGCACACTTGCTACCATGCACAATTTATATTTTATAATCAACTTAGTAAAAAAAATCCGCCAGTCTATCCTCGATGAAAACTTTTTTGAATTCCGGGATGCCTTCTTGGCAGAATATTTAAAGTAGTTATCCACAATTGCATTTTTTGTAGAATGCCGTACTATTTTAGTAGTTATGAAATATAACATTACAACCGCACAAAACCGCCGACGAACAACCCCACAACTTGAGGTTGTTTCAGAGCGTTTGTAATTATCTCCATCAAAATATAAAAACAAAGCAAGCTTTCAAAAACAACCTCAAGAGAGGTTGTTTTTTGTTCTTTCAATCGAAAGAAAAGGAGCTCGAGCCTTCCTTTTGTAAAGGTTCTTTGAAAAGTTAATAGGAGAAGAATAATGAAAACTTTAATTGAAGCTGGACATTATTATGCAGTAAAAGGCATAACAAAGTATTCCTTAATAGGAAAAAAGATATGCGATAAAATAAAAAATTCAAACGATATCACAATGTTGTTTATTGATGACGTTCATGGACTCCAAGATATGTTTGCCGCAGAGAGGGAAGCAGAACACGTGATGTGGGAGGATGCTCCTGAGGATACGATGTGGAGTTGTATTGGTAGGGGTGGCAGTGAGAGCATGAAGAAAGAAATTAATGACTGGAAAACTTTCCCCTATGAAAAGGAGCACGAGAAAGGGTTCGACATCGTGATCCATGAATCAACCCTTATCAAAGAAGCAGAAACAGTCTTGCATAGCATTGAAAAAATAAAGACTTCCAAGACTGGAAAATATTTTTCTGGAATTAAATTATTTCATGAAAACAATTTTCCGACATGCGTTATGTTGGATGTTTGCTTAACTCTTAAGAAAAAGGAGCTTTCTGGTTGCGATCGAATAGTGAACATTTTACCTGAATTCTACTTATCGCAACAAGAAAAAACTATACAGGTTGTTTCAAAGATTCTGCCTGGAATTACAATGGAGGTCATTTTGTTTACTTCTAAAGATACCTATAGATATCTTTAGGGTTAGGCATTACATCTTGCGGAGTTTTGTTTTTACCAAATCAAAACTCCGCAAGATTCTTACAAATTTAACTTAAAATTATATGAATACATTTAGTAAAAAAATAGGCGTGATAGGGGCATGGGTCCCGAGGCGAGTGCAAAATATTATAACGATGTACTTAAAATATGTCAGCAAAAATATAATGCTACTCAAGACAATGAGTATCCAATAATAATATTGTATAATCTTCCACTTGAAGATTTTGATGAGAATGGAAATTTTATCGAAGAAACAGCAACCAAGCAGCTCGAAGTGGCTGCACAGAGCCTCGAAAAAGCTGGGGCAGACTTTGTTGTGATTGTGTGCAATACGATACATGCATTACATAGTTCGGTGCAAAAATCTGTATCTATTCCAGTATTATCTTTAATAAAAGAAGTTGCGAAAAAGGTGGTAGAGAAAAATCACAAAAAGGTCGGACTACTTACTTCAGAGTCGACCAAGCATCATCAGCTATACGTTACAGAGCTCGCCCAGCATCAAGTTGAATCGATTGAAACTAATGAAGCAGAACAAGCTGCATTGAATAACGTGATACTGCAAGTTATGGGCGGAAAAAATACCGACATTGAAACAGAACAGATAAAAAAAATTATCGGGAGGATGGTGGGGGACGGGGCAGAGTCTGTCATTCTAGGATGCACGGAGATACCACTTGCGATATCACAAGCAGACACAGATGTTATGGTCTTTGATTCAACAAAGATTTTAGCCGAAGCAGCTCTCGAGTATGCGTTATATTGACAAAAATGTATTTTAGGTGTATAATTGAAAAAATAAAAAAAGTGCTCTATGGGTAAGTTTTGCCCTAAAAACCATTGTGTTATTTTGTCAGGTTGGTATACTGTTTTCATTAAAAAGAGACATAAAAAAATGGAACCAAAGAAAACAAAAAAAATAAAAAAGACAAAGAAGCCAGGTAAGAACTGGAGGAAGTTTTGGAAACTCGGTGCTGAAGAATTCAACACTCAGTTTTTTGATGTGAACAAAGACGGTGAGCTTATCGCCACCGAAGGGAACCACGTATACAATCTTCGTGATATTGCTAAAAAATACGGTACACCGACTCAGGTGGTATTTCCATTCATCATCGAAGATCGTTTGAAAGACCTACTTGGGTATTTCCAAGCATACATAAAGATCCTCGGTTATAAAGGTAAGTTCTCGTATCATTATCCGATGAAGGTGAACCAGAATAAAGAATTTATCTTACCACTCATCTCCGAAGGGGCGAATCTTGAGTCTACCTCTGCAAATGAGCTGTGGATCGTGAAGAAGCTCTGGGAAGGTGAAAAATTCAACAGTAAGATCCGCGTACTTTGCAACGGTCCAAAGACTGAGCAGTATCTCGACCTGATCGAAGAACTTCGCGGCAAGGGGATGAACATCGTACCGATCATGGAATCACTCGACGAAGTGGACCGACTTTCAAAATACAAAGGTGACATCGGAGTGCGTGTGGACTTGAATGTCAAAGCTGATTCTCATTGGGATAAAAAATTTGACCGTTTTGGGCTTTCAGAAAAAGATGCACTTGATCTCGGGAAGATGAAGAATCTCAAGATCATGCACTACCACATGGGTTCTCAGATTAAAACTCAAAAAAGTATTTTTGACGGTATCAAGCACGCGTTTACTATCTATAAAGAATTACAAGCGACTCATCCAAATTTAGACACGCTCGATATTGGTGGTGGGTTTGGTATTCCGTATGAAAAGAAAAAGTTTTATACTGCGAAAGGCGTATCAAGCCAAATAGTCAAAATACTTAAAAACCTTTCAGATAAAGCGGGCATCAAGCATCCAAATATTATCGTTGAATGGGGGCAGTATGTAGTGGCTCCTGCGCAGATCACACTGTATTCTGTGATGTCAGAAAAATCTATCCCAAAAGCAAATGCAAAGTCTTGGTATATTGTTGATGGTTCGTTTATGAACGACCTCAAAGACACGTGGGCGATTCACCAAAAATTCCACGTCATTCCTGGTAATAACATGCATAGTTCACTCAAGACCACATGGTTTGCGGGCAGTACCTGCGACTCTGATGATAAATACACTGCGGGAGGAAACTATATCCTTATGCCAAAAATACACGAAGACAAAGATAACCAGCTCGTCGCCATACTCGACACTGGTGCATATCAAGATGGACTTTCCTCACACCACTGCTTGCTGTCTCTGCCGGTCAAGGTGGTGGCTCAGGATGGAACTACAAAAGTAGTACGCAAACGAGAAACCCCCGACGTGATTGGTAAAATGTTTGGTTGGACCAATGGTGATCATAAGTAATTACTTGTCCCGTACTAAATTTTTGATTAAAACACATGAATATTAAAAATAACAATTTAAAATTTTAGTACTGGGATGCATACAAAAATCCTCATAAGTTTTATAGCGTTGGTACTCTTCTTTACCTTTATTGTCTTTGCGATTTTTAGGAATCAAAATAATTTTACTGTGCAAACATTTGATACCGTACCGATTACTGATCCAACGACACCGATCTCGACCCATGTACAAGCTTCAACTCTAACAAAAACTACCCCGACAAAAAGCAGCACATCAAAAACAATACAAAGTGTGTATCTAGGTGGAACGCGGGTGAATGTCGACTTGGCAACAACACAAGATGAGCAGAGTAAAGGGCTGTCAGGGCGTGTGGGATTACAAGATCATACGGGGATGTTGTTTGTATTTGAACGCCCTGATCGGTATGCATTCTGGATGAAGGATATGAAGTTCGCAATCGATATGATCTGGATTTCTGAAGATTTGCATGTGGTGTATATCAAGAAAGATGCGAAGCCCGAGCTATACCCAGAGACGTATGGTCCGAGTACAAATGCAAAATACGTACTCGAAGTTGCTTCTGGATTCTCCGACACATATCATATAAAGGAGGGGGATAGTGTATCTTTTATATACTAATTTCAAATTAAATAGACCAAGAGAAAACTCCGCCTTTTAAAGCGGAGTTTTCATTTTGGTGTAGATGTCTATAAGCCGAATTTTGTTTTCCGACGCATGTCGGAGTGATAGCAATTTGTCTAGGTCCATAATTACTCATGGACTCAAGCGATTCTCCCCGCCGAGGCGGGGCACGATCTTGCACAGGGGTAAGGGTTTAGCCGTTTCACCTCCGACGTTACCGTCGGAACTTATCCATTGCTGGATATCTTGAACTTTTCAGTCCAAGACGTCTCTGCTCGCACCTACATGTCACCATGCACGGGGGTTACCCGCTACCATTCCCATCTCTTTCGAAACTCGCTGTGTTCGGACTTTCCTCCCCGATATTGCATCGGAGTAGCTATCCAACATCTACAGCATTACTATAGCACGCTTGCTTTTTTTTGTGAATATGCTATACTATTTGCGTGAGTGTGAGGTTGTTCCTCATATTTAATCGTAACAATATATATGCCGCAAGAGCCCACCGCAAGGTGGGTTTTTGTTTTTTGGGGTGTTTAATTGTATAATGATATTACTATGAAATTACGATATCTTTTTACCTTTCTGATTTTGATTATCGGAAGTCTATTCTTTACGGTCTTCTACTACGGTATTGACCCTGCATTACTGACCAAACTTTCTTTTTATGTCAATTTAGCAAACCCATATGTGCGTATCGTGCGTGTGCCAGAGGGACTGCGTAAAGAAGAAATAGCTGAAGTCGTGGCAGACAAGCTCGGCTGGGACGAAAAACAAAAGAATGATTTTATCAACATCCATCTTTCGTCTAATTCTGGGAACCTCGAAGGGCATTATTTTCCAGAAACATATCTCCTCGGCAAAGACGAGACCCCTGCGGAGGTAACTGCGACCATGTTCGAAGAATTTGATAAACAAACAAGCAAAATCAAAAAACCAAAAGCCAAAGATATTTTAAACCCTGATACTGCACTCAAGGTGGCTTCTATTATCCAAAGAGAGTCGAACGGTAAGACAGACATGAAACTCATTTCTGGAATTATTTGGAATCGTATCTTTAGTGGTATGAAGCTGCAGATAGATGCGACACTCCAATATGCAAAAGGGAGCGAGGAGGCAGGGTGGTGGGAAGAAGTGAATTCTGAAGATAAAAAGATACCGTCATCTTACAATACATATATCCATACCGGTTTTCCTCCAGGACCTATCGCGAACCCAGGACTGGCAGCGATCGAAGCGGCATATAACCCTCAAAAGACTGACTGCCTGTTCTACTTACACGACAAAAATAGACAAATTCATTGTTCAAAGACCTACGAAGAACACAAGAAAAATATAGAGACGTATTTGAAATAATTGAGAGTGAGGAATCACTAAGCCATTTTTGATTTGCATTTTTATTGAAATAATATAAAATACTTTTATGTCTGGGCCCTTAGCTCATCTGGCTAGAGCGCCTCATTTGCAATGAGGAGGTGGCAGGTTCGAGTCCTGTAGGGTCCACAAAGGTCGAGTTTCATACATTCCGAGGTAGCTCAGCGGTAGAGCGGTCGCCTGTTAAGCGATTGGTCGTAGGTTCGATCCCTACCCTCGGAGCCAGTGAAAAAAATTTTCTTAATTTTAATAATCATAGCCCTTATAACACCTTCTATCTCTTTTGCTCATCCTGGAAGGACTGATAAACGGGGAGGGCACACTTGTCGTACAAAGTGTCCTAAGTGGGGTCTTAAGTATGGTCAATACCATTATCACTACAAGAAGAGATAATCTATGGAAGAAGAAAATAGAAAGTTTTTTCAAATTACCACTGATAGAATGTATACTGCCCTTGAGGCTTTTTATCTTTGGAAAAAGATGCATCAAATGATGAATATAAATGAGGTCGGTAAAGATAAAGCTGAAGAAAATGTGGAAGTTTTTAAGAAACACTGGGATTTTTTTCATACTGTTCAAAATAGTACATATAAAAGTTTTGTTACAGACTTAGCTGTATTTTTTGATGCAGAAAAATACGAAGACACTTTTAGTCTTGGTAAGCTGATAGACCTAACTAAACAAAAAATTTCTACTTCAGAATACGAAAATCTTATAAAGGAAATTGAACTCATAAAAAGAAATCATGGAGTTAAAATTAATTTTTTACTAGAATTAAGAAACACAGAAGTATCTCATCAAGAAATTAATAGAAAACGTCGTTTTATTGTTTACAAAGACATTGAAGAACTCTTTCTTGCAGTACAACAAATATTAAATTTAATAGCAAAAAATAATGACGGGTCTTTTACTGTATGGAACCATGTAAGTGATAACATAATTAATAGTTTTGAGTGGGTTATGGAAAATTTAACATTAGGAGAAAAACAACGTTTAAAAGAAATTAAGTTAAAGTATGGTGTAAGTATAGATAGTAAATAAAAACTCTATGAGTTCACAAGCTGATTTATATATAAATAAATATTCTGTAATTAGCCAAACTTCTTTTATATTACCAGAAATGGCAATGATTTTTAGAGAAGGTGACAAGAAGATTTTTAAAAAGAAAATTGATGGTGAGCTCCATACTTTTTATAAATATTCAAATACAGTACGTAATATTAAAGATAGACTAGAAGTGATGGGTTACTCAATTAATAAAGTAAAAACTGAATTTGAAAAAGATATTCTACAAAGAATTTCAGAAATAGAAGAAGAAATTGAAGATTGTAGTTACGAAGATTTACGCAAAGAATATGAGTATGGTTTAGATGTACTAAAAAAATCTAGTTTTAAATCGTGGCAAAAAGCCTTCAAATATATTATGGATAACAAACTTTTCATAAGTTACTGGACAGAAAGTGAATATAAGGCTGGAACACCAAAGTTAGTTAAGTATATTTTGAATCACATAGATTATGGCACGCTTTATAATTACCCTGGTGGCGATATATACAGTATACTTAGAATTTTTTTAGAGGCATGCTCTGATGATTTAATTGTCGAATTAGATTTAACAGAATTAATTAATTCAGGTTGGTATGAGCCAAATCAAGAAGTATGTAAAGATGTAATTGATTCAGCAAAAAAAGATTATCCTTTAAACGAAAAGATAATAATTCTTACGGAGGGTTCATCGGATAGATATATATTAGAATCCTCACTTCGCTTATTATACCCACACCTTTTTGATTATTACTCATTTATGAATTTTAGCGATTCAAATGCTCAAGGTGGTTCTGGAGCTTTAGTTGAAACTATTAGGTCTTTCGTTGGTTCAGGTATTACAAATAGAGTTGTTGCGATTTTTGATAATGATACAGCTGGAACGGATGCTATTAAAACATTAGAAAGGACAAAAATACCACCAAATATAAAGATAATACAATACCCTTATTTTCCTTTTGCAAAAAACTATCCTACGCAAGGTCCTTCTGGCATTTCGGTATTAGATATTAATGGACTTGCTGGAAGTATAGAAATTTATCTTGGAAAAGATATTTTAGAATTAAAAAAGAAACTTATTCCTGTGCAATGGAAAGGTTATAACAATCGTTTAAAACAGTATCAAGGAGAAATAATTGATAAGGCAAAAGTTCAAAATGAATTTAGAGAGAAGCTAAAAAAATGTGAAACTAACCATAAGCTTGTAGAAAAAATGGATTGGAGCGGTCTAATTTTAATTTTTCAAAGTATTTTTAAAGTATTTCAATAATAGTTATACTTTAAGGTCTTAAGTAAGATAGCTATATTCTACAAAGATTATTTTCCTACCTCACTAGGAAGTTCGAATCTGTGATAGAATCTAATATATAGAACCTTTTGACTTTCTAGGAAGAATGTCGGACGAAGAAAAATTAAATTTTTTTGATTCAAGAATAATTGATTTGCAAGATGAACTTAGTAATCTAGAAGATGGAAATCTTTTCGGGCATCTTACTCCTTGGCATCAATCTGAAATAATAAAAATAAAAAGAAATATCCAACAACTTAAGTCCAAAAGAGAGTTTACTCTCGACAGGTTAAAATTAGGGATAGTAGATAAACCCATTCAAAAAAAGTTAAACGATGCTAAGCAAGTTTTTATTGCTACTTGGTTTGATGAATCAATGAATGAGAGTATTGAGGCGATTAGTAATGGAATAAAAAAAGCAGGCTTAATTCCTGAATGTATCAAAGACGAACATTTTTCTGAAAGAATAATGGATAAAGCTTTAAGTGAAATAAAGAAAAGTAGACTTGTTGTTATCGATTTAACAGGAAGTAGAAATAGTGTCTTTTTTGAAGCAGGTTTCGCTTTTGGTTTAGGAATAGAACCAATCTATGTTTATAAAAAAGATGATAAGACAGGAAACTCTTTGGAGTTTTATGTTAAGCATTATAAGTGTTATGGTTATAAAAATTCAAAGGACTTAGAAGGTCAAATTGAGAATATTATTAAAGCTCGAATAGGAATATAGTATTTAACTATTTTTGACAATAGCTCCTCGAACATTCTCCCAAGTTCGGAGCAAAATTTTTAACTATATTTTACAACGGTTATTTTCCTACCTAGTTAGGAAGTTCGAACCTGTGGTAGAATTTTAATATGGAAAAAAATCTAGTAGCAGAAAATTATAATAAACACTATCGCCATAATCCAGAAGTTTTTGGTTCTGAGCCCGAATCTTTTGTTCTTGAAGCAGCCTCAATGATTCCTGTTGGTAGTAAAATAATAGAAATTGGAGCAGGGCAGGGTCGCAATGCCATTGCTTTAGCAGAGAAAGGATTTAATGTTACAGCTACAGATATTTCTCAGGTTGGTGTTGATTTAATTAATAAAAAATCAAAAGAGTTAGGGCTATCTAATCTTCAGGCAAAGGTTAGTGATAGCCTGAATACATCAGAAGAAAAGTATGAATTAATAGTTTGCACTTTTGTGTTACATCAACTTACAAAGAAAAAAGCCTATAAATTAATCACTGAAATAAAAGAACATACAAAAACGGGTGGTATAAATAGTATGGCAATTTTTACTTCCGATGGAGACTTTGCCAGTGTAGATACTAAAGGTAATTTTTATCCTACAAAAGAAGAAATATTAAAAATATATGAAGGTTGGGAAATTTTAAATTTTACAGAAAGAAATACAAAAGCAAGACAAAAAGATGATGAGGATAATTTTATGTTTAATAAAAGAGTAGAACTTATTGCGAGAAAGTTAAATTAAGAAATTCCATTTATAATACTTATCCGAACATCCTCCCAGGTTCGGAGCAAAATTTTTAACATTAATTATCAAGGTTTATTTTTCCTACCTAGTTAGTAAGTTCGAACCTGTTATAATAGGGTTATGAAAAATTTTTACTTAAGTTATTTAATGGGGGCTGATAATATCACAGATAAAGATATTACGGATTTAGGTATTACTGTTGAAGAGAAAATTAATAAAGATAGACGAACTCTTATAATTCCAAAAGAAAAAATATCTCAATATATTAACCTTGTTAAAACAAAGTTGAATAAAGGGTTTTGGAATGAAGTAGTTGGGGAGAATGAAATAATTTTTATATTTAAATTTGAAGATGGTTCAATTAAAGAATATAAACTTTCTCTTGAAAATGAGGAAGAGATAAGTAAATTATGTACAAAATTTAACAAAGAGCCGGAAGGTAAAACAAGAAATATATATCGTTATATTTCTAATAATAAATTTTATCACGACTTTATGTTGAAGTATTATTTTGATTTGATAAATAGAGTATAATCATTTTATGAGTATGACAGGAAAAGATGTAGTAAATCTATATAAAAAATTAGAAGATAAAAAAATTCAAATATGGGTAGATGGTGGATGGAGCGTAGACGCATTAATGGAAAAGCAATTACGAGACCATAATGATTTAGATATTGGTATTAATAATAAAGATTTAAACTCACTTCTGCAATTTTTAAAGGAGGAGGGTTATAAGGAAATTAGAAACGATGATAATGGTTATAATTTAGTTTACCAAGATAATATAGGTCACGAAATAGATATACACGCTTTTATTAAAGATGAGAATGGTGAGATTGTGGGTGGTATTATGTATCCGACTGAATCGTTAACAGGGGTAGGGAAAATAGAAGGATATTCAGTCAGATGTATTTCTCCGAAATATATGGTTCAATTTCTCGCACCCTGGATAAGCAAACATCCACATAAATATATACAAGCAGTTTCTGAGCTATGCAATAAGTTTAACATAGAGCTCCCTAAAGAATATCTTGATTACCAACCAAGATAGCTCTACGAACATCATCCCAGGTTCGGAGCATCGTAAAAATCTTAAGTCGCCGAAAGGCGGCTTTTGATTTTTAAGTTTTGGGCAGAAAGCAAAACTCTTTACCAATTTAAGTCAATTTGATATTGTTATCACATGACAACAATAAATCCTTGGATTAATTTTAACGGTAACGCTGAAGAGGCGTTCACATTTTACAAATCAGTATTCGGTGGTGAATTTGCAAAAATTATTCGTTTCAAAGATCTTGCAAGTGCTGAATTCTCTGTATTAGAAAAAGATGAAAATAAAATAATGTATATTGCTTTACCAATCGGTAACGGTAGTATTTTGATAGGTAATGATGTCCCAGAAGTTTTAGGGAAGGTGAATGAGAATGAGAATCGAAGCAAGATTTCGATTAACGCAGAAAGTAAGGAAGAGGCAGAGAGATTGTTCAAAGGACTTTCAGGAGGGGGAATAGTAGAAGGACCAATGGGTGACGGACCTTGGGGGTCGTATGCTGGAATGTTCAGGGATAAATACGGCATCGAGTGGATAGTGGAGTTTTCAGCTACTAAATAATACGTATATTGCCAATTTAGCATTAGGGGGTATAATGCGGTTATATATGAATACTTTTAATAAAAATTTAATATATGGGCTGTTTGCGGTATGTGTGCTCCTTTTAAGCTTTGGTTTTTTGAGTAATACGGCGAATGCGCAGTTCTTCTATTCGACCAATACCCAGAATAATACTGGGGATTATGCCTATTATAGGCAACTCTGCCCGGCGGATTTCTCCCTCACTGTATATAACGCAAATCAGTATATGTGTTACAAGCTTTTTGGGGTGGGGCAAGTACTCGGTGCTTCTACGTCAAATTACAACTATAATGGATTCTCATCATATAACTCTATACCAGGGTGTTTACCAGGATATGCATATTCCGAGCTGACAGGGCAGAGATGTGATGGTAGTTATTATTATGGTAATACCAATGTAAATGGTGACTATGGTGATATCGAAAACTTTGATCTGAGAGCTGGCAACGATACTGACCCACAAGAAGGCGACAATAATGCTGAGATAGCCAAAGTGCGTTTTGATGCAGACAATGGAGATGTCAGACTCGACAGAGTGCAGTTTGATTTTAAGTTTACCGGGTACGGCACAGGTGAAGATCTACCTTGGAATGTGTTTGATGAAGCACGGCTCTTGTTGGATGGGAGAGAGATCGGACGTGTGAATGCTGATCACAAGAGTGATTGGGATAAAGAAAGCAATAGTAGATACAGTATTGTATTTTCTGGTTTGGACGATGTGATTAGAGAAAATGATCGTGCAGAACTTACTCTCGAAATGGATATCAATTCAACCATCACTGGTGTCAGTGATGGCTATGTATCTTGGGATATTTCTGTACCTGACGATGGGTTGCGTGCACGTAACGGCAGGGGCACTGTGGTGTATGGAGGCAACGACCAAGACACCGCGTTTATAAGTATCCAAGAAAATTAACTATAATACTTAGCGATGGGGGCATCCTGCCCAGCAGCACGGACGACGCATGCCACCTCTTAGTTTCGAGAGTCCTTTTTCAATACGAATCATTCTCGTCTCAGCTTTTTTACCTGATGTGATCCAACAAATCCATTCGTTCTTCGCAAGGGGAGTAATGTCATTCCACACTGTGAACGCTTTTTTGTCAGCTTGAAGAGCTTTTTTGAAATCTACCGGTAAGCTATGAATAGCTCGAACACCTTTTTTGGTCATGGACATATTTTACCAAATGCTGCCGTATCTGGCTATTGCTACCCTCAGTCTATAAAAGTTGCATAGATATATTCAAATATGCTAATATATTTATATGAAAGATTTATGTGGTGAAATGGAGAAATTCGGCAAGGGTATCGGGAATGTGTCTCGCTATAGAATCATCGAGGCATTGTTTTCTGGGTCAAAAACGGTCGGTGAACTCGCAAAGAAAACAAAACTATCCCAGCCCCTCGTTTCTCAACATTTACGAGTTTTAAAAGAGACAGACCTGGTACAAGATACCCGCGAAGGGCAAGAAGTACGATACACGCTCAATGCAGAATACACAATGCATTTGCTCAAGCGTCTCTCTGAAGAACTCAAGCCAAAAACCAAGAAATAATTTTATTAGATATATTAATTTTAAAAAACATATGGATAAGATAAAAGTAAAAGTTATCGTAGGAAGTACTCGAGAAGGGCGTTTTAGTGATAAGGCTTCTGCATGGATCACAGAGGAATTAAAGAAAAAAGAAGGTGTGGATGTGGAGGTTCTAGACTTGCGTGATTATGATATGCCATTTTTCAATGAATCGGTGAGTCCTTCATATAAAACAAAGCCATATGAAAATGAAGCTGTGGCACGTTTTACACTGAAGATTGCCGAAGGGGATGCATTTGTTATTGTAACCCCAGAATACAATCATGGTACTTCAGGAGTACTCAAAAATGCGATGGATTGGGTGTATCAAGAATGGAACAATAAACCAGTGGGTTTTGTCAGCTATGGTAGTGTCGGCGGGGCTCGTGCAGTCGAACACTTGCGTTTGAATGCGATAGAATTGCAAATGGCACCAATACGTAATGCGGTGCATATCAATGGTGAACAATACTTCCCAGTATTATTTGGCGCAGCCAAAGCCGAAGACTTGTTTGCGTCTCTTACCGAAAAGGCAGAACTGTTGAATTCACAGCTACTCTGGTGGGCAAAGGTCTTGAAGACCGCTCGAGTATAGATTGGTATTGGGTTTTAGAAAGGCTGGCTTTTGATATATCAAAAGCCAGCCTTTTCTTTTTGGATCTGATATAATCGAAACATGAATTTAGAAACATTTGAAAATAAAGAAAATATCAAAGTCGTCGAAACAGTGCGCGTGGCTCTGTATCATAAAGGTGAATTTTTACTACTTCAGAAAACTGCTAATTCTAAAAATCCAGGTGCTTTGGAATTTCCAGGAGGCAAGGTGGAACCCATAAAAGGAGATAAATCAACAGAAGAAGAACAGATAGATGCAGCCATGAAAGAAGTAGAGGAAGAAACCGGTCTTGATATACAAAATCTTAAAAAAGAGAAAATAAAAAAAGATAAAGATAAAGATTTTGTCGTTTATTTTCAAGTCCCTGACAAAGATAATCCTAAAATTATTAATAAATACAAACGTATTGTGTATCTATTTCTGGTGCGCTTGCCAGATAATACTAACAGAGATCTTATCACCGTAAATAGAACGAAAAACGAACAAGGCGGTTCTGAAGATAATCATGAAAAAGCTGTATGGGTGAATGCTGACACATTAATAAAATCGGCAACTGTATTAATAGAAAAACCGAATAAGAAAAATGATACAGAAGAGATAGTAGATAAGAACATTCCAGAGGTGGAAAAATCACTATTTTATCCACTCGCGCGGAATTCTCGGTATCTGAAGGAATTACTCATTGCCACAGGTGACTTAAAACCTGAGGCGTAATATGTTATGATGGTCTGTAATTATTAATTTATATTAAACATATGTTAAAAGAATTCAAATCGTTTTTATTACGAGGAAATGTGGTTGATTTGGCTGTCGGAGTCGTTGTCGGTGCTGCATTTGGTAGTGTGGTTACTGCACTTGTCACAGATTTACTCACGCCGCTGATCGCGGCTATTGCCAAGGTGCCTGATTTTGGTGGCTTAGTATTTAGTATCAATGGCAGTCAATTTATGTATGGACACTTCTTAAACGCTCTCGTGTCCTTCATCCTTGTTGCTGCGGCAGTGTTTTTCTTTGTTATTAAGCCGATGAATATCTTGATCGCTCGAGCGAAAAGAGAAAATCCTGTAGAGCCTACCACAAAGAAGTGTTCAGAGTGTGTCAGTGAAATATTTATTCAAGCAAAACGTTGTCCATTTTGCACTCAACTTGTTTCCTAGCATAATAAAAATATATGACACACAAGAAAGCAGTTTTTGCAGGTGGATGTTTTTGGGGACTCGAAGATCTAATCAGAAAACAACCAGGTGTGGTAAATACGACCGTAGGGTACACCGGGGGTAGTGTCGAGAATCCTACGTACCATAACCACGAGGGTCATGCGGAGGCAGTTGAGATAGAATATAATCCGGAAGTCACTTCGTATAAAAAGTTGCTCGATTTCTTTTTCCAAATCCATAATCCAACTACATTAAATCAACAGGGGAATGATAAGGGTACTTCATATCGTTCAGCTATTTTCTATGCTAACGACGAAGAAAAAAAAGAGGCTGAGAATTTTATAAAAATCGTCAATGATTCAAAACGCTGGAAAGACCCAGTCGTCACCACTCTTGAGCCACTTACCGTCTTTTATCCCGCAGAGGAATATCATCAGGATTATTTGGTAAAAAACCCTGGTGGATATACGTGTCACGCGATTTATTTCGATAGTTATTTATAGTCACTGGCAGTTTGCCCTGTTTTTTGTTAGAATAGGACTTTATGCTGAGTAATATAAAAAACAACAAACGCCTCGTGGTGATTGCCGCAGTGACCCTCGTAGGTGCGCTCGGATATGGTATTGTGAT